>NZ_PQVS01000010.1:0-180904 GCF_002922995.1 Lelliottia sp. 7254-16
GGCCTGCCGCCAGCGTTCAATCTGAGCCATGATCAAACTCTTCAATTTAAGTTTGATGCTCGTGAATTAAACTTCGTAATGAATTACGTATGTTCACTCAGAGACTTTGGTATTCATTTAGCGTCTTTCGACGTTTAGAATCCATGTCACTTTGAGTGCCCACACAGATTGTCTGATAAATTGTTAAAGAGCAGTGCAACGCGGCTTTCGCTCACCGTTGCGAGGTCCCGTATAATACGTTTTCCTCATTCAGAGTCAAGCGTTTAATTTCGCTTTTCTCTGTCGGCGTTCATCGCTGAACCCCTTCTGTCCCGGCGGCTTGTGTGCCGTTGTTCCGTGTCAGTGGAGGCGCATTATAGGGAGTTATTCTGAGGTGACAAGAGGAATCTTAATAAAATTTTCTAACCGCGTTTTTTTTCACCAATACGCCTTATGGCAAGCCATAAATTGTTCTATTTGCTGTTATTGCAGCCACAATCACACGCCAGATGGCATACTTAATAGCATGAACCATTAAGGAATAAGAGCGATGCCCTTAAGCGCGCAACAGCTGGCAGCCCAAAAAAACCTCTCTTATGTGCTGGCAGAGAAACTGGCTCAACGCATTCTGGCCGGAAAATATACGCCAGGAAGCATTCTACCAGGTGAAATGGAACTGGGAGAGCAGTTTGGTGTGAGCCGCACTGCCGTTCGCGAAGCGGTGAAGACGTTAACCGCGAAAGGCATGGTCCTCCCGCGCCCACGTATCGGGACACGCGTGATGCCCCAGAGCAACTGGAACTTCCTCGATCAGGAGCTACTCTCCTGGTGGATGACTGAAGAGAATTTCCATCAGGTCGTTGAGCACTTCCTTATTATGCGCAGCAGCCTGGAACCGCAGGCCTGTTTACTAGCCGCCCTGCAAAGCAGTGCTGAACAGAAAGCCCAGCTCAATACGCTGATGGACGAAATGACCTTCCTGAAGCAGCATTTCAACCGCCAGCGCTGGATTGAAGTGGATATGGCCTGGCATGAGCAGATCTACGCGATGAGTGGAAACCCCTTCCTGACCTCCTTTGCCTCCCTGTTCCACTCGGTGTACCACACTTACTTTGCTTCTATTACTCAGAATGACGTGGTGAAGCTGGATCAGCACCAGGCCATTGTTGATGCCATTCAGGATAGCGACGGCCAACGCGCTTTACTCGCCTGCCAGGTTTTATTAGCGACGCCACACCAACAACTGGACAATCAATGACTGAGAAAAAAGCACGCAGCATGGCGGGATTGCCATGGATTGCGGCAATGGCTTTCTTTATGCAGGCGCTGGATGCCACCATTCTTAACACGGCCCTCCCGGCCATTGCTGAAAGTCTCAACCGTTATCCACTGGCGATGCAATCCGCCATCATCAGCTATACGCTGACCGTCGCGATGCTGATCCCGGTGAGCGGCTGGCTGGCGGACCGATTCGGCACGCGCCGGATCTTTATGCTCGCCGTCACGCTCTTTACCCTCGGCTCGCTGGCCTGTGCGCTTTCGACCTCTTTATCCGAGCTGGTTGTCTTCCGCATCCTGCAGGGCATCGGTGGAGCGATGATGATGCCGGTCGCACGCCTGGCGTTATTACGCGCCTACCCGCGCAGCGAACTGCTTCCGGTACTGAACTTTGTCACCATGCCCGGCCTGGTTGGCCCGATCCTCGGCCCCGTTCTCGGCGGCGTACTGGTGACCTGGGCGAGCTGGCACTGGATATTCCTGATTAACATTCCGATTGGCGTGGCCGGTCTTTGCTACGCCCGCAAATACATGCCGAACTTCACCACGCCGAAGCGCAGCTTTGATATGGGCGGTTTTTTCCTGTTCGGCCTGAGCCTGGTGCTGTTCTCTACAGGCATGGAGTTATTTGGCGAAAAAATCGTGGCCACCTGGATCGCGCTTTCCATCATCCTGAGCGGTATCTTGCTTTTCCTTCTTTATATACGTCACGCGCGCCGACACCCGACGCCCCTCATTTCATTGCTGTTGTTCAAAACCCGAACCTTCTCGGTGGGCATTGCCGGAAATATCGCTTCGCGCCTGGGCACCGGCTGCGTGCCGTTTTTGATGCCATTGATGCTGCAGGTCGGGTTTGGTTATCCGGCGCTCATTGCCGGATGCATGATGGCGCCGACCGCCGTCGGGTCCATTCTGGCGAAATCGATGGTGACGCAGATCCTGCGCAGACTGGGTTATCGTAAAACACTGGTGGGCGTCACGGTGTTTATCGGGCTGATGATTGCGCAGTTCTCGCTTCAGTCCGCCGCCTTCCCGGCGTGGATGCTGCTGCTCCCGCTCTTTATCTTAGGGATGGCGATGTCGATCCAGTTCACCTCGATGAACACCATCAGCCTTGCGGATCTGACGGACGAAAACGCCAGCGGCGGCAACAGCGTGCTGGCCGTAACGCAACAGCTGTCGATAAGTCTTGGGGTCGCGGTGAGCGCAGCGGTGCTGCGCGTCTATGAAGGGATGGAAGGGACGAACACGGTGGAGCAGTTCCACTACACCTTTATTACGATGGGCGTCCTGACGGTGGTCTCGGCGCTGGTGTTTATGCTGCTGAAGCCAAAAGACGGTCGCAATCTGATTAAAGATCGCCACCCTGCGAAACAGAACCGCGTTCCATCAGAACAGGAGTAAGCTGCAACCGCTGCTGTGAAAGTGCGGGCTGCGCCATCCGATGAATCAATACATCGATCGCCAGCTCGCCCAGCTCGTCTTTCGGCTGATGAATTGTGGTCAGCGGCGGCGTCATATACTGAGCCAATTCGATATCATCGTAACCAATCACCGCCATATCCTGAGGAACGCGTAATCCCGCCTGATACAGCGCCTGATACGCGCCAAAAGCCATCGCATCGTTGCCGATAAATACCGCCTGCGGTCGCACGTCCTGCGACAGCAGTTTTTGCATCGCTTCAAAACCGCCGTTAAATTCAAAATCACCGGTAATGCGATACCCGTCCGGAACCGGCAGGCCCGCGCGGTCCATGGCCGCAAGGTACCCTTCGAGACGCAAACGCGCCGGGGTTTTATCCAGCGGCCCGGTAATGCAGGCGATGCGGGTGTAGTCTTTATCGATCAGATATTGCGTCGCCATATCGCCGCCCAGCAGCGAGTTATCCTGAATCAGATCGCTGGTCCCGTCGAAGGGTGCCCAGTCCATCATCACCGTCGGAACCGAAGGATAGCGCTGCATGATCTCTTTTGAGGGCTGGTGCGTTTCGGTACACAGCAGCAGCAATCCGTCGACGCGCTTTTGCATCAGGGTTTCCAGATTACGGTTCATGCGCTGTTCGTCACCTTCGGTGTTACATAACACCAGGCTGTAACCGCGTTCAAAACAGCTGCGTTCCACGCCGCGCACCAGCTCAGAATAGAAAGGATTGGTACTGGCTGTGATCAGCATACCGATGGTGTGGGTCTGATTAAGTTTGAGACTGCGCGCGAGCGCCGAAGGAGCATAGTTGAGGTCTTTGACGGCAGCTTCGACTTTTTCCCGAATGGCCTCGCTGACAAAGCGATCGTTATTAATGACGTGGGAAACCGTCGAGGTAGAAACGCCCGCCATACGGGCGACATCTTTCATTGTGGCCAAACGTTACCTCTGCTGACTCAAAAATTCATCAATCTCTTTGCGCCACGGAACCGAAGGCTGTGCCCCTTTACGCGTCACCGCAATCGCAGCGGCAGCGTGAGCAAAGCGAATGGCGTTGTCCAGCGTACTGCCTTCCAGCAGAGCCGTAACCAGCGCACCGTTAAAGGTGTCTCCCGCTGCAATGGTATCAATCGCTTTGACCTTAAAGCCGGGAACGCGGCGGCCTTCACCGTTGACGCTGGCCCATACGCCGCGACTGCCCAGCGTAATGATGACCGTTCCGATGCCTTTATTGTGCAGTGCCTGAGCGGCACGCGCCGCGTCGTCATCATTTTCCACGCGAATGCCCGTCAGCTTTTCAGCTTCCGTTTCGTTCGGGGTGATGATGTCCACCAGCGCCAGCAACTCGTCTGATAATAGACGCGCTGGAGCAGGGTTAAGTACGACAGTGGTATGATTTTCATGTGCAATTTTCGCGGCCGCCAGCACGCTTTCCACCGGCGACTCGAGCTGCATCAGCAGTGCTTCTGCGCTGGCAATCAGCCCACGCTGTTCTTCTACCCGCTCGGTCGTCAGCGCCGCATTAGCTCCCGCATGAATACCGATAACATTCTCACCTTGTGCGTTGACGAAAATCAGCGCCACGCCGGTTGATTCACCTGCCACAACGCTGACCGGCGCAATATTAATATTGTCGCTTTCCAGCTGTTTACGCACACGCTCGCCGGTGTCGTCATCACCCGTACAGGCAATAAACGCGATGTTCGCCCCGCTGCGCCCGGCTGCTACCGCCTGGTTTGCGCCTTTGCCACCGAAAGCCACCTGATACTGATTGCCAGTGACGGTTTCGCCAGGCGTCGGGAAAGAGTCAAGGTTAAGAATGTGATCGGCATTGATACTGCCAAGGACGACGAGATTGACTGCGGTTTTCATGTTTGAGGTGTCCAGTAAAGAAGCCACCGGTTTGACCCGGTGGCGTATGCCACACTTTTCTTTATTTGTAGTCCATCAGACCATCAATGACGGCCTGAATCGCCTATTACTGCTTGACGACCAGCTTCAGGTCAACCGGATATTTAGCCTGGACTTTCTCGCCCTTCAGCACTTTATCCGCAGTCTGAACGCCCGTCGCGCCAATCTGCTCTGGCAACTGAGCGATAGTCGCCGCCAGTTTGCCATCGTTTACCGCTTTCTCACCGTCTGGCGTACCGTCAAAACCAACGACCATCACATCAGATTTACCGGCAGTTTGCAGAGCACGCAGCGCGCCCAGTGCCATTTCGTCGTTCTGCGCGAATACGGCCTGTACTTCAGGATGCGCGGTCAGCAGGTTCTGCATGACGTTCAGGCCTTTAGTACGGTCAAAGTCAGCAGGCTGGCTGGCCAGGACATTAAATTTGTGCGCGGCAACAGCCTGCTGGAACCCTTCGCCACGCTCACGCGCTGCGGAGGTCCCTGCGATACCTTGCAGTTCGATAACTTTGGCGCCTTCACCGGCTTTCTTGGCGATGTAGTCACCAGCGATTTTGCCGCCCAGCACGTTATCAGATGCAATGTGGCTAACCACTTCGCCTTTGGTTGCCACGCGGTCCAGGGTAATCACAGGGATTTTCGCCTGGTTTGCCATCTTCACGGCGTTACCTACCGCGTCAGAATCGGTTGGGTTGATCAGCAGGATTTTGGTGCCACGAACGGTTAAGTCCTGAACGTTGGCCAACTCTTTCGCCGGGTTGTTCTGGGAGTCCAGAACCACCAGGTTATAGCCCAGTTTGTCAGCTTCTTTCTGCGCGCCATCCTTCAGTGAGACGAAGAACGGGTTGTTCAGCGTAGAGATGACCAGCGCGATGGTGTCTTTCGCCATTGCGTTCGCACTCACGGTAGCGCTCAGCGCCACAGCAGAAACCAGGGTAGCCAGTTTTTTCATGTTCATATTCAAGATGTCCTGTAGTGTCGTCAGTTACTGTTTTTTGTTGTCTACCAGAACCGCCAGCAAAATCACCACTGCTTTAACGATCATCTGGTAATAGGAAGAAACACCTAATAAATTCAAACCATTATTCAGGAAGCCAAGGATAAGTGCGCCGATCAATGTCCCAACAATGCGACCTTTGCCGCCCGCCAGGCTGGTACCGCCCAACACCACCGCGGCAATCGCATCCAGCTCATATCCCGTACCCGCCGTCGGCTGCGCAGAAGAGAGACGCGCCACTTCGATGATGCCCGCCAGCGACGCCAACAGGCCGCACAGGGAATAGACGATAATTTTGACTTTATTGACGCTGATGCCGGAAAGACGCGTCGCCGCTTCGTTACCGCCCAGGGCATAGATATAGCGGCCCAGACGGGTGTGGTGCAGCATGTACCACGCCGCCAGGAAGACGATCCCCATAATCCACACCGGCGTAGGAATACCCAGCGGACGACCGATACCAAACCAGCCAAACAGATCGGCGTTGTCGGTAAAGCCGGTATTGACGGGGCTGCCGTTGGTGTAGACCATCGTCACACCGCGCAGCAGCAGCATCATCACCAGCGTGGCGATGAACGCCTGCACGCGGCCTTTTGCCACAATCATTCCGGTGACCGCACCGACAGCCGCACCTAACGCCAGCGCCGCCGCAATCGCCACCAGCGCGTTGACCTCAATCCCTACAATCGAGGCCGCCACCGCGCCGGTGAGCGCCAGCAGAGAACCGACGGACAGGTCGATTCCCGACGTCAAAATCACCAGCGTCATGCCTACGGCCATAATGGCGTTAACGGATGTCTGCTGAAGAATATTGAACAGGTTATTAACGGTAAAAAAGTTCGGGCTCATGGTCGACACAATCGCGATCAGCACCAGCAGGGCGATCAGCGATTTTTGTTCCAGCAGCCACGCTTTAGTGAAATAGCGGCGACCAGCAACAGCCTGGGTAGTCATCTTCTTACTCCTGATTCACGCGATTAAGCTTGCCCACAGCGGCAGCCATCAGAACTTCCTGGGTGGCCTGCTCGCGAGTGAATTCACCGCCGAGATGCCCTTCATGCATAACCATAATGCGATCGCTCATGCCTAATACTTCTGGCATCTCGGAAGAGACCAGAATGATGCTCAGACCGTCAGCCTTGAACTGGTTAATCAGCTGATAAATCTCTTTCTTTGCGCCGACGTCTACGCCACGGGTTGGCTCGTCGAGGATCAGCACTTTCGGACGCGTCATCAGGCCGCGGGCAATCGCCACTTTCTGCTGATTACCGCCAGAGAGCAGGCCAATCGCCTGTTCCATCGACGGGGTTTTCACGTTAAACAGGCGGATAAAATCACTCACCGCCTGCTGTTCGTCTTTGTGCTTTAAGCTACCGCCGCTGCGGCTGAAGTAGCGCAGCGCCGTCAGGGACATATTCTCTTTCACCGACATCCCGAGTACTAAGCCGTCGCGCTTACGGTCTTCGGAGATATAAACGATGCCGTTTGCCAGCCCATCCTGCGGAGAACGGGTGACCACTTCATGACCGTCGAGAGTGACGTACCCGCTGGCACGCGGCAGTGCGCCATACAGCACTTTCATCAGCTCGGTACGACCCGCGCCCATCAACCCCGCTACGCCCAGAATTTCGCCCTGATGCAGAGTGAAAGAGACGTCATGCACGCCCGGCCCACACAGGTTGTCGACCTTCAGGCGAACAGCACCCGGTGCTTTGTCGAGACGGGGATATTGTTCTTCGAGCTTGCGTCCCACCATCATCTCGATCAGCGAATCTTCGGTCAGAGACGACACTTCGCGTTCGGCAATAAACTGGCCGTCGCGGAATACCGTCACGTCATCACAAATTTCGAAGATCTCTTTCATGCGGTGGGAGATATAGACAATTCCGCGCCCCTGGGCTTTTAGCTCACGAATAACGCGGAATAAAGATTCGGTTTCGGTATCAGTCAATGCATCGGTCGGTTCATCCATGACGATAACTTTTGACTCGAAGCTCAGCACCTTGGCGATTTCGACCATCTGCTGGTCGCCGATAGACAGGTCGCCCACCAGACGGTCGCTTTTGAAGCGCAGGTTCAGCTTCGCCAGCAGAATGTCGGCTTCGGCATACATCTTTTTCCAGTCGATTTTGCCGAAGCGGTTAACGAACTCGCGGCCGAGGAAGATGTTTTCCGCAATGGTGAGCTGCGGGATCAGATTCAGTTCCTGATGGATGATGCCGATCCCGGCTTCCTGAGAGGATTTCGGCCCGTTAAAGGTGGTTTCTTTCCCCAGCCACAGCAGCGAACCGGCGTCACGGGCGTAAATGCCGGTCAGCACTTTCATCATCGTGGATTTGCCCGCGCCGTTTTCACCCACCAGCGCCATGACGCGCCCGGAGTAAACGTTTAACGCCGCGCCGGAGAGGGCTTTTACGCCCGGGAACGATTTATCGATCCCTTTGAGTTGCAATAATGCGTCCATGATGGCCTCAGAAGGTGACGCCAGCACAGAGAATGATATTCGCATACGGGGAGCATTCCCCGCTGCGAATCACCGCCTGACTGTCTGCGGTTTGTTGTTTGAATTGTTCGTGCGTTGTGTAACGAATTTCTATGGTGTTTCCCTGGTGTTGTTGCAGTTGCTCGATGTGGCTAAGCAACGTTTCGTGGAGCTGCGGATTATGTTGTTTGATTTCCGTCGCGAGAATGGCCGTCTCAACCTGCATCTCCGCCGTCACCACGTTCAGTACCTGCATAAACGAGGGCACGCCCTGTGTTAATGCCATATCAATACGGGTTGTGCTGCGCGGAACCGGTAAGCCTGCATCGCAAACCACCAGCGTATCGGTATGCCCAAGACGGGAAATAACCGACGAGATTTCAGAATTGAGTACCGTACCTTTCTTCATTTTCTTGCTCCACTAGCGAAACGTTTCGCTGAATTAAGTTTAATCTCAACGGTGTTCAGAAAACCATCATGACGTAACAGAATTGTGATCAACGTCGAAACGTTTCGCTAAGTGAAATGGGGAGCAACAGAATTGCCCTGCGGCGCTACGCTTGCGCGGGCCTACGGGTAAAGTAGGCCGGGTAAGCGAAGCGCCACCCGGCATTTTTGGAAGGTATTGCGGATGTTAAATCTCGACCTGCGTCCCTAGCTCAATCACGCGGTTAGGCGGGATTTCGAACTGGTCGGGCGCGCGCAGGGCGTTACGTTGCAGAATGAGATACAGCTTGCCGCGCAGACGCAGATACCACGGACGTTTGCCGACGATCAGTGACTCGTGCGACATAAAGAACGAGGTTTCCATCATTCGACAGCTCAGCCCCTCAAGACCACAGCGGTGGAATACCTCTTCCACGTTTGGCGTTTCGCGCCAGCCGTAGCTCGCCACCACGCGCCAGAAGGTCGGCGAAAGCTGCTCGATCTGTACGCGGCGAACGTTATGCACATAAGGCGCATCTTCGGTGCGCAGCGTCAGCAGAATCACGCGCTCGTGCAGCACTTTGTTGTGCTTGAGGTTGTGCATCAACGCAAACGGGATAACGTTCAACGCACGCGACATATACACCGCGGTGCCCGGCACGCGTACCGGCGGGGATTTTTCCAGCGAGGCGATCATCGCTTCAAGAGAGTTACCGTGCTCATGCATACGGCGCAGCAAGCGGAAGCGCTCGCTCTTCCAGGTGGTCATCACCAGGAACATCACCAGACCCAGGGTCAGCGGCAGCCAGCCACCGGAGACGATTTTGTCGAGGTTTGCGGAGAACAGCGGCACATCGATACACAGGAAACCGACCAGAATCAGCGCCACCAGGAACTTGTTCCAGTGCCAGTTCCGGTACGCCACCGTCGTGGAGAGAATCGAGGTCAGCACCATCGTGCCCGTCACGGCGATACCGTACGCCGCCGCCAGGTTGCTGGAGTGCTCGAAGCTGACAATCACGATCACCACGGCAAAGTAGAGCAGCCAGTTAATGAACGGAATGTAGATCTGCCCGGATTCCATCTCCGAGGTGTGAATAATACGCATCGGCGACAGATAGCCCAGACGAACCGCCTGGCGCGTCAGGGAGAAGACGCCGGAAATTACCGCCTGTGAGGCAATCACCGTCGCCAGGGTCGCGAGGATCAGCATCGGGACCAGCGCCCAGTCAGGGGCCAGCAGGAAGAACGGGTTCTTGATCGCTTCAGGATGTTTGAGCAGCAGCGCGCCCTGGCCAAAGTAGTTCAGTGCCAGAGACGGCAGCACCACGGAGAACCAGGCCAGACGAATCGGCAGCTTACCGAAGTGGCCCATATCTGCGTACAGCGCTTCCACACCGGTAATCGACAGCACGACAGCGCCGAGCGCGACAAACGACACGGTTTTGTATTCGAGGAAGAAGTGTACCGCCCACATTGGGTTCAGCGCCTGCAGCACTTCCGGGTTGGAAAGAATACCGCGCAGCCCGAGCGCCGCCAGGATCAGGAACCAGGCCAGCATAATCGGCGCAAACAGCTTACCCACCAGCCCCGTACCGTGCTTCTGAATCGCGAACAGCAATGTCAGCACAATAATGGCGAGCGGCACCACCCAGGTATCCAGCTGCGGCGCGATAATCTCCAGCCCCTCTATCGCTGAGAGGACCGAAATCGCCGGGGTGATAACCACTTCTCCATAGAAGAAGCTGCCGCCAATCAGGCCGATAATCACCAGGAACGAGGTCATTTTTGCCGAGGTATTGCGCCCGGCAAGGGACATGAGCGTCAGGATCCCACCTTCACCGGCGTTATCTGCACGCATGACGAAAGAGAGATATTTAACCGAGACGACCAGGATCAGCAGCCAAAATATAAGTGACAAAAAGCCAAAAACGGCGTCACGTTCAACACCAAAACCAAACTGACCGGATAGACATTCGCGAAGCGTATAGAGCGGGCTGGTACCGATATCACCGTACACAACCCCAATGGCCGCAAGCGTTATAGCGCGTAATGATTGCTTATTATCAGTGCTCATAGACTAGTCTTTTCGTTGTATAACAAATGTGTGCTTAGTCCCTTGGCCCACAAAAAGGCGCACAGTATGCACGATTAATCGCAAGATCGTACCCCTAAATGCAACCACATTAATGTAGCGCAAAGAAAATAGTGCCGCACTTCAGTCTATTACCAGCCCATGCTGAAACGTCTATACTCGCATCAATTAGCTGCGACGACGCCGAAAGGATGCAACACAATTATGGCTCACTCACATTTATTAGCAGAAAGAATTTCCCGCCTCAGCGGTGCGCTGGAGAAAGGCCTTTTCGAACGCAGCCACGCGATTAGGCTCTGTTTGTTGGCAGCGCTCAGCGGTGAAAGTGTGTTCCTGCTCGGTCCACCCGGCATTGCTAAAAGCCTGATTGCTCGCCGACTTAAATTTGCTTTCCAGAACGCGCGCGCCTTTGAATATCTGATGACCCGTTTTTCCACCCCGGAAGAGGTGTTTGGCCCGCTCTCGATTCAGGCCCTGAAAGATGAGGGGCGTTATCAGCGCTTAACGGCGGGCTATCTACCCGAAGCTGAAATCGTTTTTCTGGATGAGATTTGGAAAGCTGGCCCGGCGATACTGAACACCCTGCTTACCGCTATCAACGAACGCCGTTTTCGTAACGGCGCGTTCGAGGAAAAAATCCCGATGCGTCTGCTGGTGGCCGCATCCAACGAACTTCCTGAAGCCGACAGCAGCCTCGAAGCGCTGTATGACCGAATGCTAATTCGCCTGTGGCTGGATAAAGTGCAGGACAAGTCGAACTTCCGCTCTTTATTGATAAGCCAGCAGGATGAGAATGAAAATCCGGTTGCGCCGTCGCTACAGGTGACAGACGAAGAGTATCAACAGTGGCAGCAGGATATCGGTAAGGTGAAACTTCCCGACGCCGTTTTTGAGCTGATCTTCATGCTGCGCCAGCAGCTGGATGTATTACCTGCTGCGCCTTATGTCTCGGATCGTCGCTGGAAAAAAGCCATTCGTCTGTTGCAGGCCAGCGCATTATTCAGTGGACGGGATGCTGTCGCCCCTATCGATCTTATCCTGTTAAAAGATTGTCTGTGGCACGACGGCGAAGGTATGCATTTGATGCAGCAACAGCTGGACGTTTTGATGACCGGGCACGCGTGGGGGCAGCAGGCGATGCTCACCCAGTTGGGCGCTATTACTCAGCGACGCATTCAGCTTCAGCAGCAGCAAAGTGATAAAACGGCGCTGAAGGTCAGCCGACTCGGCGGGATGTTTTCGCGTAAACCTCACTACGAGTTACCCACCGAACTGACGGAAACCTCGCTGACACTCTTGCTCCAGCAACCGTTAAAACTCCACGATATGCAGGTGGTGCATATCACCATTGAGCGCGACGCGCTGTCACAGTGGCTGGACAAAAACGGCGAAATCCGCGGAAAGCTAAACGGTATTGGCTTTGCCCAGGTACTGAATCTGGAAGTGGATACCAGCTTGCATCTGGTAATCCGCGATGTGAGTTTACAAGGCTCTCGTCTCGCGTTGCCTGGGAATGCCTCGGAGAATGTTCCGGAAGAGATAAAACAGCAGCTCGAAGCACTCGATACTGAATGGCACCAGCAGCACACGCGCTTCAGCGAACAACAAAAATGTCTCTTTATTCATAGCGACTGGTTAGGTCGTATCGAAGCCAGCCTGCAGGATGTCAGCGCGCAGATCAAACAGGCGCGTCAATGCTAACTCTGGATACGCTCAATGTGATGCTGGCAGTCGGAGAGGAGGGGATGATCGAGGAGATCCTGCTCACCTTGCTCGCCTCGCCTCAGCTGGCAGCATTCTTTGAAAAGTTTCCCCGTATAAAAAAGGCTGTCACTGACGATCTTCCGCGCTGGCGGGATAATCTTCGCCGCCGGCTAAAAGAGACCGAAGTCCCGCCGGAACTGACTGAAGAAGTGGTGTGTTATCAGCAAAGCCAACGGCTCTCGACCGCACAATTCATCATCCAGCTCCCGCAGATCCTGACACTACTCGATAAAGTGCATTCTCCTTATGCAGCCCAGGCTCATCAGTTGGTCACGGACAACGCCAGCTTTACACCCGCGCTGCATACGCTCTTTTTACAGCGATGGCGACTGAGCCTGGTGGTACAGACTACTTCGCTCAATCAGCAGCTTCTGGAAGAAGAACGCGAACAGTTGCTCAGTGAAGTTCAGGAGCGGATGACCCTAAGCGGCCAGCTGGAGCAGGTGCTGGTGGAAAACGAAAACTCAGCCGGGCGTCTTTGGGATATGAGCGCCGGGCAGATCCGGCGCGGCGACTATCAGCTGATCGTTAAATATGGCGATTTTCTGGCACAACAACCCGAGCTGATGCAGATCGCTGAACAACTTGGCCGTTCGCGGGAAGCAAAGTCAGTGCCGAAGAAAGATGCGCCGATGGAGACCTTCCGCACCCTGGTGCGCGAACCGGCGACGGTGCCGGAACAGGTCGACGGCCTGCAGCAGAGCGATGATATCCTGCGCCTTCTGCCGACGGAGCTGGCGACGCTGGGCATCACCGAGCTGGAATATGAATTCTACCGTAGGCTGGTGGAGAAACAGCTCCTGACCTATCGCCTGCACGGTGAGTCCTGGCGCGAGAAAATCAGTCAGCGCCCGGTCGTTCATCAGGATTTTGACGAGCAGCCGCGTGGGCCATTTATCGTCTGCGTCGATACTTCCGGGTCGATGGGCGGTTTTAACGAACAATGCGCCAAAGCATTTTGCCTGGCGCTAATGCGCGTGGCCCTCGCCGATCGGCGCCGCTGCTTTATTATGTTGTTTTCCAGTGAAGTGGTGGGATACGAGCTGACGGGAGAGCAAGGTATTGAGCAGGCGATCCGCTTTTTGAGCCAGCGTTTTCGTGGCGGCACCGACATCGCCAGCTGTTTTCGCGCCATCGCAGAACGCATGCAGGGCGGAGACTGGTATGACGCGGATGCGGTGGTGATTTCCGATTTTATTGCCCAGCGGCTGCCGGATGACGTGGTCGCGAAGGTGAAATCGTTACAGCGGGATCAACAGCATCGTTTTCACGCTGTCGCCATGTCACAACATGGAAAACCCGGCATCATGCGCATCTTCGATCATATCTGGCGCTTTGATACCGGGTTGCGTAGCCGCCTGGTCAGACGTTGGCGGCGTTAGGATTACAGCAAGGAACCGACGCTTTCACGAACCTGCTGCGGCCACACGCCACATTGTACTTGTCCGATATGGGAAAGTTGCAGCAACAACATTGTCAGACGCGACTGGCCGATACCTCCACCGATAGTTTGCGGCATTTCGCCGCGCAGCAGGGCCTGGTGCCATTCGAGCTTCAGGCGATCTTCATCCCCCGTTGTCGCCAGCTGGCGCTTCAGCGCGTCGGCGTCCACCCGAATGCCCATTGAAGAAAGCTCGAACGCATCTTCCAGAATCGGGTTCCACACTAAAATATCGCCGTTCAGACCAGCCAGTTCACGCTCATCGCGGGTACTCCAGTCATCATAGTCTGGGGCACGGACGTCGTGGCGTTGACCGTCAGACAGCTTGCCACCGATACCGATCAGGAAGACGGCGCCCAGCTCTTTAGCGATTGCGCGCTCACGGCCTTTGGCATCGAGATCCGGGAAACGGCTCAGCAGATCCTGACTATGAACAAAATGGATCGCGTCTGGCAGGAACGGTGCCAGACCGAACTCTTCACTCACCGCCGCTTCGGTCGCTTTGATCCCCGCGTAGATCGCTTCTACGGTAGATTTCAGCGTACCCAGGTGGCGTTCACCATCACCCATAACACGTTCCCAGTCCCACTGGTCAACGTAAACGGAGTGAATGGCCGTCAGGCGGTCTTCATCGGGGCGAAGGGCTTTCATGTGCGTGTAGAGCCCTTCGCCCGCGCTGAAGTCGTGTTGTCCCAGTGTCTGACGCTTCCATTTCGCGAGTGAATGAACCACTTCGAACTGAGCGTCTGGCAAGGTTTTCACTTTTACCTGTACCGCTTTTTCGCAACCAGACAGGTTGTCCTGCGTCCCATCGCCGACACGGCTAAGAATCGGAGCCTGGACTTCAATCAGGCCAAGCTTCTCTTCGAGCTGACGTGAGAAATGGGATTTAACGAAACTGATCTGGCGTTGTTTTGCGATGTAAGCGGTTTTCATTTTTATACTCCTGCGTCCTGTTGATATTGATTAAGCAACAAAAACGGCACTCAATTCAATAATCAAACAACAAAAAGCCAGCTTCACTTTTGATTCGCTAAAATAAGGCGCTAAAATAGAAGGATTACTCAATCATCATAAGAAAAACCTATGGAAAATTATCAGATCGACAATCTGGATCGCGGCATCCTGGAAGCGTTAATGGCCAATGCCCGTACCGCCTATGCGGAACTGGCCAAACAATTCGGCGTTAGCCCAGGCACAATTCACGTTCGCGTAGAGAAAATGAAACAGGCGGGGATTATTACCGGGGCGCGGATCGACGTCAGTCCAAAACAACTTGGGTATGACGTGTGCTGCTTTATTGGCATTATTCTGAAAAGCGCAAAAGATTACCCCTCCGCACTAGCCCGCCTCGAAAGCCTGGAAGAAGTCACTGAAGCCTATTACACCACCGGGCACTACAGCATCTTTATTAAGGTAATGTGCCGGTCGATCGACGCCCTCCAGCAGGTACTTATCAACAAGATCCAAACAATTGATGAAATTCAGTCCACCGAGACGCTGATCTCCCTGCAGAACCCTATCATGCGTACCATTCGCCCTTAGCGGGGCAATTTAATTACCACATTTTCCACAGGTAGATCCCAGCTCGCTCACAGCGTATGATGTTCCCCTCTTTATATGAGCGAGCGATCATGGCAGATATTACTCTTATCAGTGGCAGTACTCTTGGCGGCGCGGAATATGTTGCAGAACACCTGGCGGAAAAGCTTGAAGACGCCGGATTCTCAACCGAGACACTGCATGGTCCGTTACTGGAAGATCTCCCGTCTGATGGGATCTGGCTGCTGATCACCTCCACGCACGGTGCCGGTGATATCCCGGATAACCTGCAGCCTCTCTATGATGAGCTTCTCGAACAGCTTCCAGACCTGTCAGCCGTGCGTTTTGGCGCGATTGGGATTGGTAGTCGTGAATACGACACATTTTGCGGTGCGGTAGAGAAAGTAGAAGCCGCGATCGCATCCTGTGGGGCAAAACAGATCGGCCAAACGCTGAAGATCAACATCCTCGATCACGATATTCCAGAGGATCCAGCAGAAGAATGGCTGGGTGAATGGAAAAATTTACTCAATAACGATTAAAGATCACGCGATCAGATGTGGATAAGTCTGGTTAAAAGCTTGGATTAAGCGGTAGTTATCCAACGTATAACTCTTGCTCGGTTTTTGAGCTGTGTATAAGTACCGGATCTAACCCCAGCTTATACGCGGCAGGATCACCGATCATTCACAGCAAACGATCCTTTCTAACCTTATGATCTTTCTTACGAGATCCCGCTTATCCACAGAAGATGGCGATCCTAATAAGAGATCATAGTAAAACAGATCTCTAAATAAGAAGATCTTCTTTTTAATAGCCAAGATCCCAATGCTTTCTTGAAAGACTAAACTTGAGTAGAATCCACGGCCCGGGCTTAAATCCATTTTCAAACCGCTTTACGCAAGGCAGGAAAGCATGTTTTATCAGGATCCTTTTGACGTCATCATCATTGGCGGGGGTCATGCAGGCACTGAGGCAGCAATGGCCGCAGCGCGTATGGGTCAACAGACTCTGCTTTTGACACACAATATCGACACGCTGGGACAAATGTCCTGTAATCCGGCGATTGGCGGCATTGGGAAAGGACACCTGGTAAAAGAAGTCGATGCTTTAGGCGGCTTGATGGCGAAAGCGATCGATCAGGCCGGTATTCAGTTTAGGATACTAAACGCCAGCAAAGGCCCCGCTGTACGAGCCACTCGGGCTCAGGCAGACCGCGTGCTTTACCGCCAGGCTGTGCGTACCGCACTGGAAAACCAACCGAACCTGATGATCTTCCAGCAGGCGGTTGAAGATCTTATCGTTGAGAATGATCGTGTCGTGGGTGCCGTTACCCAGATGGGCCTGAAGTTCCGCGCTAAATCCGTTGTACTGACGGTCGGGACGTTCCTCGATGGCAAAATTCACATCGGCCTGGATAACTACAGCGGTGGCCGTGCAGGCGATCCGCCATCCATTTCGCTGTCTCGCCGTCTGCGTGAACTGCCGCTGCGCGTCAGCCGTCTGAAAACCGGTACGCCTCCGCGTATCGACGCTCGTACCATCGATTTTAGCGTGCTGGCTGAACAGCACGGCGACAACCCGATGCCCGTCTTCTCGTTCATGGGTTCTGCTTCTCAGCATCCTCAGCAGGTGCCGTGTTACATCACGCACACCAATGAAAAAACCCATGATGTGATCCGTAATAACCTCGATCGAAGCCCAATGTATGCAGGTGTGATCGAAGGGATCGGGCCGCGCTATTGTCCGTCGATCGAAGACAAAGTCATGCGCTTTGCCGATCGTAACCAGCACCAGATCTTCCTGGAGCCGGAAGGTCTTACCTCCAACGAAATTTACCCGAACGGCATCTCCACCAGCCTGCCGTTCGATGTACAGATGCAAATTGTTCGCTCAATGCAGGGCATGGAGAACGCAAAAATCGTTCGTCCTGGCTACGCTATTGAGTACGATTTCTTCGATCCACGCGATTTGAAACCGACGCTGGAAAGCAAATTTATCCAGGGTCTGTTCTTTGCCGGACAAATCAACGGCACCACCGGATACGAAGAGGCCGCTGCTCAGGGTCTGCTTGCAGGTCTTAACGCTGCGCGCTTCTCGGCGGAAAAAGAGGGTTGGGCACCACGTCGCGATCAGGCCTATCTGGGCGTGTTGGTTGACGATCTCAGCACTCTCGGTACCAAAGAACCGTACCGGATGTTCACCTCACGGGCGGAATATCGTCTGATGCTGCGTGAAGACAACGCCGATTTGCGTCTGACTGAAATGGGCCGCGAGCTGGGTCTGGTCGACGACGAACGCTGGGCGCGTTTCAACCAGAAGCTGGAGCGTATCGAAAGCGAACGCCAGCGTCTGAAAACGTCCTGGGTGAATCCTCTGACTGAATCCGTAGCCGAAGTGAACGCTCACTTGACTGCGCCACTCTCACGAGAAGCCAGCGGGGAAGATCTGCTGCGCCGCCCGGAAATGACCTATGAGAAGCTGGTGCAGATGACACCGTTCGCGCCAGGTCTGGACGACGCCGAAGCGGCCGAGCAGGTCGAAATCCAGGTCAAATACGAAGGTTATATTGCGCGTCAGCAGGATGAAATCGAAAGACAACAGCGTAACGAGAACACGCTGCTGCCCGCGGTGTTGGATTACCGTCAGGTGACGGGGCTGTCCAACGAAGTGATCGCCAAGCTGAACGATCATAAACCTGTGTCGATTGGTCAGGCATCGCGCATCTCAGGTGTGACGCCCGCCGCGATTTCTATACTGCTGGTGTGGCTGAAGAAACAAGGTATGCTGCGCCGCAGCGCTTAATTCCTTGAAAAATTGCCCGATGGCGCTACGCTTACCGGGCCTACCTAATTCCGTAGGGCGGGTAAGCGCAGCGCCACCCGCCAGTCAGTCCTTCAACAGGTATTCACCGTGCTCAACAAACTCTCTCGTCTGCTGGATGAAGCAGGTATTTCGCTCACCGATCACCAGAAAAATCAGCTGGTGGCCTATGTCGATATGCTGAACAAATGGAATAAGGCGTACAACCTCACGTCAGTACGCGATCCCAACGAGATGCTGATTCGCCATATTCTCGACAGTATTGTGGTTGCACCTCACCTGCAGGGTGAGCGTTTCATTGATGTGGGTACCGGCCCTGGTTTACCGGGTATTCCATTGTCCATCGTGCGGCCTGAGTGCCAGTTCACGCTGCTGGACAGTCTGGGGAAACGTGTTCGCTTCCTGCGTCAGGTACAGCATGAATTGAAGCTCAATAACATTGAGCCGGTCCAGAGCAGGGTAGAAGAGTTCCCGTCAGAGCCGCCGTTCGACGGGGTCATTAGCCGCGCGTTTGCCTCGCTCAACGATATGGTCAGTTGGTGTAAGCATTTGCCCGCGCAAGAGGGGCGTTTTTATGCGCTCAAAGGCCTGGTTCCTGATGATGAAATCGCCCAACTCCCTGATGGATATACCGTCGAATCCATTGTTAAGCTGCGGGTACCGCAACTCGATGGCGAACGGCATTTGGTGATAATTAAGCCAAACAATTTTTAAAAATATAATAAAAAATGTGTAATTCGTGCTGATCCCGGAGTGTTAAAAATCAGCGTTATGAAAGGTGTTTCTCTGAATTGATTTTAACCATGTTGTTACAGTGGGTTTTCCTGAAGTTAACCTGATTTCTATGGTTAAGCCAAAAGATAGTCAACACTGAAAATATCAGCCTGCTAAAAGTCGAATTCAGTAACGAGAAGTGTTGTTAAAGTTTTATTAAAAATGTCAATGAGTGGTTTTTGTTGTGTACAGGACTGTTTTGAAAATAGTTACTGTCATTTATCTTTAATATCATAAAGATGAAATAAACCGATTTATTGATTTGATAAATATGACCTTATCGTAAATGCTTATTTTGTGATCTTGTGCACGCTTTGTATTCAACGTTTCCGCGCTGTTTGCAGTTTAGCCAAACTGTTCAATGTTTGGCGAAAAGTTAAAAAAGAGCGCTGGGGAAAATTATTTAAACATTTATTCACCTTTTCGCTACTTAATGTTTGAATTCACGGGGGCGCACCGTATAATTTGACCGCTTTTTGATGCTTGACTCTGAGCCTTAAAGAACGTTTTATACGACACGCGACATACCTCGAAGGGAGCAGGAGTAAAAACGTGATGTCAGTGTCGCTCTTGAGTCGAAACGTTGCTCGTAAGCTTCTGTTCATTCAGTTTCTGGCTGTGATAGCAAGTGGACTGCTGTTCTGCCTCAAAGACCCCTTCTGGGGCATCTCCGCAGTTTGTGGAGGTTTGGCAGTGGTTTTGCCAAACATGTTGTTTATGATTTTTGCCTGGCGTCATCAGGCGCATACACCTGCCAAAGGCCGCGTGGCCTGGTCCTTCGCTCTTGGTGAAGTGTGTAAGGTGTTGCTGACCTTTACCTTTCTGGTGGTGGCGCTGGCTGTTTTCAAAGTGGTATTTTTGCCGCTGATCGCGACGTGGGTTTTGGTGCTGGTGGTACAAGTTCTGGCGCCAGCTGTAATCAACAACAAAGGGTAAAAGGCATCATGGCTTCAGAAAATATGACGCCGCAGGATTACATAGGTCACCATCTGACGAACCTTCAGATGGACCTGCGTACATTCTCGCTGGTGGATCCGCATAACGCCCCGGCCACCTTCTGGACGCTCAACATTGACTCCATGTTCTTCTCGGTGGTGTTGGGTCTGTTGTTCCTGGCCATGTTCCGTAGCGTTGCTAAAAAGGCGACCAGCGGTGTTCCAGGGAAATTCCAGACGGCTATCGAATTGGTCATCGGCTTCGTTAATGGCAGCGTCAAAGACATGTACCACGGTAAGAGCAAGCTGATTGCTCCGTTGGCACTGACTGTCTTCGTCTGGGTCTTCCTGATGAACCTGATGGACCTTCTGCCTATCGACCTGCTGCCGTACATCGGTGAGCATGTTCTCGGCCTGCCTGCACTGCGTGTGGTTCCGTCTGCTGACGTGAATATCACCCTGTCGATGGCGCTGGGCGTATTCATCCTGATTCTTTTCTACAGCATCAAAATGAAAGGCGTAAGCGGCTTCGTGAAAGAGCTTACCTTGCAGCCGTTCAACCACTGGGCGTTCATTCCGGTCAACTTGATCCTGGAAGGCGTAAGCCTGCTGTCCAAACCGGTTTCTCTCGGTCTGCGACTGTTCGGCAACATGTATGCGGGTGAGCTGATTTTCATTCTGATCGCGGGTCTTCTGCCGTGGTGGTCACAGTGGATTCTGAATGTGCCATGGGCCATTTTCCACATCCTGATCATTACGCTGCAAGCCTTTATCTTCATGGTTCTGACGATCGTCTATCTGTCGATGGCGTCTGAAGAGCACTGATTTTTTTACCACCACTACTACGTTTTTATTGAAACAAACTGGAGACTGTCATGGAAAACCTGAATATGGATCTGCTGTACATGGCTGCCGCTGTGATGATGGGTCTGGCGGCTATCGGTGCTGCGATCGGTATCGGCATCCTCGGGGGCAAATTCCTGGAAGGCGCAGCGCGTCAACCGGATCTGATTCCTCTGCTGCGTACTCAGTTCTTTATCGTTATGGGTCTGGTGGATGCAATCCCGATGATCGCTGTAGGTCTGGGTCTGTACGTGATGTTTGCTGTCGCGTAAGTCGTTTTTAAAAACCCAAGCCACAGAAATTAAAGAGGTATTGTGCTGTGAACATGAACGCAACAATCCTCGGCCAGGCCATCGCGTTTATTCTCTTTGTCTGGTTCTGCATGAAGTATGTATGGCCGCCTTTAATGGCAGCCATCGAGAAACGTCAGAAAGAAATTGCTGACGGTCTGGCTTCCGCAGAGCGCGCTAAGAAAGATTTGGACCTTGCACAGGCCAACGCGACAGACCAGCTGAAAAAAGCGAAAGGTGAAGCTCAGGTAATCATTGAACAGGCTAACAAACGCCGTGCTCAGATCCTGGACGAAGCCAAAGCTGAAGCAGAACAGGAACGTACCAAGATCGTTGCACAAGCGCAGGCTGAAATTGATGCTGAGCGTAAACGTGCTCGTGAAGAACTGCGTAAGCAGGTTGCGATTCTGGCTGTTGCTGGCGCCGAGAAGATCATCGAACGTTCCGTGGATGAAGCTGCTAATAGCGACATCGTGGACAAACTTGTCGCTGAACTGTAAGGAGGGAGGGGCTGATGTCTGAATTTGTTACGGTAGCTCGCCCCTACGCCAAAGCAGCTTTTGACTTTGCCGTCGAACACCAAAATGTCGATCGCTGGCAGGATATGCTGGCGTTTGCCGCTGAGGTAACGAAAAACGAGCAAGTGGCTGAGATGCTTTCCGGTGCACTAGCACCCGAAACCCTTGCTGCATCGTTTATCGCCATTTGTGGTGAGCAACTGGATGACAACGGCCAGAACCTGATTAAGGTCATGGCTGAAAACGGTCGTCTGCGAGTGCTCCCGGATGTTCTCGAGCAGTTCCAGCACTTACGTGCTCTCAGTGAAGCTACCGCCGAAGTTGAAGTAACCTCTGCGAATGAACTGAGTGAAGAACAGCTTGCGAAAATCACCGCCGCGATGGAAAAACGTCTGTCACGCAAAGTTAAGCTGAATTGCAAAATCGATAAGTCTGTAATGGCAGGCGTAATCATCCGAGCGGGTGATATGGTCATTGATGGCAGCGTACGCGGCCGTCTTGAACGCCTTGCAGACGTCTTGCAGTCTTAAGGGGACTGGAGCATGCAACTGAATTCCACCGAAATCAGCGAACTGATCAAGCAGCGCATTGCTCAGTTCAGTGTTGTGAGTGAAGCTCACAACGAAGGTACTATTGTTTCTGTAAGTGACGGTGTTATCCGCATCCACGGCCTGGCCGATTGTATGCAGGGTGAAATGATTTCCCTGCCGGGAAACCGTTACGCTATCGCACTGAACCTGGAGCGCGACTCCGTAGGTGCTGTAGTTATGGGCCCGTACGCTGACCTTGCCGAAGGCATGAAAGTCAAATGTACCGGTCGTATTCTGGAAGTTCCAGTTGGCCGTGGCCTGCTGGGTCGCGTGGTGAACACCCTGGGTGCACCAATCGACGGTAAAGGCCCGGTTGATAACGATGGCTTCTCGCCAATCGAAGTTATCGCACCAGGCGTTATCGAACGTCAGTCCGTTGATCAGCCAGTTCAGACTGGTTATAAATCCGTTGATGCCATGATCCCAATCGGTCGTGGCCAGCGTGAACTGATCATCGGTGACCGTCAGACCGGTAAAACCGCGATGGCAATCGATGCGATCATCAACCAGCGCGACTCCGGTATCAAATGTGTGTACGTGGCTATCGGCCAGAAAGCGTCCACCATTTCTAACGTGGTTCGTAAACTGGAAGAGCACGGCGCACTGGCAAACACCATTGTTGTGGTGGCTACCGCTTCTGAATCCGCTGCACTGCAATACCTGGCGCCATATGCCGGTTGCGCAATGGGCGAATACTTCCGTGACCGCGGTGAAGATGCACTGATCGTGTACGATGACCTGTCTAAACAGGCCGTTGCTTACCGTCAGGTTTCCCTGCTGCTCCGTCGTCCACCAGGACGTGAAGCTTTCCCGGGCGACGTATTTTACCTCCACTCCCGTCTGCTGGAGCGCGCATCCCGCGTTAACGCTGAGTACGTTGAGAAGTTCACCAATGGTGAAGTTAAAGGTAAAACCGGTTCCCTGACTGCGCTGCCGATTATCGAAACTCAGGCGGGTGACGTTTCTGCGTTCGTTCCGACTAACGTAATTTCCATTACCGATGGTCAGATCTTCCTCGAAACCAACCTGTTCAACTCCGGTATTCGTCCTGCGGTTAACCCAGGGATCTCCGTATCCCGTGTGGGTGGTGCTGCTCAGACTAAGATCATCAAGAAACTGTCCGGTGGTATTCGTACCGCTCTGGCACAGTATCGTGAACTGGCTGCGTTCTCTCAGTTCGCTTCCGATCTGGATGAAGCGACCCGTAAGCAGTTAAGCCATGGTCAGAAAGTGACCGAGCTGCTGAAACAGAAACAGTATGCCCCAATGTCTGTTGCACAACAGGGCCTGGTGCTGTTCGCGGCTGAACGCGGTTACCTCGAAGATGTGGAACTGGCGAAAATCGGTAGCTTCGAAGCCGCATTGCTGGCTTACGTTGACCGTGATCACGCTCCGCTGATGCAAGAGATTAACCAGTCCGGTGGCTATAACGACGAAATCGAAGGCAAGCTGAAAGCTATCCTCGATTCCTTCAAAGCAACCCAGTCCTGGTAACGTCCGGCGGCTTGTCTTAGGACAGGCCGCAAGGCATTGAGGAGAAGCTCATGGCCGGCGCAAAAGAGATACGTAGTAAGATCGCAAGCGTCCAGAACACGCAAAAGATCACTAAAGCGATGGAAATGGTCGCCGCTTCCAAAATGCGTAAATCGCAGGAGCGCATGGCGGCCAGCCGTCCTTATGCAGATACCATGCGCAAAGTGATTGGTCACCTTGCGAACGGTAATCTGGAATACAAACATCCTTACCTGGAAGAACGCGACGTTAAACGCGTGGGCTACCTGGTGGTGTCTACCGACCGTGGTCTGTGCGGTGGCTTGAACATTAACCTGTTCAAAAAGCTGCTGGCTGAAATGAAAGTCTGGTCCGACAAAGGCGTTCAGAGCGATATCGCGATGATCGGCTCCAAGGGCGTTTCTTTCTTTAATTCAGTGGGTGGCAACATTGTCGCTCAGGTGACCGGCATGGGTGATAACCCGTCCCTGTCCGAACTGATCGGCCCGGTTAAAGTGATGTTGCAGGCCTATGATGAAGGCCGTCTGGACAGACTGTATGTGGTCAGCAACAAATTTATTAATACGATGTCTCAGGTTCCGACCCTCACTCAGCTGCTGCCATTGCCGGCATCAGAAGATGAAGAGTTAAAACATAAAGCCTGGGATTACCTGTATGAACCTGATCCGAAACCGCTGCTGGATACCCTGCTGCGTCGTTACGTTGAATCTCAGGTTTATCAGGGCGTAGTAGAAAACCTGGCCAGCGAGCAGGCCGCACGTATGGTGGCGATGAAAGCCGCGACCGACAATGGCGGCAGCCTGATTAAAGAGCTGCAGTTGGTATACAACAAAGCTCGTCAGGCCAGCATTACTCAGGAACTCACCGAAATCGTCGGTGGTGCATCCGCGGTATAACCAGGTTAATTCGTAGAGGATTCAAGATGGCTACTGGAAAAATTGTCCAGGTAATCGGCGCCGTGGTTGACGTCGAATTCCCTCAGGATGCCGTACCGCGCGTGTACGATGCTCTTGAGGTTCAGAATGGTAATGAGAGCCTGGTGCTGGAAGTTCAGCAGCAGCTCGGTGGTGGTATCGTGCGTACTATCGCCATGGGTTCTTCCGACGGTCTGCGTCGTGGTCTGGAAGTTAAAGACCTCGAGCATCCGATCGAAGTCCCGGTTGGTAAAGCAACGCTGGGTCGTATCATGAACGTGCTCGGTCAGCCGATCGACATGAAAGGCGACATCGGCGAAGAAGAGCGTTGGGCGATTCACCGCGAAGCGCCTTCCTATGAAGAGCTGTCAAGCTCTCAGGAACTGCTGGAAACCGGTATCAAAGTAATGGATCTGATCTGCCCGTTTGCAAAAGGCGGTAAAGTCGGTCTGTTCGGTGGTGCGGGTGTGGGTAAAACCGTAAACATGATGGAGCTGATCCGTAACATCGCGATCGAGCACTCCGGTTACTCCGTGTTTGCTGGTGTGGGTGAGCGTACTCGTGAGGGTAACGACTTCTACCACGAAATGACCGACTCCAACGTTCTGGATAAAGTATCCCTGGTTTACGGCCAGATGAACGAACCACCAGGAAACCGTCTGCGTGTGGCACTGACCGGCCTGACTATGGCTGAGAAGTTCCGTGACGAAGGTCGTGACGTACTGCTGTTCGTTGATAACATCTACCGTTACACCCTGGCCGGTACTGAAGTATCTGCACTGCTGGGCCGTATGCCATCAGCGGTAGGTTATCAGCCGACTCTGGCGGAAGAGATGGGCGTTCTGCAGGAACGTATCACTTCTACCAAAACCGGTTCTATCACCTCCGTTCAGGCGGTATACGTACCTGCGGATGACTTGACTGACCCATCTCCAGCCACCACCTTTGCTCACTTAGATGCAACCGTGGTACTGAGCCGTCAGATCGCGTCTCTGGGTATCTACCCGGCCGTTGACCCGCTGGACTCTACCAGCCGTCAGCTGGATCCACTGGTTGTTGGTCAGGAACACTACGACACCGCGCGTGGCGTTCAGTCCATCCTGCAGCGTTACCAGGAACTGAAAGACATCATCGCGATCCTGGGTATGGACGAACTGTCTGAAGAAGACAAACTGGTGGTAGCACGTGCGCGTAAGATCCAGCGCTTCCTGTCCCAGCCGTTCTTCGTTGCAGAAGTCTTTACCGGTTCTCCGGGTAAATTCGTATCGCTGAAAGATACCATCCGTGGCTTTAAAGGCATCATGGAAGGCGAATACGATCACCTGCCAGAGCAGGCGTTCTATATGGTTGGCACCATCGATGAAGCTGTCGAGAAAGCCAAAAAACTTTAACGCCTTAATCGGAGGGTGATATGGCAATGACTTACCACCTGGACGTCGTCAGCGCAGAGCAACAAATGTTCTCTGGTCTGGTCGAGAAAATCCAGGTAACGGGCAGTGAAGGTGAACTGGGTATTTTCCCAGGGCACGCCCCGCTGCTCACCGCCATTAAGCCTGGTATGATCCGCATCGTAAAACAGTTCGGTCATGAAGAGTTTATCTATCTGTCCGGCGGCATTCTTGAAGTGCAGCCTGGTAGTGTGACCGTTCTTGCTGATACCGCTATTCGTGGACAGGATCTCGACGAAGCACGAGCTCTGGAAGCGAAGCGTAAAGCAGAAGAGCACATTAAGAGCTCTCATGGCGACGTGGATTACGCACAGGCCTCAGCTGAGCTGGCTAAAGCGATCGCGAAACTTCGCGTTATCGAGTTAACCAAAAAAGCGATGTAACACCGGCTTGAAAAGCACAAAAGCCAGTCTGGATTCCAGACTGGCTTTTTTTATGGCTGCGTTTCAGATTTTATGGAACTGAAAAGGTGTTTTAATATTTTGTGATTTTCGTCACAAAAATATTGATCGGTTAAAAATTGAGGAGTAGACTTCTTTTTGTGATGTGTGTCACATAATTAACTCCAGCAAAATTGGGATACCAACATGAAACTGATCAATAAAGTCATCGCTCTCTTCAGCAACATGAACGTCTCTTTCGGTACGTTCAACCTGTAATCTGCTGTATGCCGAGTGGCGCCACGCTTACCGTTGTGTGATAAGCGAAGCGCCATCTGGCAGCTCTTCCCCGCTGTTATTCACGCTCTTCCCGTCCGCGATAAAATAGTTCGTCTCATCAATATTCCCGACCACAGCATCATCATAGCGACCGCGCTGCGTGCGTATGGATTTATTCCCGCTGAACACACCTTGCGTTGAAGCGTCGCCATACGGGCTCGGACGAAAGATAAAGTTAAAGCGTTGATTGTCCAACGCCACATTGTTCGTCACCACCAGCTTGCCGGGATTGAAGTTGTCGGTAAATCCATCCAGATGATTCCCTTCCGCTTTGCTGTTACGCACCTCATGCGCCACCGGCTGCCCTTCTCCGCCCAGTTTAAAGCCGTTGCTGGTGTTATTGCGGGCGATTGAATTCTCGATCACCACAACGCCGTTTGCGCCATCTTCTATCTTATTAAACAGATCAAAACCGTCGTCGATGTTGTCGTGCGAATAGCAATTTTCCAGACGATTGCCCTCCCCGACACGCATCTTCACTGCAAAACCATCGGCATTGATTTTGCCGGGATCTTCATTGGCGTAGGATTCAGAGTTAATCACCCGGTTATTGCTTGCCCACAGCGCGCGGCCCACGTTATCCGGGGACGATATTTGAATGCCCGTATCGTCGTTACGGTATGCGGTGACATTTTCAATCAGGTTATGGCTGCCCTGTATGCGCAGGCTTTTGTCGGTAATATCCACGCCCTTGATATCCCAGTAGCTGGCATCCACCAGCAGACCGTGAATCACGGCCTTGCCGTCTGCCTGCAATATTTTGCGCCGATCGGCGTTGCCGCTGGCAGACAGTGGAATTTCGCTGCGCGGATAATCCCCGGCTTTAAGGACGATAGTCCCGCCCGGTGCGAGCAGGTCAATTGCTGTGGCTAAATCCAGCGGCGAGGCGAGCGTGCCTTTTCCGTCGGCTTTTCCATCAGGCGCGGCGTGAATTGTCATTTCTGTAAATTCATTCACTTTATCAACGGTAAATTGCTGCTGAATCGCCTCGCCCTGCGCGGGGGTAAAGCTCAGGTTAAAGGTATTATTTTCTGTCAGCGTGGTTGGCAAGGAATACATTTCCCCGGCTTTGACTGCTTTATCATTACCGATCACCACTTCGTTCTGGCGCACACTAAACACGCCATCGTTATTCGCTCGGGCCTGAACAAGGTACTTATCAGAGGTGCTTTTGCTGGCGGAAGTTAGCTGTACGACAACCGGTAGCGCTTTTGCCTGCCAGGGTTTCGAGGCCGAAGTTTCTGCGACCGAGGTGGTCAGCGAGGCGTCCGTTACGGTGATTTTGGCATTACGCGAGGCGAAAAATCCGACGTAATAGTGTTCTTTATCCTGCACCGAGATCAAGTCCGCACGCGGTACGCTTTGGCTGATCCACTCGTCACTTCCTACGGGAGACCAGGCGGTGATAAAGCCGTCGTTGGTGCGTTGCAGCTTCAGGCGAAATTCCGGCGTTTTGCCCAGGTCGATCTCTTCTTTATAGCTCTGCTTTTTGATTGCCGCGCCCGCGTTACCCCAGGGTTGGGAAATCCCTTCGCGGGTGACCGCCTGCATTTTGACTCGCTGATGGTCCTTTTTATCCTGCGTCATAATGGCATTCATTACCAGGTTTGAGACCGCTGGAAACTCTTCATAACCCTCTTTTAGCGGCTGCTGGCGCGGCACGCCAATGACATCGCGTACCAGAAGTCCGGCCCCTTCCTGCGCGGCGGGTTTTGCGCCATTCTCCGGGCCAAACTGCTCAACTTTGACGGTGGCCAACAATTCGAAATTCTCGCGAGTCGGCAGTTCGGTATAGAAAAAGGTTAACCCGTCGTGAGAATTGGCGATCTTGCCGCCACGACTTTCAATGGTGATGGGTTTTGAGAGATCGGCCACGTCCTGCGGCGTCAGCTTTTTGCCGTCAATGGTGACGTCGTTGACGCCTATTTTTTCCGGCAACACGTTAGACGAAAAGTTAAGATCGGTTGATTGCCCAAAGGCAATTGCTTTCCAGACGTGCTGCCCGGCAGCAGAAACAGCAAAGGAGCTACACATCATTAGGGCCAGAGGTATTTTATAATTCATCTTATTCTCCTGATTGATAATTGAGCGCCATTATCATCAAGATGAAACAGTGTTTCTTTTTTAGGTGTCACAATATTGAATAATTAAAACACTGTTTTGCTTTGTACGGATCTTTATTCTTGAGGCGAAAAAATCGCTAACCTGTTGTGAACCCTCGCGACTTGCCTTAAGAAAGCTATTTTCCAGAGAAAAAGTGATTTACTCTGACCGCAAAACTATCCTCAAATAGCGAATATCGCCGGATGTTGAACGTTTTACCAGCGTTCCATTTTATGACGCAAAATATGTAGAATTTTCAACGTCAAAGGGTTTTACTTCTCACTCAAATTACAGTCAGGACGCGTATGTTAAATAATACGATGAGCGTGGTCATCCTTGCCGCTGGCAAAGGTACGCGCATGTATTCCGATCTTCCTAAGGTGCTTCACACACTGGCAGGAAAGCCAATGGTGCAGCATGTCATTGATGCTGCTGGGGAACTTGGCGCAAGCAAGGTCCATCTGGTGTATGGCCACGGCGGCGATCTGCTCAAGCAAACCCTGCATGATGACAAACTCAACTGGGTCCTTCAGGCAGAACAGCTGGGAACGGGCCATGCGATGCAGCAGGCCGCGCCGTTCTTTGCGGATGACGAAGACATTCTGATGCTCTACGGCGATGTCCCGCTGATCGCGGTAGAAACGCTGACTCGCCTGCGTGAAGCCAAACCGCAGGGTGGCATCGGCTTACTGACCGTAAAACTCGACGATCCAACCGGCTATGGCCGCATCACGCGTGAAAACGGCAAAGTGACCGGCATTGTTGAGCACAAAGATGCCTCTGACGAACAGCGCCAGATTCAGGAAATCAATACCGGTATCCTGATCGCCAACGGCGCGGACATGAAGCGTTGGCTGGCAAAACTGAACAATAACAATGCACAGGGTGAATACTACATCACCGATATCATTGCCCTGGCGCACCACGAAGGGAATGAGATCGTCGCCGTTCATCCCGAGCGTCTGAGCGAAGTTGAGGGCGTGAACAACCGCCTGCAACTCTCCCGTCTGGAACGTGTTTACCAGGCTGAGCAGGCTGAAAAACTGCTGCTGGCGGGCGTCATGCTTCGCGATCCGGCGCGGTTTGATCTGCGTGGGACGCTGATTCACGGGCACGATGTGGAAATCGACACTAACGTTATTATTGAAGGTCAGGTCACGCTTGGGAATCGCGTCAAAATCGGCACTGGCTGTGTTATCAAAAACAGCGTGATTGGCGATGACTGCGAAATCAGCCCGTACAGCGTGGTGGAAGATGCGCACCTGGAAGCGGCCTGCACCATCGGCCCGTTCGCGCGTCTGCGTCCAGGCGCTGAGTTGCTGGAAGGCGCGCACGTTGGCAACTTTGTTGAAATGAAAAAAGCGCGTCTGGGTAAAGGCTCCAAAGCGGGTCATCTGAGCTATCTGGGCGATGCGGAAATTGGCGACAACGTGAATATCGGTGCGGGTACGATCACCTGTAACTACGATGGCGCGAACAAGTTTAAAACCATCATCGGTGACGATGTGTTTGTCGGTTCCGATACGCAGCTGGTGGCTCCGGTCACGATCGGTAAAGGCGTGACCATCGCCGCCGGAACGACCGTTACGCGCGATGTGGCGGATAATGAGCTGGTGCTCAGCCGCGTACCGCAGGTGCACAAGCAAGGCTGGCAGCGTCCGGTGAAGAAAAAGTAACAACAAGGCGGGTGGCGCTTCGCTTACCCGCCCTACGATTAAGTAGGCCTGATAAGGCATAGCCGCCATCAGGCTAACTCGGGTGAGGAGATAAAGATATATCTCCCCCCACTGGCAGTAACCATAACTATAACCCCACTCTCTACAAGGCTCGGGGCGCCCTAAAAAGGCATACTCAAAGGATTTCGCGTTGTGACAAGGCGGCAAACGTGAGAGTCCATGGGAGCTCACTTAAGTAAGTGACCATGGCGAGCACGTGCAGCCAACGCAGTCACAGCGTGAAGGACGAAGAGTAATACAGGTCAGCGACAACGCATGGCATAACGCCATTCTCAGGAAATCTAACTATGTGTGGAATTGTTGGCGCAGTTGCGCAGCGTGATATTGCTGAAATCCTTCTCGAAGGTTTACGTCGTCTGGAATACCGTGGCTACGACTCTGCCGGTCTGGCAGTGGTGGATGCAGAAGGTCATATGACTCGTCTGCGTCGTCTCGGTAAAGTGCAAATGCTGGCGCAAGCGGCGGAAGAAACGCCGCTGCATGGCGGAACAGGCATCGCGCACACCCGCTGGGCGACGCACGGCGAACCTTCAGAAGGCAACGCGCACCCGCATGTGTCTGAACACATTGTGGTGGTGCATAACGGCATTATCGAAAACCACGAACCGCTGCGCGAAGAGTTGAAAGCGCGTGGCTATACCTTTGTCTCCGAAACTGACACCGAAGTTATCGCGCACCTGGTTCACTGGGAGCTTGAGCAGGGCGGTACGCTGCGCGAAGCCGTGTTGCGCGCCATTCCTCAGCTGCGTGGCGCGTACGGTACGGTAATCATGGATTCTCGCGATCCAAGCACCCTGCTGGCGGCACGTTCCGGCAGCCCGATGGTTATCGGCATGGGTATGGGCGAGAACTTCATTGCTTCCGATCAGCTGGCTCTGCTGCCGGTGACGCGTCGCTTTATTTTCCTCGAAGAGGGTGACATCGCGGAAGTGACCCGTCGCAGCGTGACGGTGTTTGATAATTCCGGCGCGCTGGTCAAGCGTCAGGAGATCGAATCCAATCTGCAGTACGATGCGGGCGACAAAGGCGCGTACCGTCATTACATGCAGAAAGAGATCTACGAGCAGCCGAACGCGATAAAGAACACATTGACCGGGCGTATTAACCACGGTGAAGTGGATCTGAGCGAGCTGGGTGACAACGCCAACGAAATGCTGGCGAACGTCGAGCATATCCAGATCGTGGCCTGCGGCACCTCTTATAACTCCGGTATGGTTTCGCGCTACTGGTTTGAAGCGCTGGCGGGCGTGCCGTGCGATGTCGAAATCGCCTCGGAATTCCGCTATCGCAAATCTGCCGTGCGCCGTAACAGCCTGATGATCACCCTTTCTCAGTCCGGCGAAACGGCGGATACCCTGGCGGCGCTGCGTCTGTCAAAAGAGCTGGGCTATCTCGGTTCTCTGGCGATCTGCAACGTCCCAGGCTCTTCGCTGGTGCGTGAATCCGATCTGGCGCTGATGACCAAAGCCGGCACCGAAATCGGCGTGGCGTCGACCAAAGCGTTCACCACTCAGCTGACCGTGCTGTTGATGCTGGTGGCGAAACTGGCGCGTCTGAAAGGCCAGGATGCCTCTATTGAGCACGATATCGTTCACGGGCTGCAGGCGCTGCCGAGCCGTATCGAGCAGATGCTGTCGCAGGACAAACGCATCGAAGCCCTGGCTGAAGATTTCTCTGACAAACATCATGCCTTGTTCCTTGGCCGTGGCGATCAGTACCCTATTGCGCTGGAAGGTGCACTGAAGCTGAAAGAGATCTCTTACATCCATGCGGAAGCCTACGCTGCTGGCGAGCTGAAACACGGCCCGCTGGCGCTGATTGATGCCGACATGCCGGTGATTGTTGTGGCGCCTAACAACGAACTGCTGGAAAAACTGAAATCGAACATCGAAGAAGTCCGCGCCCGTGGCGGCCAGCTGTACGTCTTCGCCGATCAGGATGCCGGGTTTGTCAGCAACGACAACATGCACATCATCGAGATGCCGCACGTCGAAGAAGTTATTGCCCCAATCTTCTACACCGTTCCGCTGCAGCTGCTGGCGTATCACGTCGCGCTGATCAAAGGCACCGACGTCGATCAGCCACGTAACCTGGCGAAATCCGTTACCGTAGAATAATCCCTTCAGGCTCCACCTTCGGGTGGAGCTTTTTTCACCCCCTCCCGTTTTTTTTATTTATGACAATCTGTCATCTTCAGCTACTTTTTTAGTGTCATAGAAATAAAATTTTTCTGAAATCGCACTGTCATATAGTCGTCTAACACGATGATTGTTAATGATAATTTTGCCAATTCTTAAATCAAACTTTCAGTGTCATAAAACTGTCATAATTCGTACATTTATCTGTCACCTGTTTGTCCTACTTTGCTCATCGTAGCCACTCAAACAATGATTTACGAAATCTTGCAGGAGACATTATGAAAGTTATGCGTACCACTGTCGCAACTGTTGTCGCCGCGACCTTATCTCTGAGCGCTTTCTCTGTATTCGCAGAAGCAAGCCTGACTGGTGCTGGTGCAACATTCCCTGCGCCGGTGTATGCCAAATGGGCTGATACTTACCAGAAAGAAACCGGTAACAAGGTTAACTATCAGGGTATCGGCTCCTCCGGTGGCGTGAAACAAATTACCGCGAACACCGTCGATTTCGGCGCATCAGACGCTCCATTGTCTGATGACAAACTGGCGCAGGAAGGTCTGTTCCAGTTCCCAACCGTTATCGGTGGTGTTGTGCTGGCCGTGAATATCCCTGGCCTGAAATCTGGCGAACTGGTGCTGGATGGCAAAACCCTGGGTGATATCTATCTCGGCAAAATCAAAAAATGGGATGACGAAGCCATCACCAAACTGAACCCTGGTGTCAAACTGCCTTCGCAGAACATCGCCGTGGTTCGTCGCGCTGACGGTTCCGGTACCTCCTTCGTCTTCACCAGCTACCTGGCGAAAGTGAACGAAGAGTGGAAATCCAAAATCGGTTCGGGCTCTACCGTGAACTGGCCGACTGGTCTGGGCGGTAAAGGTAACGACGGTATCGCCGCGTTCGTACAGCGTCTGCCTGGCTCAATCGGCTACGTAGAGTACGCTTACGCTAAGCAGAACAACCTGGCTTACACCAAGCTGATCTCTGCCGATGGCAAACCGGTTAGCCCGACTGAAGAGAACTTTGCGAATGCTGCCAAAGGCGCAGACTGGAGCAAAACCTTCGCACAGGATCTGACTAACCAGAAAGGTGACGGCGCGTGGCCAATCACGTCTACCACCTTCATCCTGGTCCACAAAGATCAGAAGAAACCTGAGCAGGGCGCTGAAGTGCTAAAGTTCTTTGACTGGGCGTACAAAAACGGCGGCAAACAGGCTAATGACCTGGATTACGCCAGCCTGCCGGACAGCGTGGTTGAGCAGATTCGTGCTGCATGGAAAACCAACGTGAAAGACAGCAGCGGTAAAGCGCTGTACTAACAGGATATATTTAACGAAGATGGCGGGTGGCGCTACGCTTACCCGCCCTACGGTTTAATCTGTAGGCCCGGTAAGCGTAAGCGCCACCGGGCATAATCGTAAAACGTCTCAAAATAGAAGAGTGATTTATGGCTGCAACCAAGCCTGCTTTTAGCCCTCCGGGGAAACATGGTGACAAAATTTTCAGCGCGCTGGTAAGACTGGCTGCGCTGATTGTGCTATTGCTGCTGGGCGGCATTATCGTTTCACTGATTTTCTCCTCCTGGCCGAGCATCCAGAAATTCGGTTTTGCCTTCCTGTGGACCAAAGAGTGGGACGCGCCAAACGACATCTACGGTGCGCTGGTGCCGATCTACGGCACGCTGATGACCTCGTTCATCGCCCTGCTGATCGCGGTTCCGGTAAGCTTTGGTATCGCCCTGTTCCTGACAGAGCTGGCACCTAACTGGCTGAAGCGCCCTCTGGGTATCGCGATTGAACTGCTGGCGGCAATCCCAAGTATCGTTTACGGCATGTGGGGCTTATTCATCTTTGCGCCACTGTTTGCGACTTACTTCCAGGAACCGGTGGGGAACATTCTTTCCAATATCCCGTTTGTGGGCGCGCTGTTCTCCGGCCCGGCGTTCGGGATTGGTATCCTGGCCGCAGGCGTTATCCTCGCTATCATGATTATTCCGTACATTGCGGCGGTTATGCGCGATGTGTTCGAACAAACTCCGGTGATGATGAAAGAGTCGGCCTACGGCATCGGCTGCACCACCTGGGAAGTTATCTGGCGTATCGTTCTGCCGTTCACCAAAAATGGTGTGATTGGCGGTGTAATGCTCGGCTTAGGTCGCGCGCTGGGTGAAACTATGGCCGTGACCTTTATCATCGGTAACACTTACCAGCTCGACAGCGTCTCGCTGTACATGCCTGGCAACAGCATCACCTCTGCGCTGGCGAATGAGTTCGCTGAAGCGGAATCAGGGCTGCACGTGGCGGCGCTGATGGAGCTGGGTCTGATCCTGTTTGTTATCACCTTCATTGTTCTGGCGATCTCTAAGTTTATGATTATGCGCCTCGCAAAAAGTGAGGGGGCACGCTAATGACAACGCTCGAAATGCAATCCACCGCTCAACTGGCTGAATCTCGTCGCAAAATGCAGGCGCGTCGCCGTATGAAAAACCGTCTGGCGCTGACGCTGTCGATGGCGACTATGGCGTTTGGTCTGTTCTGGCTGGTGTGGATTTTGTTCTCTACCGTGACGCGCGGCATCGACGGTATGTCGATTGCGCTGTTCACCGAAATGACTCCGCCGCCGAATACCGCTGGTGGTGGTCTTGCGAACGCCCTGGCGGGTAGCGGATTACTGATCCTGTGGGCGACCGCTGTCGGTACGCCGCTCGGCATCATGGCGGGGATTTATCTGGCGGAATATGGCCGTAAATCCTGGGTCGCAGAAGTGATTCGTTTCATCAACGATATCCTGCTTTCTGCGCCGTCTATCGTGGTCGGTTTGTTCGTTTACACCATCGTGGTCGCACAGATGGAACACTTCTCCGGCTGGGCGGGCGTGATTGCGCTGGCGCTGCTGCAGGTGCCTATCGTGATTCGTACCACCGAGAACATGCTTAAACTGGTGCCGGACAGCCTGCGTGAAGCGGCTTATGCGCTGGGGACACCGAAATGGAAGATGATTTCGGCGATCACCCTGAAAGCGTCGGTGTCGGGGATCATGACCGGTATCCTGCTGGCGATTGCTCGTATCGCGGGTGAAACCGCGCCGCTGCTGTTCACCGCGCTCTCCAACCAGTTCTGGAGCACGGACATGATGCAGCCGATCGCTAACCTGCCGGTCACCATCTTTAAATTTGCGATGAGCCCGTTCGCGGAGTGGCAGCAGCTGGCCTGGGCCGGGGTGCTGATTATTACCCTTTGCGTACTGTTGCTGAACATTCTGGCGCGCGTCATTTTCGCGAAGCAGAAACACGGTTAATTTTGACGGCGCGGCATAACGCGGCGCCGAATGAGGAAATGAGTCAATGAGTATGGTTGATACTGCACCGGGTAAGATTAAGGTTCGTGATTTGAACTTCTACTACGGTAAATTCCATGCCCTGAAAAACATCAACCTGGATATCGCCAAAAACCAGGTCACGGCATTTATCGGTCCATCAGGCTGTGGGAAATCCACCCTGCTGCGCACCTTTAACAAGATGTTTGAACTGTATCCTGAGCAGCGCGCGGAAGGCGAAATTCTGCTGGATGGCGACAATATTCTGACCAATACCCAGGACATCGCCCTGCTGCGTGCCAAAGTGGGGATGGTGTTCCAGAAACCGACGCCGTTCCCGATGTCGATCTACGACAACATCGCCTTTGGCGTACGTCTGTTCGAAAAGCTCTCGCGTGCTGATATGGATGAGCGCGTGCAGTGGGCCTTGACCAAGGCCGCATTATGGAACGAAACCAAAGATAAACTGCACCAGAGCGGATACTCTCTCTCCGGTGGTCAGCAGCAGCGTCTGTGCATTGCGCGCGGTATCGCCATTCGCCCGGAAGTGTTGCTGCTGGATGAGCCGTGCTCGGCCCTCGACCCGATCTCCACCGGTCGTATCGAAGAGCTGATCACCGAGCTGAAACAGGATTACACCGTGGTGATCGTGACCCACAACATGCAGCAGGCTGCGCGTTGTTCCGACCATACGGCGTTTATGTACCTGGGCGAGTTGATTGAGTTTAGTGACACAGATGCTCTGTTCACCAGGCCCGCGAAGAAACAAACCGAAGATTATATTACTGGCCGCTACGGTTGATTTGGAGTGAATCATGGACAATCTCAATCTTAACAAACACATTTCCGGCCAGTTCAACGCAGAGCTGGAAAGTATCCGCACCCAGGTGATGACGATGGGTGGCATGGTCGAGCAGCAGCTTTCTGATGCGATCACCGCCATGCACAACCAGGACAGCGAGCTGGCGAAGCGCGTTGTCGAAGGCGACAAAAACGTCAACATGATGGAAGTGGCGATCGACGAAGCCTGCGTGCGCATCATCGCTAAACGTCAGCCGACGGCGAGCGACCTGCGTCTGGTGATGGCGATCATCAAAACCATCGCTGAGCTGGAACGTATTGGCGACGTGGCGGATAAAATCTGCCGCACCGCGCTGGAGAAATTCTCCCACCAGCACCAGCCGCTGCTGGTCAGCCTGGAATCCCTGGGCCGTCATACGGTGCAGATGCTGCATGATGTGCTGGATGCGTTCGCGCGTATGGATCTGGATGAAGCGGTACGTATTTACCGTGAAGACAAGAAGGTCGACCAGGAATATGAAGGCATCGTGCGTCAGCTGATGACGTACATGATGGAAGATCCACGCACCATTCCAAGCGTGCTGACCGCGCTGTTCTGCGCGCGTTCTATCGAGCGTATCGGCGACCGCTGCCAGAACATTTGTGAATACATCTTCTACTTCGTGAAAGGACAAGATTTCCGTCACGTGGGCGGGGATGAGCTGGATAAGCTGCTGGCGGGTAAAGACCCGAAAGAGTGATCTTTTTGGCGGGTGGCGCTTCGCTTACCCGCCCTACGGGACTTGTAGGCCGGATAAGCGCTAGCGCCATCCGGCTTTTTTCATTAACGCGTAATATCCCACCCGCGCGCCTTCCACAGCTCCGGCAACTGCGCCAGATCGGTAAAGGTTGTCACTTTCGGATGGCTAATCGGCTTGTTATGCGGATCGGCGCAGAAGTAAAACACCTCCATCCCCGCATCAATCCCTGACTGCGCGCCTGCGCTGGAATCATCCACCAGAATGCAGTTCTCAACGTTCACGTTCATCGCTTTTGCGGCGTGGAACATCAGGGCCGGATCGGGCTTCCAGCGCTGGATATCGTAGCCGCTGAACAGTTTTTCCGGGAAATGGTGCAACATTTCAAGCTTGCCGAGAGAGTGCTGCATTTTGCTGACCGGGCCGTTAGACACCACGCACATCGGCACCGTCATTGCATCGAGCAGCGCATTCGCTCCGGCAATCACTTCCAGTTCCGAGTCGAAAAGGCGTGCGACCTCGGCGCGGTAAACCGGTTCTAAGTCGGCTTTCGCCAGACTGACGCCGTGCTCAGCGTTGATAATGTCGATGATCTCGTACAGTTTGACGCCCTTGAAGCGTTTAAATGTCTCTTCGAGATCGAGCGTAATGCCAAATTCCTGGAACATGCTGACATACGCGCGGGAACAAATGACCTCACTGTCGACCAGCGTACCGTCGCAGTCGAAAAATACCGCTTCAATTCCGGACATGCCTTTCCCTTTTAACAAGTTTAACGTTTACGTAATGCAGTTTTGCGAGACGCAATCGTTGCCGTATAAGCAAAATCAATGAAAAAAAGTATCTCGCAAACGCGCCTATTGTCGCATTTTGGTATAGGATAGCGACGGATTTTTCCCTCCTTGTTCGGAAACTGATGATGAGCCAACAACACACTACCCAGACATCTGGTCAGGGTCTGCTTGAGCGCGTGTTTAAACTGCGCGAGCACGGCACAACGGCACGCACCGAAGTGATCGCCGGATTTACCACCTTCCTGACGATGGTTTATATCGTTTTTGTTAACCCGCAAATTCTGGGCGTTGCTGGCATGGATACCAGCGCCGTCTTCGTGACCACCTGTCTGATCGCCGCTCTCGGCAGCATCCTGATGGGCGTGTTCGCCAACCTTCCGGTTGCTCTGGCACCGGCAATGGGTCTGAACGCCTTCTTCGCCTTCGTGGTTGTGCAGGCGATGGGCCTGCCGTGGCAAGTGGGAATGGGCGCTATCTTCTGGGGCGCTGTCGGCCTGCTGCTGCTGACCATTTTCCGCGTGCGTTACTGGATGATTGCCAATATCCCGGTGAGCCTGCGCGTGGGTATCACCAGCGGTATCGGTCTGTTCATCGGCATGATGGGTCTGAAAAACGCCGGTGTCATCGTCCCTAACCAGGATACCCTGGTGAGCATCGGTAATCTGACCTCTCACAGCGTACTGCTGGGCGTGCTGGGCTTCTTTATCATTGCGATTCTGGCCTCGCGTAATATTCACGCTGCAGTTCTGGTGTCTATTATTGTGACCACCCTTTTGGGCTGGATGCTTGGCGACGTGCATTACAACGGCATTGTCTCTGCACCACCGAGTGTGACCACCGTAATTGGCCATGTTGATCTGGCTGGCTCCTTTAACCTCGGCCTGGCGGGTGTGATTTTCTCCTTCATGCTGGTAAACCTGTTCGACTCCTCAGGTACCCTTATCGGCGTGACCGATAAAGCGGGTCTGGCGGATGAGAAAGGTAAATTCCCGCGCATGAAGCAGGCGCTGTATGTGGACAGTATTTCCTCGGTAGCCGGGTCTTTCATCGGCACCTCTTCTGTTACGGCGTACATCGAGTCCTCTTCCGGCGTCTCCGTCGGTGGCCGTACCGGCCTGACTGCTGTCGTCGTTGGCCTGCTGTTCTTGCTGGTGATTTTCCTCTCTCCGCTGGCGGGGATGGTTCCACCGTACGCCGCCGCAGGCGCACTGATCTACGTCGGCGTGCTGATGACGTCGAGCCTGTCGCGTGTGAAGTGGGAAGATTTAACTGAAGCAGTTCCGGCGTTTGTGACTGCCGTGATGATGCCGTTTAGCTTCTCGATCACCGAAGGTATCGCCCTGGGCTTTATCTCCTACTGTGTGATGAAAATCGGTACCGGTCGTTTCCGCGAACTGAGCCCATGCGTTATCGTGGTGGCGCTGCTGTTCGTGCTGAAGATTGTGTTTATCGACGCACACTAAGGTGCGGTTTGTGGTGTCAGGTGGCGCTTCGCTTACCTGACCTACAGAAGAGTGTAGGCCCGGTAAGCGTTAGCGCCACCGGGCTTTTTATTAGGCTTTAACCCGCTGAATATACTCGCTAAACGCGGTCAACTGACCGGTCAGATGATCCAGCGTGCTTTGATCTACCACTTCACCCGTCTGCGTATCAACTTTGTTCTGAATCACGCCGCCCATAAACTCCGGCTTGTTCATCACCATCGCATCCAGGAACACCAGAATCTGACGCAGATGATACTGGCAGCGTGCGCCACCAATTGCGCCCATCGAACTTGTCTGAATTAGCACCGGCTTGCCGGAAAGTGGCTGCTCCGGCAAGCGGGAAAGCCAGTCGATCGCATTCTTCAGCCCACCCGGTACCGAGTAGTTATATTCAGGCGTGACAATCACGACGCCATCGGCCTGACGAATCTGCTCTGCAAGCGCTTCCACGCTTTGCGGAAAACCCTGTTCCTGCTGAACATCGGCGTCGTACAGCGGAATATCACCAATTGATGGCAGCGCGGAGACAGCCATTCCAGCGGGGGCCAGTTTTGGCAGCGTGCGGGCAACCATCCCGTTAAATGAACCTTTGCGCAGGCTTCCCAGTAACGTAACAACTTTCAACGTATCAGACATGATTACTCCTTTTTCATCATGATGGCCCATGAGCGGGTCAGTTAAAGGTAAGAGCTTTTTCTGCCGGTAAACTGGTTAATCTCATCAGACGTGCGGCGGGTTCGTTAGCACGCGCGGGAACATCAGGAAGGCTACGCCATCCGTCGCGGCTGTCAAATTCCCAGATTTTCAGGCGTTCAATGGCGGGCGTGACGGCAATCGACCAAATAAGCACGTCTTCGGCGTCGCTGAGGGCTTCAACGCGCGCCGCTTTGGTCGCCCGCAGGCGGCCTGAGCCGGGCAATAGCTGTAACAGTCTGGCATCGTCCACCGCGCAGCCTGAGAGCTTTTGAATACTTTGACGTAGGGTAATGAGCTGAGCTTTAGCTTCGTTGGGATCGTTTTGATTACGCACCCACAGATTTTCATTGCTCGATAACGGATAAGCGTCGTGGGCGTTGGGTCCGTGGAAGCCGCGAGTGGCGCGCTGGAGTTCCATATCCAGTCCGCAATCGCCTTCGGTTGTGAGTGCCACGCCAACGATATTCCCCGTATAGGCGATGGAAAAACGCGGCAGTTCAGGATCGGCAAAAACCGGGCGGCCTTCGGGCTGGGTGATCATCTCCGGAAGCTCGCTCGTGCCGTACAGCATGAATAACAGCTCAGCGAGTAACGCCCGTGAAGCCAGAAATCGCGAGCGTCGGTGCTCCGGGAGCTTGTGTGCTTCTTTGTGACAGGATGAGGAGAGTCTGACTGACACCAGGCGTCCTTCGGTCAGAAGTCCTCTTGCAAAATGCGTTGCCATTTTTCGCTCCATGATAATGGTCAGTGACAGGTTAAACGGTTACATGATTATCGCTTAACTTCGCATCTGTTTTAATCGGTAAATCCCGTTATGAGAAGCCTGGGGACCGAACTTTACATTTTTAGAGGGAAAAATCGGATCTCTGACGCAGAGAATCGCAGTACAACGCCTTAATCGTCTCTTTCAGCCAGATAATTTTCGGGTTGTGGCTGTTCCGTTTATGCCAGATCAGCGTAAAGGGAACATTGAGTTTTTCGGCGAGCGCTTCGTCAATCGGAATCGGACGACTGACCAGCTTGCGCTGGTGGAGCTGATTATAGTGATGGCAATAGTGAGGCGCGGTGGCGATATAGTTATGGCCAGGCTGCGCCGCCATAAACATCGACTGCTCAAAGCCTGGCAGGCTCAGGGCAATGTTGCGCTCGCGGCCCATCTCTCTTAGCACCTCGTCCAGCGCCCATGTGTCGCTGCGTTCCCAGAAGATGCTGATGTGGGGATAGCGCAAAAAGGTGTCGAGATTCCACTCTTCCTGGAGCGCCGGATGATCCTCGCGCAGATAGACGCAAGGTCTGTCGCTGAACAGGATTTCGTGGTCGATAAACCACGGCAGAAGCTTTAGCAATTCGCGCGAGCGCGGATGCGTTTCACGCCCGGTAAAGCCGAGATCGACCTCGCCGCGTGTAATGGCATCCAGCGAGTCGTAATCCCAGTGCCGCATCCGCACGGTCGCCTGCGGGTAGCGCTGATTCACCTGCTCAAGCAGGGCATTAAAACGGATCAGCATTAGCGGTGTTTCCGCTGCCATTTCGAATTTCAGTCCGCTCGGCGAATCGTGATGGGGCTTGTCGAGGATCTGATTGCCGATTTGCATCCAGTCCGTCAGATCTTGCTCAAGGCTCACCGTCAGCGGTGTCGGCAGCAGGCCCAGCGGCGTTTTCACAAACAGCGGATCGTCAAACCAGTCGCGCAGTTTCGCCAGCGATTTACTCACCGCTGACGGCGTGACGTTCATGCGTTTTGCGGCTTTGGTGACGCTGCGTTCCTGCAGCAACAGCTGCAGGCACAGTAACAGGTTAAGGTCGAGGCTGCTGATGGGCTTCTTCATAGTGCGCTGCGGGCTGTATCGCCATGATTAACAGGATGCAGACCATGCTACAGCCAATCAGTATCCCGATCAGCATATTCAGCGCATTAAGACCGATCACCGCCGCCAGCCAAATCCACAGAGACGAGCCACATACCTGAGCAATGCCTAGCGCCGAGCTGGCGACACCGGCGCGCAGTGAGAACGGCCCCAGGGCCTGGCTCATCGCCACGCCAAAACCTACCGAGAATCCCGCGCAAATCAGGGTGATACCCGCCAGCATTATGGCGTGCGAACTCGCTGTCGCCAGCACTATGCCAGCAATCAGGAACAGGATTTGCGAGGTCATCATTAGCGTGCGCTGGCTGAAAACGTTCAGGGCAAACGGCGTTGAGAACGACACCGCCATGCTCACCATTGCGGTCAACGCCATCACCGTAGAGTACTCCCCGCGATCAAAACCCATCGTTTCCATCAATAAGACTGGGGAAACGTTTACATAGGTAAGAATGACGACCACGCTCAGTGTGGTAATCAGCAGACGGCTGATAAAAAAGCGGTTCAGGAGCTTTTCTGTGGGCTGAATTGTCGCGGTATTGCCTGCATTATGCGAGCCAGGATGTGTCTCTTTTAGCACGGTGATGGAAAGGATAAAGACCAACAGGCCCATCGCCGCCATCGTCCAGAACAGGCTCTGCCACGGCAGTTTGAGCATAATCAGATAACCGATCACCGGAGCCAGCACCGGGATGATACAAGTGATGCCGTTGAGCATGGAGAGCACTTTTGCGCGGCGCTGAGCGCTGAGGGTATCGCGCAGAATGGCAAACGCCACCACGTAACAGCCACCCGCGCCAATGCCCTGGATGAAGCGTCCTGTCAGGAACAGCGTACTGTCCTGCGCCATAGAACACAGCACAGAGGCCAGGGCGAAGATCACTGCACCGGTAATCGCCACCGGCTGTCTTCCGGCTTTGTCAGCCACTTTACCGGCAAACACCATCGACGATGCCATACCCGCCAGATAAGCGGAAAACGCAATGTGTAGCTGTGCCTCGCTGGCATTCAGATCGCGCGCGATGTGCGGCAAACCGACCAGATACATATCAATGCCCGATGGATAAAGCAGAACCAGTGCAAAACTACAGAACAGAAAACGCGCCATAAACCCCCCATGAATGCAGGCTGGAAGCATAGAGGGAGAATGGGGAAGAAGCGAGTTGCCATTTGGACAATAGTGATTTCCTGTGAGGAAATCACTATTCGGTAGAAGCGGAGTTATTTCCCGATACAGAAGCTCGAGAAAATGCGGCCCAGCAAATCGTCGGAGGTAAATTCGCCGGTGATTTCGCTCAGGCTTTGCTGCGCCAAACGCAGTTCCTCCGCCAGTAATTCACCGGCCCAGGCACCAAGCAGCTGCGCTTTGCCCTGATCGAGGTGATTCGCGGCCTGTTCCAGCGCCTGCAGATGGCGACGGCGTGCCAGGAAGCCGCCTTCCATGCTCGTATCAAAGCCCATGCTCTGTTTGAGATGGTTACGCAGGTCATCCACGCCTTCGCCGGTACGTGCCGACAGACGGATGAGTGAGTGACCGTTCACATCGCTCAGGCCCAGCGTTTCGCCTGTTTTATCGGCTTTGTTACGCACCACAGTGATCGGCAGTTTAGCGGGCAGACGAGCGATAAAGTCCGGCCAGATTTCTGCGGGATCGACCGCGTCGGTGGTGGTGCCGTCGACCATAAACAGCACGCGGTCGGCCTGCTCGATCTCCTGCCACGCGCGTTCGATACCGATGCGTTCGACTTCGTCGCTGGCGTCGCGTAGACCGGCGGTGTCGATGATGTGCAGCGGCATTCCGTCGATGTGAATGTGTTCACGCAGCACGTCGCGGGTAGTCCCGGCGATATCGGTCACGATCGCCGCTTCGCGGCCTGCGAGGGCGTTCAGCAGACTCGATTTCCCGGCGTTTGGACGACCGGCGATAACTACCTTCATCCCTTCGCGCAGCAGGCTACCCTGGCGCGCTTCGGCGCGCACGGCGTCGAGATCGGACATCACGCTGTTGAGCTGCGCTTCGATTTTGCCATCAGAGAGGAAGTCGATCTCTTCATCAGGGAAGTCGATAGCCGCTTCGACGTAGATGCGCAGGTGAGTGAGTGCTTCCACAAGATGATTCACGCGCGCGGAAAATGCACCCTGCAGTGAGTTCAGGGCGGATCGCGCCGCCTGTTCGGAGCTGGCATCGATCAGGTCGGCGATGGCTTCAGCTTGCGCCAGGTCGAGCTTGTCGTTGAGGAATGCACGCTCGGAGAACTCGCCCGGCTTCGCAATGCGCAGCCCCGGCAAGGTTAAAATACGTTTTAACAGCAGATCAAGAATAACCGGGCCGCCGTGGCCCTGTAGTTCAAGCACGTCTTCGCCGGTAAAGGAGTTCGGGCCAGGGAACCAGAGCGCGATGCCCTGATCCAGCGCGGTGCCGTCTGCATCTTTAAACGGCAGATAGTCGGCGTAGCGCGGTTTTGGCAGTTTGCCCAGCACGGCTTCTGCCACCTCGCGCGCCTTGAGGCCGGAGATACGCAGAATGCCTACACCACCGCGTCCCGGTGGGGTTGCCTGGGCGACGATAGTGTCGTTATGGCTCATGGAATGTCTCTTTTTAAAATGTAAAAAGGCGGTCAGATGACCGCCCTTTTTTTACTGTTCCTTCCGCCGGGTGGCGCTTCGCTTACCCGGCTTCAACCGAATCAGGATTTTTTCTTTTCGCGGCTATGCAGGCCACGTTTTTCCAGACCACGGTAGATCAGCTGCTGCTGGATGATGGTCACCAGGTTGCTGACGATATAGTACAGCACCAGACCTGACGGGAACCACAGGAAGAACACGGTGAAGATGACCGGCATGAAGGTCATGATCTTCTGCTGCATCGGGTCGGTCACGGTGGTCGGAGACATCTTCTGAATGAAGAACATCGTCACGCCCATCAGGATCGGCAGGATGTAGTACGGGTCCTGTGCAGACAAGTCATGGATCCACAGAGCGAATGGCGCATGGCGCAGCTCAACGGAACCCATCAGCATGTAGTACAGCGCAAGGAAGATTGGCATCTGAATCAGCAGTGGGAAGCAACCACCCAGTGGGTTCACTTTCTCTGCTTTATACAGGGCCATCATTTCCTGGCTCTGACGCTGTTTATCATCGCCCAGACGCTCACGCATCGCTGCAATTTTTGGCTGCAGCATACGCATCTTCGCCATGGAGGTGTACTGCGCTTTGGTCAGCGGGTACATGATGCCACGAACGATGAAGGTGATAACGATGATAGAGAAGCCCCAGTTACCCAGGAAGCTGTGGATAAACTTCAGCAGCTTGAACAGCGGCTGAGAGATGAACCACAACCAACCGTAATCTACGGTCAGATCCAGGTGCGGTGCCACAGCAGCCATTTTGTCCTGAATTTCAGGACCGACCCACAGGGTGCTGGCTAGCTGAGCGTTTTGACCAGGCTGTACCAGAACCGGCTGGGATTTATAGCCGATGGCGGCAATGCCATTACCCAGATTCGCGGTATAGAAGTTGTTGGTACCGTTATTATTCGGCACCCACGCTGTTGCGAAATACTGTTGCAACATCGCAACCCAACCGCCTTTAGCACTGACGTTCAGGTTTTCGTTATCCGCGATGGTATCGAATTTGTATTTTTCGTACTTAGCATCTGGCGTGGAGTACGCCGCGCCACGGAAGGTGTGCAGCGCAAAGTTGCTGCTTCCGGTGTCGCGATGCGTCGGCAGATTGATGGACTGCTTCAGCTGGCCAAACGTTGAAACTTCCAGTGGTTTCTCACCGGCGTTCTGTACGTTGTAGCCCACATTCACCGCATACTCACCGCGTTTCAGGGTGAAGGTTTTGGTGAAGGTGTTGCCCGCAGAGTCAGTGTAAGTCATCGGGATCGCGAGTTCGTTCTGGCCATCAGCCAGTACAAAGGTGTCACTCTCGACGTTATACAGTGGGCGAGCGCCATTAGCCGGGTTATCCGGGCCATCACGACCGGTCAGGCCGCTCTGAGCCTGATACAGGAACTCAGGCGTCGTTTCCAGTAACTGGAACGGCTCGTTTGACTTCAGCTCTTTCGGGTAAGTCAGCAGCAGTGCTTGCTCAATATCGCCACCACGGGTGTTGATAGTCAGCTCCAGCACATCGGTTTTCACCGTAATCTGCTTCCCTTGGCCACTGGCCGGTACGCCCTGGTCGGCGGCGCTACCCGCTGCGGTGGTCGTTGTCTGCGTGGTCTGTTGCGGCTGGGGTTGAGGATTTTTATCCTGCTCCCATGCCTGCCAGATCATGAAAGACACGAACAACAAAGCGATGACTAAAAGATTGCGTTGCGAATCCATCGTTAGTGTTCTCTGGTATCAAATGGTCCGGGTGGGACGGGGTCGTCACCACCAGGGTGTAAAGGGTGGCATTTTAATACGCGTTTCACCGTCAACCAACTGCCTTTTATCATTCCAAACCTGCGCAATGCCTCAATTCCGTAGCTGGAACAGGTTGGAGTGAAACGACAATGCGGCCCGAGCAGCGGACTGATCAGGCGCTGATAGACCCGAATACAGGCTATCAGGACCCTTGAGCCAGGCGACAATGGCGGCGCCATAGTTTTTCCAACGCTTCCGAGAGAGCACGGTTATCGAGGTCGGCAACCCCTTTTTTAGCCACCACCACGAAATCCATTGAAGGCAGTTCATGTTGACGTAAACGGAAGCTTTCACGCGTCAGACGTTTAATCCGATTGCGTTCATGCGCACGCTTAACGTTTTTCTTGGCGACAGTTAGACCGATGCGGGGATGCCCCAGCGAATTTTGGCGGCCGAGGATGGTGATTTGCGGCGTGCCAGCCCGTTGTGGCTGCTGGAAGACGAAAGTGAAATGAGTGGGAGTTAACAAACGTAACTCCCTGGGAAATGCTAGCTTAACCACCAGGGGTTAGCTTTATTACTTGGAAACGGTCAGACGAGAACGGCCTTTAGCACGACGACGTGCCAGAACCTGACGACCATTTTTATTAGCCATACGAGCACGGAAGCCGTGAGAACGGTTGCGCTTCAGTACAGACGGTTGAAAAGTGCGTTTCATGGCGATTTCTACCTAAACTTGAATAAATTCACTGACTTGCGCGTATACCCGAACGATTATCGAACGACTAACGCCTCAGCGAGGGTGATTAAAGAGGCCGGATTGTAATAATTGTACACTCCGGAGTCAATTCTCTTTCCTTATTTCCCGCGTATTTCCGCACGTTTTTGCGTGGAAAATGAGCAGCGTTCTGCGCGGAAGTCGAGCGTCACGCGCAGGGGGGAGGATTATACGACCTCCCAACCAAAGCGCAAGGATCGTCCAGGATCTTCATTAGATCATTTAAGCAAAAAATTGTCTGTGCTCATTAATTTTTCCAATATGCGGGCTAAATCGTGGGGCACTCCCTTCAGGATCGATTACACTTACCCGGTTTCGGATCTTCCTGTGGATAAATCGGGAAGAATCTGTGAGAAACAGAAGATCTCTGACGCAGTTTAGGCTATGATCCGCGGTCCTGATCGGGATCCAAAGGGGTCTGGTCAGATAAAATTGCAGATAGCAATTCGCACGTCACCCTTTGCACAGGGTCTTGTCGACGTGTGCCAACAATCACGAATATTCAGTATCTTTCTTTTATTGTTCGAGTGGAGTCCGCCGTGTCACTTTCGCTTTGGCAGCAGTGTCTTGCCCGATTGCAGGATGAGTTACCAGCCACAGAATTCAGTATGTGGATCCGCCCCTTGCAGGCGGAACTGAGCGATAACACGCTGGCTTTGTATGCGCCAAACCGTTTCGTGCTCGATTGGGTAAGGGATAAATACCTAAATAATATCAATGGATTGCTTAATGATTTCTGCGGCACTGATGCCCCGCAGCTGCGTTTTGAAGTCGGTACCAAACCGGTTACGCAAACCGTCAGAGAGACGGTAAACGTGGCGGCTCCGGCCCAGATTCACGTCCCGACACCGCGTATTATTCAGCCCGCTCGTTCTGGCTGGGACAACGTTCCGGCTCCGGCTGAACCGACCTATCGCTCTAACGTAAACGTCAAACACACCTTCGATAACTTCGTTGAAGGTAAATCAAACCAGCTGGCCCGTGCTGCGGCCCGCCAGGTGGCTGATAACCCAGGTGGAGCCTACAATCCGCTGTTTCTGTATGGCGGCACCGGTCTGGGTAAAACTCACCTGTTGCACGCGGTGGGTAACGGCATTGTGGCACGCAAGCCCAATGCGAAAGTGGTGTATATGCACTCCGAGCGCTTCGTTCAGGACATGGTAAAAGCCCTGCAAAACAACGCGATCGAAGAGTTTAAACGCTACTACCGTTCCGTTGATGCGCTGCTGATCGATGACATCCAGTTCTTTGCTAATAAAGAACGATCCCAGGAAGAATTTTTCCACACCTTCAACGCCCTTCTGGAAGGTAATCAACAGATCATTTTGACCTCGGATCGTTACCCGAAAGAGATCAATGGTGTTGAGGATCGTTTGAAATCTCGCTTCGGCTGGGGTCTGACCGTAGCGATCGAGCCACCGGAGCTGGAAACCCGCGTCGCGATCCTGATGAAGAAAGCCGATGAGAACGACATTCGCCTGCCGGGTGAAGTAGCGTTCTTTATCGCCAAGCGTCTACGCTCAAACGTGCGTGAACTCGAAGGCGCACTGAACCGTGTGATTGCCAACGCCAACTTTACTGGCCGGGCGATTACCATCGATTTTGTGCGTGAAGCGCTGCGCGATTTGCTGGCGCTGCAGGAAAAATTGGTCACGATCGACAATATTCAGAAGACCGTGGCTGAGTACTACAAAATCAAAGTGGCTGATTTGTTGTCTAAACGTCGTTCCCGCTCAGTAGCGAGGCCGCGTCAGATGGCGATGGCGCTGGCGAAGGAATTAACCAACCACAGTCTGCCGGAAATCGGTGATGCGTTTGGTGGCCGTGACCATACGACCGTGCTGCACGCTTGTCGTAAGATTGAGCAGTTACGTGAAGAAAGCCACGACATAAAAGAAGATTTCTCCAATTTAATCAGAACATTATCATCGTGATGCTATGAAATTTACCGTTGAACGTGAACATTTATTAAAACCGCTGCAACAGGTGAGTGGCCCATTAGGTGGCCGCCCGACACTGCCTATTCTTGGAAACCTGCTGCTTCAGGTTGCTGACGGTACGCTGTCGCTGACCGGAACAGACCTCGAAATGGAAATGGTCGCGCGCGTGACACTTTCGCAACCGCATGATGCGGGGGCAACCACGGTTCCGGCGCGGAAGTTCTTTGATATTTGTCGTGGGCTGCCGGAAGGCGCAGAAATAGCTGTTCAGCTGGAAGGCGACCGTATTCTGGTGCGTTCTGGGCGCAGCCGTTTCTCGCTCTCAACGCTGCCTGCTGCCGACTTCCCGAACCTGGACGACTGGCAGAGTGAAGTTGAATTCACCCTGCCGCAGGCGACGATGAAACGCCTGATTGAAGCCACCCAGTTTTCGATGGCGCATCAGGACGTTCGCTATTACTTAAACGGCATGCTGTTCGAAACCGAAGGTGAAGAGCTGCGTACCGTGGCGACAGACGGCCACCGTCTGGCCGTCTGTTCCATGCCGATTGGCGTGACGCTGCCAAACCATTCGGTGATCGTACCGCGTAAAGGCGTGATTGAATTGATGCGAATGCTCGACGGTGGTGAAAACCCGCTGCGCGTGCAGATCGGCAGCAACAACATTCGCGCTCACGTGGGTGATTTTATCTTCACCTCGAAGCTGGTTGATGGTCGTTTCCCGGATTATCGTCGCGTATTGCCGAAGAACCCGGACAAAACGCTGGAAGCGGGCTGCGATATCCTCAAGCAGGCATTTGCCCGTGCAGCGATCCTCTCTAACGAGAAGTTCCGTGGCGTGCGTCTGTACGTGAGTGAAAATCAGATCAAAATCACCGCCAATAACCCGGAGCAGGAAGAGGCAGAAGAAATTCTGGACGTCACCTACGCCGGTACTGAAATGGAAATCGGCTTTAACGTTAGCTACGTGCTGGACGTGCTCAATGCACTGAAATGCGAAAACGTACGCATTCTGCTGACCGATTCCGTTTCCAGCGTACAGATTGAAGATGCTGCCAGCCAAAGCGCGGCTTATGTTGTCATGCCAATGAGACTGTAATGTCGCTCACCCGCTTGCTGATCCGCGACTTTCGCAATATTGAAAGCGCGGATCTCGCTCTCTCCCCCGGCTTTAATTTCCTGGTTGGCGCTAACGGCAGCGGCAAAACCAGCGTCCTGGAAGCCATCTACACGCTCGGCCACGGCCGCGCGTTTCGTAGCCTGCAGATTGGTCGCGTTATCCGCCACGAACAAGATGCTTTTGTCCTGCACGGTCGGCTTCAGGGCAGCGAGCGTGAAACCTCGATTGGCCTGACGAAAGACAAGCTGGGCGACAGCAAAGTGCGCATCGACGGCACCGACGGCCATAAAGTGGCTGAACTGGCGCTGTTGATGCCGATGCAGCTGATTACGCCGGAGGGGTTTACGCTGCTCAACGGCGGCCCCAAATACCGCAGAGCCTTCCTCGACTGGGGATGCTTTCACAACGAAGCGGGCTTCTTTACCGCATGGAGCAACCTGAAACGGCTGCTCAAACAGCGCAACGCCGCGCTGCGTCAGGTGACTCGCTATGCCCAGTTGCGTCCGTGGGATATGGAATTGATTCCGCTTGCGGAACAAATCAGCCGCTGGCGTGCCGAATACAGCGCCGGTATCGCCGCAGATATGGCGGATACCTGCAAACAGTTTTTGCCTGAGTTTTCTCTGACCTTCTCTTTTCAGCGCGGCTGGGAGAAAGAGACGGAATATGCCGACGTGCTGGAGAGAAGCTTCGAGCGCGATCGCATGTTGACCTACACCGCGCACGGCCCGCACAAAGCGGATTTCCGCATTCGTGCCGACGGTGCGCCGGTGGAAGATACTCTGTCGCGCGGGCAGCTTAAGCTGCTGATGTGCGCCCTGCGCCTGGCACAGGGTGAATTTTTAACTCGCGAGAGTGGGCGACGTTGCCTGTATCTACTAGATGATTTTGCCTCGGAACTCGACGACGCGCGGCGCGCGCTGCTTGCCAGCCGCTTAAAAGCCACGCAGTCGCAGGTTTTCGTCAGCGCCATTAGCGCTGAGCACGTGATGGACATGTCGGACAAAAATTCGAAGATGTTCACCGTGGAAAAGGGTAAAATAACGGATTAACCCAAGTTTAAATGAGCGAGAAACGTTGATGTCGAATTCTTATGACTCCTCCAGTATCAAAGTCCTGAAAGGGCTGGATGCGGTGCGTAAGCGCCCAGGTATGTATATCGGCGATACCGATGACGGCACCGGTCTGCACCACATGGTATTCGAGGTCGTGGATAACGCTATTGACGAAGCGCTCGCGGGTCACTGTAAAGATATTATCGTCACCATCCACGGCGATAACTCCGTTTCCGTACAGGATGATGGCCGTGGTATTCCGACCGGCATTCACCCGGAAGAGGGTGTCTCCGCTGCGGAAGTGATCATGACCGTCCTGCACGCAGGCGGTAAATTCGATGATAACTCTTATAAAGTGTCCGGCGGCCTGCACGGCGTAGGTGTTTCTGTGGTGAACGCCCTGTCGCAGAAGCTGGAGCTGGTCATCTATCGCGAAGGCAAAATTCATAACCAGATTTACACTCACGGCGTGCCTCAGGCCCCGCTGGCTGTGACTGGCGAAACTGAAAAGACCGGGACCACCGTGCGTTTCTGGCCGAGCCACGAAACGTTCTCTAACGTGGTTGAATTCGAATACGACATTCTGGCGAAACGCCTGCGCGAGCTGTCGTTCCTGAACTCTGGTGTATCCATCCGCCTGCGCGACAAGCGCGACGGTAAAGAAGATCATTTCCACTACGAAGGTGGCATCAAAGCGTTTGTTGAGTACCTCAACAAAAACAAAACCCCGATCCACCCGAATATCTTCTACTTCTCCACCGAAAAAGACGGTATCGGTGTTGAAGTCGCGCTGCAATGGAACGATGGTTTCCAGGAAAACATCTACTGCTTCACCAACAACATTCCACAGCGTGATGGTGGTACCCACCTGGTCGGCTTCCGTACGGCGATGACCCGTACCCTGAACGCCTACATGGATAAAGAAGGCTACAGCAAAAAAGCGAAAGTCAGCGCCACCGGTGACGATGCCCGTGAAGGCCTGATTGCTGTGGTTTCCGTGAAAGTACCGGACCCGAAATTCTCCTCTCAGACCAAAGACAAACTGGTCTCTTCCGAGGTGAAAACAGCAGTTGAGCAGCAGATGAACGAACTGCTGAGCGAATACCTGTTGGAAAACCCGTCAGACGCGAAAATCGTCGTCGGCAAAATTATCGATGCGGCACGTGCTCGCGAAGCGGCGCGTAAAGCCCGTGAAATGACCCGTCGTAAAGGTGCGCTGGATCTGGCTGGTCTGCCAGGCAAACTGGCGGACTGCCAGGAACGCGATCCGGCTCGCTCTGAACTGTACCTGGTGGAAGGGGACTCTGCGGGCGGATCTGCCAAGCAGGGCCGTAACCGTAAGAACCAGGCGATTCTGCCACTGAAAGGTAAAATCCTTAACGTTGAGAAAGCGCGCTTCGACAAGATGCTCTCTTCTCAGGAAGTGGCGACGCTTATCACTGCGCTCGGTTGCGGTATCGGTCGCGACGAGTACAACCCGGACAAACTGCGCTATCACAGCATCATCATCATGACCGATGCGGACGTCGATGGTTCACACATCCGTACTCTGCTGCTGACCTTCTTCTACCGTCAGATGCCAGAAATCGTTGAACGCGGCCATATCTACATTGCACAGCCACCGCTGTACAAAGTGAAGAAAGGCAAGCAGGAACAGTACATTAAAGACGACGAAGCGATGGATCAGTACCAGATTTCTATCGCTCTGGATGGCGCGACCCTGCATGCCAATGCCCACGCTCCGGCTGTGGCGGGTGAGCCACTGGAAAAACTGGTCTCTGAGTACAACGCAACGCAGAAAATGATTGGCCGTATGGAGCGTCGCTTCCCGCGCACGCTGCTGAAAGAGCTGGTTTATCAGCCGACGCTGGCTGAAGCTGATCTGAGCGATGAGCAGACTGTAACCCGTTGGGTGAACGCACTGGTGACCGAGCTGAACGAAAGCGAGCAGCACGGCAGCATGTGGCAGTTCGACGTTCGCGAGAACGCTGAGCAGCATCTGTTTGAGCCGATTATCCGTGTGCGTACTCACGGCGTAGACACCGACTATCCGCTGGATCACGAGTTTGTGACCGGCGGTGAATACCGTCGTCTGTGCACCCTGGGCGAGAAACTGCGCGGTCTGATCGAAGAAGACGCGTTCATCGAACGTGGCGAACGCCGTCAGCCAGTTGCCAGCTTCGAGCAGGCGCTGGACTGGCTGGTGAAAGAGTCCCGTCGTGGCCTCTCCATTCAGCGTTATAAAGGTCTGGGCGAAATGAACCCGGATCAGCTGTGGGAAACGACGATGGACCCGGAAAGCCGCCGTATGCTGCGCGTCACCGTGAAAGATGCGATTGCTGCTGACCAGCTGTTCACGACCCTGATGGGCGACGCCGTTGAACCGCGCCGCGCCTTCATCGAAGAGAACGCATTGAAAGCAGCGAATATCGACATTTAATTGCAGGTGTCGTCTGTGTTCCCCGGTGGCGCTAAGCTTACCGGGGCTACAGAACCCGTAGGCCCGGTAAGCTTAGCGCCACCGGGCTTTTCTTTGCCTGCAAAAGAGGAATCCCCCTCTTAACCCCATCCCCCTTTATCCACGACTCTTTTACTGTTTTCTGTGCTAAATCGCGTTAGCATGAGGACAGACTCATTTAAATCGGGGATCTCATGGCCATCAAACTCATTGCAATCGATATGGACGGCACGCTGCTGCTGCCAGACCACACTATCTCTCCTGCCGTTAAGAACGCGATTGCCGCCGCTCGCGCCAAAGGCGTGAACGTCGTGCTGACCACGGGTCGTCCGTATGCCGGAGTTCACAGCTACCTGAAAGAGCTGCACATGGAACAGCCGGGCGATTACTGCATCACCTACAACGGTGCGCTAGTGCAGAACGCCAGCGACGGCAGCACGGTCGCGCAAACGGCGTTGAGCTATGACGATTACCTGTATCTCGAAAAACTGTCCCGCGAAGTCGGTTCTCACTTCCACGCGCTCGATCGCAACACGCTCTACACCGCCAACCGCGATATCAGCTACTACACGGTGCATGAATCCTTCGTGGCGACCATTCCGCTGGTGTTCTGCGAGCCGGAAAACATGGACCCGGCGACGCAGTTCCTGAAAGTGATGATGATCGACGAGCCCGCGATTCTGGACCAGGCTATTGCCCGCATTCCGGCTGAAGTGAAAGAGAAATACACCGTGCTGAAAAGCGCGCCGTACTTCCTCGAAATCCTCGACAAACGCGTCAATAAAGGCACCGGCGTAAAATCGCTGGCCGATACGCTGGGTATCAAGCCGGAAGAGGTAATGACCTTAGGCGATCAGGAAAATGACATCGCGATGATCGAATACGCAGGCATGGGTGTGGCGATGGAAAACGCGATCCCGTCCGTGAAAGAGGTGGCTAACTTCGTCACCAAATCCAACCTTGAAGATGGCGTGGCGTACGCGATCGAGAAGTTCGTGCTCAATTAATCACTGCTCATCTATCAGCCCCGGCTATCCACCGGGGCTTTTTTTTGTCTGTCGATCGTTGGGTTGTTCTTTTTGTGATCTGGATTGTAGTACAACACAGTATGATTGTACTACGATGCGCTCATGGAATTGACGAAAGGCTTCACGTTTGTACTGCAAAAGTGAGGCGAAACTCAGCGGTCGCGGTAAAGTAGTGATGGATAAAACGAAATCAGGACTCTCCATGACTCTCAATAAAACCGACCGCATCGTCATCACGCTGGGCAATCAGATTGTCAGCGGAAAATACGTACCGGGTTCGCCGCTGCCCGCCGAGGCAGAGCTGTGCGAGGAGTTTGAAACCTCGCGCAACATCATCCGCGAAGTGTTTCGCTCACTGATGGCGAAACGGCTGATCGAAATGAAGCGTTATCGCGGGGCTTTTGTGGCACCGCGTAACCAGTGGAACTATCTGGATACTGACGTTCTGCAATGGGTGCTGGAAAACGACTACGACCCGCGCCTCATCGGGGCGATGAGCGAGGTGCGTAACCTGGTGGAACCGGCCATTGCCCGCTGGGCAGCGGAACGAGCGACATCGGGTGACCTGGCGCAGATTGAAGCGGCGCTCAACGACATGATCGCCAACAACCAGGATCGAGACGCCTTTAACGAAGCGGATATTCGCTACCACGAGGCGGTGCTGGAGTCGGTACATAACCCAGTTTTACAGCAGCTTAGCGTGGCAATCAGCTCGCTACAGCGCGCAGTATTTGAACGAACCTGGATGGGTGATGAGGCCAACATGCCCCAGACGTTCCAGGAACATAAAGCGCTGTTCGATGCGATACGGCATCAGGACAGCAATGCGGCAGAGCAGGCGGCGCTCCACATGATCGCCAGCTCGACACGAAGGTTAAAGGAAATCACATGACATCTCGCTACATCGCCATTGACTGGGGTTCAACCAATCTACGCGCCTGGCTGTATGAAGGCGACAGATGCCTGGAAAGCAGGCAGTCCGAAGCAGGCGTCACACGCCTGAACGGCAAATCCCCGCAGGCGGTGTTAGCAGAAGTCACAGAAAACTGGCGCGAAGGCACCACTCCGGTGGTGATGGCAGGAATGGTCGGCAGTAACGTGGGCTGGAAAATGGCTCCGTACTTGCCGGTTCCTGCTCATTTCGACGCCATTGGTCAGCAGTTAACGTCCGTTGGCGACAATATCTGGATTATTCCAGGGCTGTGTGTCTCCCGCGACGATAACCACAACGTGATGCGTGGCGAAGAGACACAGCTGCTTGGCGCGCGCACCCTTTCTCCTTCTTCTGTCTATGTCATGCCCGGAACGCACTGCAAATGGGTGCAGGCCGACACGCAGCAAATCCACGACTTTCGTACCGTGATGACGGGTGAATTGCACCACCTGCTGCTGCGTCATTCGCTGGTGGGCGCGGGTCTGCCAGAACAGGAAACCTCTCCTGAGGCCTTTGCTACCGGGCTCGAACGCGGTCTCGCTTCACCTGCCGTTCTGCCACAACTTTTTGAAGTTCGCGCTTCACACGTGCTGGGAAATCTCCCGCGTGAACAGGTCAGCGAATTTCTCTCCGGTCTGCTGATTGGCGCTGAAGTCGCCACCCTGGGCGAAAAGTTCGCCGGGCAGCAGGCCATCACCCTTGTCGCGGGTTCATCCTTAGCCGCTCGCTACCAACAGGCGTTCCGCGCCTTTGGTCGTGAAGCGGCAGTGATTGAAGGCGACGTGGCATTTCAGGCAGGTATAAGGAGCATCGCTCATGCAGTGGCAAACTAAACTCCCTCTCATCGCGATTTTGCGCGGCATCACGCCGGACGAAGCCCTCGCGCACGTCGGCGCGGTCATCGACGCCGGTTTTGACGCGGTGGAAATCCCGCTCAATTCGCCGCAGTGGGAAAAAAGCATCCCGGCGGTCGTCGACGCGTTTGGCGATAAAGCGCTGATTGGCGCAGGCACGGTCTTAAAACCAGAGCAAGTTGATCAGCTCGCCAAAATGGGCTGCAAACTGATCGTCACGCCCAATATTCAGCCGGACGTTATCCGCCGCGCGGTGAGCTACGGCATGACCGTTTGCCCAGGCTGCGCGACGGCGACAGAAGCTTTTACCGCCCTGGATGCAGGCGCTCAGGCGCTGAAAATTTTCCCGTCGTCGGCCTTCGGCCCGGACTATATCAAAGCCTTAAAAGCGGTACTTCCGGGGGACGTTCCGGTCTTTGCCGTGGGGGGCGTAACGCCAGAAAACATGGTGCAGTGGCTCAATGCCGGTTGCGCCGGAGCGGGTCTGGGCAGCGATCTCTATCGCGCCGGGCAGTCCGTTGAGCGAACCGCCGAGCAGGCCGCCGCCTTTGTTAAAGCGTACCGGGAGGCGGTGAAATGAAAATTACCAATATCACGACCTACCGCTTACCTCCGCGCTGGATGTTTTTGAAAATCGAGACCGACGAAGGCATCGTTGGCTGGGGCGAGCCGGTGATTGAAGGTCGCGCGCGTACCGTAGAAGCGGCAGTCCATGAGCTGAGCGAACTCCTGATTGGTCAGGACCCGGCACGTATCAACGACCTGTGGCAGGTGATGTATCGCGGCAGTTTCTATCGCGGCGGCCCGATCCTGATGAGTGCCATCGCCGGTATCGACCAGGCGCTGTGGGATATCAAAGGCAAAGTGCTGAATGCACCGGTGTGGCAGCTGATGGGCGGCCTGGTGCGCGACAAAATCAAAGCCTACAGCTGGGTCGGGGGTGACCGTCCGGCTGAGGTGATCGACGGCATCAAAACCCTGCGCAAAATCGGCTTTGATACCTTCAAGCTTAACGGCTGCGAAGAAATGGGGGTGATTGATAACTCCCGTGCGGTGGATAACGCCGTGAATACCGTGGCGCAAATCCGCGAAGCCTTCGGCAATGAGATTGAGTTTGGCCTCGATTTCCACGGTCGCGTGAGTGCGCCGATGGCGAAAGTGCTGATTAAAGAGCTGGAGCCGTACCGCCCGCTGTTTATTGAAGAGCCGGTGCTGGCGGAGCAGGCGGAGTACTATCCGAAGCTGGCGGCACAAACTCATATTCCAATCGCGGCGGGTGAACGCATGTTCTCGCGCTTCGAATTCAAACGGGTGCTGGAAGCGGGCGGCCTGGCGATTCTGCAGCCGGATCTGTCCCACGCCGGGGGCATCACCGAATGCTACAAAATCGCCGGTATGGCTGAAGCCTACGACGTGGCGCTGGCACCGCACTGTCCGCTCGGACCGATTGCGCTGGCCGCCTGTCTGCACATCGACTTTGTTTCACGCAACGCGGTGTTGCAGGAGCAGAGCATGGGCATTCACTACAACAAGGGCGCAGAACTGCTCGACTTTGTGAAGAACAAAGAAGACTTCAACATGGAAGGCGGCCACTTCAAACCGCTGATGAAGCCGGGGCTGGGCGTTGAAATCGACGAAGCCAAAGTTATCGAAATGAGCAAACAGGCTCCGGACTGGCGCAACCCGCTGTGGCGATACGAGGACGGTTCTGTCGCCGAGTGGTAATTCGCCGGATGGAGCTGCGCTTATCCGGCCTACGGTTTAAGACCTTGTAGGCCCGGTAAGCGCAGCGCCACCGGGCAAAAAATCGTAAACAAAAAACATAACCCTCTGTAACTTACAGGGCATGGTGACGTGTATCGCTATGCCCAAAATCTGGAGACAGATTAATGGATATTTCTGTGACTACCGCAAAAACAGGCCGTCGTCGTTACCTGACGCTGCTGATGATTTTTATTACTGTGGTGATTTGCTACGTTGACCGCGCCAACCTGGCCGTGGCTTCCGCGCATATTCAGGCAGAGTTTGGCATTTCGAAAACGGAAATGGGCTATATCTTCTCGGCGTTTGCCTGGATGTACACCCTTTGCCAGATCCCCGGCGGTCGTGTGCTCGACCGCTTAGGTTCTCGCACCACCTATTTCATTGCCATTTTTGGCTGGTCCGTCGCGACGCTGCTCCAGGGTTTTGCTACCGGTCTGCTGTCGCTGATTGGCCTGCGCGCTATTACCGGTATCTTTGAGGCACCCGCCTTCCCGACCAACAACCGCATGGTTACTAGCTGGTTCCCGGAGCAAGAACGTGCGTCGGCGGTGGGGTTCTACACTTCGGGGCAGTTCGTCGGTCTGGCGTTCCTGACGCCGCTGCTAATCTGGATCCAGGAGATGTTGAGCTGGCACTGGGTATTTATCATCACCGGTGGGATCGGCATTATCTGGGCGCTGATCTGGCATAAAGTTTATCAGGCTCCGCGCAAAACCAAGGGTATCACTCAGGCGGAACTGGATTACATCGAGCAGGGCGGCGGGCTGGTGGACGGCGATGCGCAGGTCGAAAACAAGGTACGCGCGCCGCTGACCAAAGCCGACTGGAAGCTGGTTTTCCACCGCAAGCTGGTGGGCGTTTACCTGGGTCAGTTCGCTATTGCCTCCACGCTGTGGTTCTTCCTGACCTGGTTCCCGAACTATCTGACCCAGGAAAAAGGCATCACCGCGCTGAAAGCCGGTTTCATGACCACGGTGCCATTCCTGGCGGCGTTCGTCGGCGTGCTGCTCTCGGGCTGGATTGCCGACAGATTAGTGCGCAAAGGTTTCTCAATTGGTTTCTCGCGCAAGCTGCCGATCATCTTTGGCCTGTTGATCTCCACCTGCATCATGGGTGCGAACTACACCAATGACCCTGTGTGGATCACGGTGCTGATGGCAGTTGCCTTCTTCGGTAACGGTTTTGCGTCGATCACCTGGTCGCTGGTTTCTTCGCTGGCACCGATGCGCCTGATTGGCCTGACCGGCGGTGTCTTTAACTTTGCCGGCGGTTTAGGCGGCATCACCGTTCCGCTGGTGATTGGTTATCTGGCTCAGGCACACGGATTTGCGCCTGCTCTGACTTACATCTCCGTTATCACCCTGATTGGCGCCCTCTCTTACATCCTGCTGGTCGGCGATGTTAAACGTGTAGGCTAAATCTTCACGATGCTTTACCCTGATGCGATAACCGCGCATCAGGGTCTCTTCATGAAACAAATCACCTTCGCTCCCCGCAATCATCAGCTTACCAACATCAACACCTGGACGCCTGACAGCCACTGGCTGGCGTTTGACGTGCGACCATCCGGCGCGTCTTTTACCGGTGAAACTATCGAACGGGTTAACGTGAAAACGGGCGAAACCGAGGTGATCTATCGCGCTGAAAAGGGTGCGCACGTCGGCGTGGTGACCGTTCATCCCTCGGATGACCAATACGTCTTTATTCATGGCCCGGAAAACCCGGATGCGAACTGGCAGTATGACTTTCACCACCGTCGCGGAGTGATAGCGCAAAACGGCCAGGTGAAAAATCTCGATGCGATGGATATCACCGCGCCTTATACCCCCGGCGCGCTGCGCGGCGGAAGCCACGTTCACGTCTTTAGTCCTGACGGGACGTTCGTCAGCTTTACCTATAACGATCACGTTCTGCACGAGCGCGATGCAGCGCTGGATTTGCGTAACGTCGGCGTCGCTACACCGTTTGGCCCAGTGCAACCGCAGGGAAATCATCCGCGTGAATATGCAGGTGCATTCTGGAGCGTACTGGTTAGCCGTACGACGCCAACGCCAAAGCCAGGCAGTGATGAGATCAATCGCGCCTATGAAGAGGGCTGGGTGGGGAATAACCGGCTGGCCTTTATCGGCGACACCTTGTCTGAACGCGGCGAAAAAGTGCCGGAACTGTTTATCGTTGATTTGCCTAAAGATGAGGCTGGCTGGAAACGCGCAGGCGACGCGCCGCTGGAAGGCACAGCGGAAACCTTGCCCGCGCCGCCTGCTGGCGTTATGCAGCGCCGTTTAACCTTTACTCACGGCAATCGTTATCCAGGCCTGGTGAGCGTGCCGCGCCACTGGGTGCGCAGCAATTCTCAGGGCAGCGAAATCGCGTTTCTGATGCGCGATGAAAACGGCATTGTTCAGCTGTGGCTGATCGCGCCTGAAGGCGGTGAGCCGCGCCAGCTAACGCACAACCAGAGCGATATTCAGTCGGCGTTTAACTGGCATCCGTTGGGCGATGCGCTCGGATTTGTGCTGGATAATCGCGTTGCCTGCTGCGATGCGCGAAGCGGAGAGGTAACGTTTCTGACGTCCGATCACGGCAATCCGCCATCAGGCGATGCGGTTGTTTTCTCACCGAATGGGCATTGGGTTGCGTGGATGGAAGAGACCGCCGGTTTCCGTCAGCTTTGGGTGACAGAAACCGGGAGGTAATCAGGGGGCAGGCATTGCGGCGGGCGGGATAACAGAATTGGTCGCCATATTCTGCTTCTCGCTTTTTTCCACGCGTGAACGCACCGAGCTATCGGTGCGGAACAGATCCCAGGGGACTAATAGCGTATCCAGTACGGCCGTAAACGGCAGGTCCAGAATCGCCAGGGATTTGGTGCCCCAGTTCGTATCATCATCCGAAATCATATTCGCGCTGGCGCGCGTGCCCGGATATGTTCCTTCTTTACCGCCGGTGTGAGACATCACGCTCGAACACCCGCAAAGTAAAACCACTATGCTGCACGCGGTCAGCTTTATCAGAACATTTTTCATCATCTGTTAATCAATGTTAATGGCGCGACATAACTGCAATATCGTTTTATATCGGGCCATGTGCGAAAAGAATAGTTGGAAAGCGCCGCACTGTGGCAGCCATCGCAATTTAACCCTTTGTGCTGTAGTCCCAGTCTATGCGAGTGTCAGCAAAGTGCAAAAAAATCTCGCATTTAAGCTCTTGAAAAGACCGAAAGCAGACCCATTTTATGTTTGTAGCCGAAGAACGAACACGCCTGATGGGTGTTTGGTGGCTCAATGGCCTGTCCATGGTGGAAGGCAAATATTACTCGCTGATTTCAGGAGCTTTGATTTATGCGTAATTTCGATTTTTCCCCGCTGTACCGTTCAGCCATTGGTTTCGATCGCCTGTTCAACCATATAGAAAATAACCAAAGCCAGGGTAACGGTTACCCTCCATACAACGTTGAGCTGGTAGACGAAAACCACTACCGCATCGCGATTGCCGTCGCCGGTTTCGCCGAAAGCGAACTGGAAATCACCGCGCAGGACAACCTGCTGGTGGTGAAAGGGGCGCATACCGCAGAGCAGAAAGAGCGTACCTACCTTTATCAGGGTATCGCGGAGCGCAACTTCGAGCGCAAATTCCAGTTAGCCGAGAACATCCACGTTCACGGTGCGAACCTGGTTAACGGCCTGCTGTTTATCGATCTGGAACGCGTGATTCCAGAAGAGAAAAAACCGCGCCGTATCGAAATCAACTAATTAAGCGGGTCGCTTATGCGGCCCATCCAGAACTTGCTTGCCGTAATGGGAGCAGATGCGAATCCATCAGGATTTGCAGGAACAACTGCGCACAAAATAACTGCGCTTAACTCGCTTCTTAGAAGGAGAATAACCATGCGTAACTACGACTTATCCCCTCTGCTGCGTCAGTGGATTGGCTTTGACAAACTGGCTAACGCTCTGCAAAGCACCGCTGAACAACAAAGTTTTCCGCCGTACAACATCGAAAAAAGCGATGACAACCACTATCGCATCACGCTGGCGCTGGCCGGGTTCCGTCAGGAGGATCTCGATATCCAGCTCGAAGGTACGCGCCTTACTGTAAAAGGCACGCCAGAAAAACCGCAAACCGAGACACAGTGGCTGCATCAGGGCCTGGTCACTCAGCCATTTAGCCTGAGCTTTACCCTGGCCGACCATATGGAAGTTTCCGGTGCGACCTTTACCAACGGGCTGTTGCATATCGATCTGACGCGTAACGTTCCGGAAGCGCTGGCCCCGCAGAAAATCGCGATCAGCGAGCGTCCGGCGTTGAATAGCTAATACGTTGTGTTGCTCTTCTCCCTCTCCCTGTGGGAGAGGGCCGGGGTGAGGGCACCAGACCGCACCTCCCCTGGGCCCGCGCAAGCGGGCAAAACAAACGACTCAGCCCCGCTTCGGCGGGGCTTTTTTGTGCGCCATCACCCATACATTCCCCGCAACCTCTGCGAGAATCCACTCAATCACTAAGGATATGCGCAGGGAAAAGGTCATGAGTGATATCGCGTTAACGGTTAGCGTGTTGGCCCTGGTTGCGGTGGTTGGGCTGTGGATTGGCAATATTAAAATCCGCGGTGTCGGATTTGGCATTGGCGGGGTGCTGTTTGGCGGCATTTTTGTCGGCCATTTCGCCGATCAGCTTGGGCTGACGCTCAGCGCGGAAATGCTGCACTTCATTCAGGAATTCGGCCTGATCCTCTTCGTCTACACCATCGGCATTCAGGTTGGCCCTGGGTTTTTCGCCTCCCTTCGTGTCTCCGGCCTGCGCCTGAATCTCTTTGCCCTCGGCATTGTAGTAATGGGCGGTCTCGTCACCGCCATTTTGCACAAACTCTTCGAAATTCCGCTTCCGGTGGTACTGGGGATTTTCTCCGGCGCAGTCACCAACACGCCAGCGCTGGGAGCTGGGCAGCAAATCCTGCGCGATCTGGGCATTGCCCCTGGCGCGGTGGATCAGATGGGGATGAGCTACGCGATGGCCTACCCGTTCGGAATTTGCGGCATTCTGCTGACCATGTGGCTGGTGCGCGTGCTGTTTCGCATCAACGTCGATGACGAGGCGAAAAAGCATGAATCCACGATTACCAACGGCCACATGCTGATTAAAACTATCAACATTCGCGTCGAAAACCCCAATCTCAACCATATGGCGATTCAGGATGTGCCGATCCTGAACAGCGTTAATATCATCTGTTCGCGCCTGAAACGCGACGAGATGCTGATGGTACCGTCGCCTGGCACGGTGATTCAGCTCGGCGATTTACTGCATCTGGTGGGGCAGCCCGGCGATCTGCACAGCGCTCAGCTGGTGATCGGTCAGGAGGTCGACACTTCGCTCTCGACGCGCGGAACCGACATGCGCGTCGAGCGCGTGGTGGTCACCAACGAGCAGGTTTTAGGCAAAAAAATCCGCGATCTGCAGGTAAAAGAGCGCTATGACGTGGTGATATCACGCCTCAATCGCGCGGGCATCGAACTGGTCGCCAGCCCGGATGCCAGCCTGCAGTTCGGCGATATCCTCAATCTGGTGGGTCGCCCGTCCTCCATCGATGCCGTCGCCGATATGGTCGGCAACGCGCAGCAGAAATTGCAGCAGGTGCAGATGCTGCCGGTGTTTATCGGCATTGGGCTCGGCGTGCTGCTTGGCTCGATTCCGCTGTATGTGCCCGGCTTCCCGGTAGCGTTGAAACTCGGTCTGGCGGGCGGTCCGCTGATTATGGCGCTGATTCTGGGGCGTATCGGCTGCATCGGGAAACTGTACTGGTTCATGCCGCCGAGCGCGAATCTGGCCCTCCGCGAGCTGGGGATTGTGCTGTTTCTGTCGGTGGTGGGGCTAAAATCCGGCGGCGATTTTATCCACACCCTGACGCAGGGCGAGGGAATCAGCTGGATTGGCTACGGGATTGTCATCACGGCGGTTCCGCTGTTGACGGTCGGGATTCTGGCGCGGATGTTGGCGAAGATGAACTACCTGACGCTGTGCGGGATGCTGGCCGGGTCGATGACCGATCCGCCCGCGCTGGCTTTCGCCAATAACCTGCACGCCACCAGCGGCGCGGCGGCGCTCTCTTATGCCACCGTCTATCCGCTGGTGATGTTCCTGCGCATTATCACCCCGCAGCTACTGGCCGTGCTGTTCTGGGGGATAGGCTAAAAGTTCGTCCGGGTGGATGCGCCGCAGATGGTAGTCCACCTGATAATCGCTGGTGTTTCGGAACATCACCGAATAATTAAGGAACTCGCCGCTGTCGTTGTAGGAAAGGGAGGTTATGCGCAGCAGCGGCGTCTGTTCCGGTAAGTTCATCAAACTCGCCATCTGGCGGTCCGCCAGCACCGGCGTCAGGCTCTCGTAATTCCCGCTGATGGTGATCCCGCACTCCTTCTCGATGTAGTCAAACTTCGACCCCTCAAGATGCGCCAGCGACAGGTTGCGAAACAGCTTCACGGGCATAAAGCTGTCCTCCAGCATCAGCGGCTTTCCTTCAACGTAACGCACCCGGCGCGAAAAGTAGATCCGCTCATCAATCTGGATGCGCAGCTGGCTGGCGATAGCGGGCGGGGCAGGCATCACTTCAAACTGCAACACCTTGCTCTGGACCTCTTTTCCCTGCTGGCGCAGCACCTCCACCAGCCCGGTCAGATTGGTGGTTTCGTGGTGCACGTCTTTGCGCGCCACAAAGGTGCCGCTGCCGTGACGGCGCACCACCAGCCCCCAGCCGACCAGCAAATCGATGGCCTTGCGAACGGTCATTCGCGCCACGCCAAACTCCTGCGCCAGCGCTTTTTCGCCGGGCAGCGGGCTACCGACGTTGTAATCAGATGAATTGAGCCGCAGACGTAATCTGTCGGCTATGGATTTGTAGATCACCTGTAGACCTCTCTGCACTGATTCATGCGGGCATCGCGTCTTAACATGTCCATATTTTGAACTGAAAGTAGACCTCAGTGAGCAAATTAAAACCATGAATGCGATCACGGAACGCAGCGGGACGCGGTGTTAGCCGATGAGTAACTTCTTATCCTCAGTTCAGGCCAGCACAAAACCAATAAGGCCAAACCCCCTACAGGTTGTTACATGAGGATTTAAAGATGCTCAGTCAAATACAACGTTTTGGCGGCGCCATGTTTACCCCGGTGCTGTTGTTCCCTTTCGCGGGCATGGTGGTCGGAATCGCCATCATGCTGCGCAATCCGCTTTTTGTGGGCGAAGCCTTAACCGCACCCGATCATCTGTTCGCGCAAATCGTCCACATTATTGAAGAGGGCGGCTGGGCGGTCTTTCGTAATATGCCGCTGATTTTCGCCGTCGGTTTACCGATTGGTCTGGCAAAACAGGCGCAGGGCCGAGCCTGTCTGGCGGTGCTGATTAGCTTCCTGACCTGGAACTACTTTATTAACGCGATGGGCATGACCTGGGGTCAGTTCTTTGGCGTGAACTTCATGGCTGAACCGACGGCGGGCAGCGGGCTGGCGATGATTGCCGGGATCAAAACCCTCGACACCAGCATCATCGGTGCGATTGTGATTTCCGGGCTGGTGACGGCCATCCACAACCGCTATTTCGATAAACAGCTGCCGGTCTTCCTGGGCATCTTCCAGGGCACCTCGTTCGTGGTGATCATCGCCTTCTTCGTGATGATTCCGTGCGCCTGGCTGACCCTGCTCGGCTGGCCAAAAGTGCAGATGGGCATCGAGTCGTTGCAGGCGTTTTTACGCTCTGCCGGGGCGCTGGGCGTGTGGGTTTATACCTTCCTGGAACGCATTCTGATCCCAACCGGCCTGCATCACTTCGTCTACGGTCCGTTTATTTTCGGCCCGGCGGCGGTGGAAGGCGGCATCCAGGTTTACTGGGCGCAGCATTTACAAGAGTTCAGCCAGAGCACCCTGCCGCTGAAAACCCTGTTCCCGGAAGGCGGTTTTGCCCTGCACGGTAACTCGAAAGTGTTCGGCTCCGTCGGGATTGCGCTGGCGCTGTGGTACACCGCGTCGCCGGAAAACCGCGTCAAAGTGGCGGGCCTGCTGATCCCGGCCACCCTCACCGCGATGCTGGTGGGGATCACCGAACCGCTGGAATTTACCTTCCTGTTTATCTCCCCGCTGCTGTTCGCCGTTCACGCGGTGCTGGCGGCAACGATGGCGACCGTGATGTACATCTTCGGCGTGGTCGGCAACATGGGCGGCGGTCTGCTCGACCAGTTCCTGCCGCAAAACTGGATCCCGATGTTCCACAACCATGCCTCGATGATGTTCACCCAGATTGGCATCGGCGTGTGCTTCACCGGACTTTACTTCCTGGTCTTTAAGACGCTGATCGAACGCTTCAACCTGAAAACGCCGGGTCGCGAAGAGAGTGAAATCAAACTCTACAGCAAAGCCGATTACCAGGCCGCGCGCGGGCAAACCACCGTCGCCGCCAATACCAGCTCGGGCCAGGCGGAAGGCTATCTGCAGGCGCTCGGCGGGGCAGGCAATATCGAAAGCATCAACAACTGCGCCACCCGACTGCGTATCGCTCTGATCGACATGAGCAAAACGCAAAGTGACGACGTTTTCAAAGCCCTTGGCGCCCACGGCGTGGTGCGTCGCGGCAACGGGATTCAGGTGATTGTCGGGCTGCACGTGCCACAGGTGCGCGACCAGCTTGAATCCCTGATGAACACTCCTTCTTTGACCCCATCATCTACCCTGACAGAGGCTGTATCATGAAAAAATTCTCAGTTGTTATCGCAGGCGGCGGCAGTACTTTCACTCCGGGTATCGTCCTGATGTTACTGGCGAATCGCGATCGCTTCCCGCTGCGCGCTCTCAAGTTCTATGACAATGACGGTGCACGTCAGGAAACCATCGCCGAGGCGTGCAAAATCATCCTTCAGGAGCAGGCCCCGGACATCGACTTCAGCTACACCACTGACCCTAAAGCGGCGTTTACGGACGTGGACTTTGTGATGGCGCATATCCGCGTCGGCAAATACCCGATGCGCGAAAAAGATGAAAAAATCCCACTGCGTCACGGCGTACTGGGCCAGGAAACCTGCGGACCGGGCGGGATCTCCTACGGCATGCGCTCTATTGGCGGCGTGCTGGAGCTGGTGGATTACATGGAGAAATACTCCCCGAACGCGTGGATGCTCAACTACTCCAACCCGGCGGCGATCGTCGCTGAAGCGACGCGCCGTCTGCGTCCGCAGGCCAAAATCCTCAACATCTGCGATATGCCCATCGGCATTGAAGGACGGATGGCGCAGATTGTTGGCCTGAAAGATCGCAAAGAGATGCGCGTGCGCTACTACGGCCTGAACCACTTCGGCTGGTGGACGTCGATTGAAGATCTGAACGGGAACGATTTGATGCCGAAACTACGCGAATACGTAGCGAAACACGGCTATGTGCCGCCCTCTGACGATGTACACACTGAAGCCAGCTGGAACGACACCTTCGCGAAGGCAAAAGACGTGCAGGCGCTCGACCCGGACACCATGCCGAATACCTACCTGAAATATTACTTCTTCCCGGACTACGTGGTGGCGCACTCCAACCCGGAACGCACCCGCGCCAACGAAGTGATGGATCACCGTGAGAAGCACGTCTTTAGCTCTTGTCGTGCGATCATCGAAGCCGGGAAATCTTCCGCCGGTGAGCTGGAGATCGACGAACATGCGTCGTACATCGTCGATCTGGCGACCGCCATCGCCTTCAACACCCAGGAGCGGATGCTGCTGATTGTGCCAAACAACGGCGCTATCCATAACTTCGATTCTGATGCGATGGTCGAAATCCCGTGCCTGGTCGGCAAAAACGGCCCTGAACCACTGACCGTTGGCGACATTCCGCACTTCCAGAAAGGGCTGATGGGACAGCAGGTTGCGGTGGAAAAACTGGTGGTCGACGCATGGGAAGAGCGCTCCTACACCAAACTCTGGCAGGCGATTACGCTGTCTAAAACCGTGCCGAGCGCTTCGGTTGCCAAAGCCATCCTCGACGATCTGATTGAGGCCAACAAAGACTACTGGCCTGAATTGCATTAATCCCGCCGACCGGCATCCCAGATGCCGGTCAATTTACGCTATGCTGAAGCCTGCTTGCGGAATGACAAGGAGCCTTCATGAAAATTTCCCAGCTGGGCGAAGCACCGGACTATCGGTTTTCTCTCGCCAATGAACGCACATTTCTGGCATGGATTCGCACCGCGCTGGGCTTTCTCGCCGCGGGCGTCGGGCTGGACCAACTCGCCCCGGATTTTGCCACTCCTCTGATTCGCGAAGTGCTGGCGCTGCTGCTGTGTCTGTTCGCCGGTGTGCTGGCGATCTACGGTTATCTGCGCTGGCTGCGCAATGAAAAGGCGATGCGCCTCAAGCAGGATCTGCCCTACACGCGCGGGCTGCTGGCGATCAGCGTGATTTTACTGACGGTAGCAGGCGTGGTGATGGTGCTGGTGTTCTATGGCGGATAGTCGCAAAGCGCGGCGTGAAGCCGACCCCGGCCTGCAGCCTGAACGCACGTCGCTGGCCTGGCTGCGCACGCTGCTCGGCTACGGCGCGTTGATTGCGCTGGCGATTAAACACAACTGGCACCGCACCGGTCTGCCGTTCTGGATCTCGCTGGTGGTGCTGGCGCTGGTGGCGACCATTCTCTGGCGCTACACCCGCAGCCGCAATTTAATGGACGTGAATCGCAATGATTTCGTGCAGCCGAAAGCGGTGCGTGACAAATTCTTGATCTCTCTCGCAGTACTCTCCCTCGCATTACTGTTTGCTGTAACGCACCTACAGCAAATTCTGAATTTTTAGGGTCGTCAATGACAGGATGCCACGAAAGTATCCGTGTGGTTGCGGTGGATAGCTGCAACGCGCGTGAGCCAGGGAGGGTTTATCAGGCGTTACGTCAGAGCGGAAGTAAAAACCTCCATTTTTTACCCCAGACCGCGGGCGAAAAGCCGGTTATGCCTGAGATTTGGGGCCAGTTTTTAACGCAAATTTTTGCGATGTGGGTTCGGGAAGATATCGGGCAGATTTCAGTTCGCCTCTTTGACGACACGCTGAATGGCTGGTGCGGGAAAGAGATGTGCCAGAAGAAAGCGCTGGTGAAATGCCAGACTTGCCCTGGCCGCCGCCTGTGCACGGCGGCCAATGACGATGAGTTGTGTCAGGGATATCTGGCATTTTATGACTACAGCGCACCCTTTATGAAAGTGATGCGCGATTTGATGAAACAGAACCGCCCAGCGGAAGAGTTAATGGCCCTTTTAAGACAGAAGTGACGCGCGGCCCTTCGCCAGATATTTCGCCATCTCCTCTTCCGGCACCATTCCGCCGCCGGTTGCCCAGACGAGGTGGGTCGCATTGGCGGAAACAGGCACGCGCACCGGCCCGGCCATGCCCGCCAGCGCCGACGGCTCAAGACGGATGCTCTCCTCCTGCGCCAGCCAGCCCAGCATGTCGTACATGCTCTGATCGGACAGGGTATAGAACCCGTCCAGCAGGCGTTCCATCGCGCGGCCGACAAACCCGGACGCACGCCCTACCGCCAGACCGTCCGCCGCCGTGACGTTATCGATCCCCAGATCCTGCACCGCAATCTCATCGTGCAAACCGGTATATACCCCCAGCAACATGCACGGCGAATGGGTCGGCTCGGCGAAGAAACAGTGAACGTTATCGCCAAAGGCCAGTTTCAAGCCAAACGCCACGCCGCCAGGGCCACCGCCCACGCCGCACGGAAGATAAACATACAGCGGATGATCCGCATCCACCACGCGCCCCTGCTCGGCAAACTGCGCTTTCAGGCGCTCACCTGCAACGGCATAACCTAAAAAGAGCGTGCGGGAGTTTTCGTCGTCGATAAAGAAGCAGTTCGGATCGCTCTCGGCGGCCTTGCGCCCTTGCTCCACCGCCACGCCGTAATCCTGCTCGTACTCCACCACTTCAACGCCGTGGCTGCGCAGTTTGGCCTTTTTCCACTCGCGGGCATCGGCCGACATATGCACCGTCACCTTAAAGCCAACGCGGGCGCTCATGATGCCAATCGACATCCCGAGGTTGCCCGTCGAGCCAACGGCGATGCTGTACTGGCTGAAAAAGTCCTTGAAGCGCGGCTCCAGCAGAACGCTGTAATCGTCGGTGAGCGACAGCATGCCCGCTTCCAGCGCCAGTTGTTCGGCGTGGGTCAGCACTTCATAGATCCCGCCGCGCGCTTTGATGGAGCCAGAAATTGGCAGATGACTGTCTTTTTTCAGCAGCAATGTGCCGTTAATCGGCGTCGTAAATTCCTTCGCCAGTCGGCTCTGCATGGCAGGAATAGACACCACGTCGGACTCGATAATGCCGTTTTTAGCGGCGGTTTCCGGGAACGCTTTCGCCAGGTAAGGCGCAAAACGCGCCAGGCGAGCGTGGGCATCCTTCACATCCGCCTGCGTCAGCCCGACGTACGGCAACCCTTCGGCAAGCGAGGTGGTGCGCGGGTTAAACCAGGTGGTCTCTTTCAGCGCCATCAGATCCTCTACCAGAGGAAATTGGGCGGTTAAGGTGGTGATGTTTGCGTTTTCCATAGTACGTCTCTTCGCGCTTAGATAATGAAAGAAAGCAGGAACGTGCAGCCAAGTGCAAGTACCGAGGCGATAAATGTCGCCGTTGTATAGTATTTGAAAGTCTCATTCAGGGTCGCGCCGCAGTATTGCTTCACTAGCCAGAACAGAGAATCCGTCACGATCGTGCAGCCAATAGCGCCGGAACCGATGGCAATGGCGATAATCTCCGGGCTAACATTGGGATAGAGCGGCAGCATCGGGGCCACAATCGCCGTCGCCCCCATCATCGCCACGGTGGCGGAACCGACCGCCGCATGCAGAATCAACGCCACTAGCCACGCCAGCAGAATCGGGTGCATGTGCATATTCGATAAAATCAGCGCCAGGGTATCGGCCAGCCCGCTGGTTTTGAGGATGGCGTTAAACGCCCCGCCCGCACCGATGATCAGCAGGATGTTGGCAATTGAACCAAAGCCGGTTTCCGTGTGCTTCAGTAGGGCGCTCATGCCGATATGCTGGCGAATCCCGAGCAGGTAATAGGCCACAAACACGGCGATAAACATGGCGGTGATCGGGTTGCCGATAAATTCCAGCAGCGTGTACAGCGAGCCAGTTTTGGCCATGTTCAGCTCGGCGATGGTTTTTACCAGCATCAGGCCAATCGGCAGTAGAACGGTAAACAGCGTGGCACCCAGCGTCGGCAGCGTGTGTTCTTCGCGCACTTTCAGGTCAGAAAACTCCGCCGGAACCGGCTTGAACGGCAGGCGGTCGCCGAGCAGTTTCAGGAACAGAGGGCCGCCCACCAGGGACGCCATCAGCCCGACCATCAGACCGTAAACAATCACCGTCCCCACGTCCGCGCCCAGTTTGTTGGTCACAAACAGCGCCGCCGGGTGCGGAGGCACCACGCAGTGCACTGCCATCAGCGCGGTACACAGCGGGATCGCCAGTTTAAGCAGCGAGGTTTGGGTCTTTTTGGCAATCGAAAACGCCAGCGGGATCAGCAATACCACGCCCACTTCGACAAACAGCGTGATACCGCAGATCAGCCCAACCAGCACCATAATCACGTCGGCGGAGAGCCAGCGGCAGCGCTGGAGCGTCAGGCCGATGCGCTCCGCCGCGCCGGACACTTCCATCATTTTGCCGAGAATGGTGCCCAGGCCAATCACCGCTGCGAGGAATCCCAGCGTGCCGCCGATGCCGCTCTCAATGGCGTTGACCATATCCAGCGGGCTCATGCCCATCATCGCGCCGACAAAAAAGCTCGCCAGCAGCAGCGCCAGAAACGGGTGAAACTTCAGTTTTACGATGGTTAATACAATCAACACGATGCTTGCCAGCAGCGTCGCCACAACCCACATCTGAGATCCCATATCTCACCTCACCCTTAAGTTATCTGCGGCTATTGGACGAAAAAACGGCATCGGCTGACAAACGATATAAATTGCCGTTCAGGTGAGCCAGATTGGATCAAGTGAGTGACGTCGTTCTAAAAAGCGCACTTATTACGGGGTTGGTTCACATAAATTCATCCAGAAGCGGTATTCTGGGCGCAGTGAAATGAGTCTGGAGAGAGAAAAAAGTCGCCATGAACGATGAGAACGAGGTCGGAAATCGCCTGCTGAACGGCTGGCAGCTGTCGAAAATGTACACCTTTGAAGTGGCAGCCCGGCACGAGTCCTTCGCGCTGGCGGCGGAAGAGTTGTCGCTCAGCCCGAGCGCCGTCAGCCATCGCATTAACCTGCTGGAAGAGGAGCTGGGCATTCAGCTGTTCGTCCGCTCGCACCGCAAGGTGGAACTGACGCCGGAGGGAAAACGCGTGTTCTGGGCGCTGAAATCGTCGCTGGATACCCTGAATCAGGAGATCCTCGACATCAAAAATCAGGCGCTCTCCGGCACGCTGACCGTCTATTCGCGCCCGTCTATCGCCCAATGCTGGCTGGTTCCCATGCTCGGGGATTTCACCCGCCGCTATCCGTCGATCTCCCTGACCATTCTGACAGGCAACGATTATCCGAATATGCAGCGAACGGGTATCGATCTGGCGCTCTATTTCGACGATACGCCGCCCACTCAGCTTTCTCACCACTTCCTGATGGACGAGGCGATCCTGCCGGTCTGCACCCCGGAATACGCGCGCGAGCATGAGCTGATAAAAAACCCCGATAATCTCCGTCATTGCACGTTGTTGCATGACCGACAGGCGTGGAGCAATGACTCTGGTACCGACGAATGGTTTGGCTGGGCGCAGCACTTTGCGGTGAATCTGCCGCCATCGTCGGGTATTGGTTTCGATCGTTCGGATTTAGCGGTTATCGCGGCAATGAATCACGTTGGCGTGGCGATGGGGCGTAAACGGCTGGTGCAAAAACGCCTTGAGCGTGGGGAATTGATCGCGCCGTTCGGCGATAAAACCCTGAAATGCCATCAGCACTACTACGTCTCGACCCTCTCCGGCAGGCAGTGGCCCAAAATTGATGCCTTTATCGCCTGGCTAAAAAGTCAGGTGGGATGAAGAATTATTACGCTTCGCCTCTACACCAAACGGCGAAAAGCGTGCTAAATACAGCCTATTGCTTTCGATTTTTCGCAAGGTTAACCGTGTTAAAGCCTTTGATCGCCGCTGCGCTGATTTTCTCCTCTGGCTGGGTGTTTGCCGCTGAGCCTCCGCTGACGGCTGCGCGCTACGCGCAGCAACTCGGCGTGGGTATCGACGTGGACTGGGCGCGCACCGAGCGGGGCATTCGTGAGTTCGACCCGCTGGAAGTGCGTGATTTTAAGGCCAAGGGCTTTACCCATGTGCGGATTCGCGTGGCCGGTGAGCCTACCGAAGCGCGGCTGATTCACCTGCGCAAACTGGTGGAAGCCTGCGACCAGTACGGCGTGATCCCGGTCATTGCCTATCAGGCGGATGAGTACAAAAACGACCCGAAAGCGGATAACGAAAAAGAGGTGGTGAACTGGTGGATTGCTGTGGCGCACTACTTTGAGAAAAGCTCGCCGCTGCTCGGGTTTGACCTGATCTACGAGCCGGCGGACAAGCTGAATCACAACATCGCGTCCCTCAACCGCGTCTACGATAAAACGATCAAAGCGATTCACGCCATCGATGCCGATCGCATGATTTTCGTCGCCCCGCGCCTGCGCGCAGCCCCGGAAGATCTCGCCAGCCTCAGGCTACCTGCTCATAGCCAAAACTATGTCCTGGCCGAGTGGCACATCTTCCCGTGGGGACCGCTCAAGAACAACGGTAAATACCCGTGGACGTCAGGCACCGCCGCCGAGAAATCGGCGATTCGCAGCCGGATCAATACCGCCCTGCGCTGGCAGCAAAAAACCGGACACGTGAGCTGGGTTGGCGGCTGGGGCGTGGGAGAATCCAGCCGCGTGACGCCGACGGCACCGCAGATGGCATTCGCCAGTTTTATGGCCTGCGAGCTGCAAAAAGCCAAAATCCCGTACGCGATTAACGCAGATTTCCAGTTTTACGACGGGGAAGAAGGGGCGTGGCGAGCGGGGCCAGAGCCGTTGCTACAGGCCATGCTCGCCCCGGTGTGCGAAAAGCCCGACGAGAAGCCGGGCCATCATGTGATTAAATCGTCTGCTCGTGATGCGGCTCACGCGACGCCAGCGGCAGCCAGCACAGCAAAATCAGCAGCCCCATCAGGGTCATCAGCAGGCCAAGGCTAGCCTGACCGGTTTGCGGCATCATGGCGGAGAGCCAGGCCAGCGCGCCGGAACCGATGTTTTGCAGCCCACCGACCAGTGCGCCCGCAGTGCCTGCGAGGAACGGGAATGGCTCCATCGCGCCGCTGGTCGCCAGCGGGAAGAGCATCCCCGCGCCGAAGAAGAACAGTGCAGCCGGGATCAGCAGCGTCCAGACGGTCATCACGCCGAGCAGCCCCGGAACCCACATCATCACGCCAGCCAGCAGGCAGCTCATCACCGACTGCCACATCAGGGTGGAAAAACGTTTGTTTGGGCGACCGGCAAACCACGCGCCGAAGAACGCCGCAGGGATAGGCAGAATAAACAGAATACTCACCACCATGCTGCTCAGCCCCAGGCCCGCGCCGAGTAACACGCCAGAACAGGCTTCAAACACCGCAATCCCCGCCAGACCGCCAATCAGCATCAGCAGATAACAGGTGAATGCCCCGTTGCCGAACAGCGTTTTGTAGTTGGCGATAAGCTTCGTGCGCGGTGCACCCGTCGGGCGCGTTTCCGGCATCCAGCGCGCCATGCTGAAGGTGACGATAATGCACAGCACCAGCAGGAAAGCGTAACAGGCGCGCCACGACCAGATGCTGTCCAGCACCCCGCCAATCAGCGGAGCCAGCAGCGGGCTGACCAGAATACCCATATTCAGCAGGCTGTTGGCATGGCGAAGCTGCGAGCCTTCGTACAAATCGCGCGGCAACGTTCGCGCCATCACCCCGCCGACGCCGGTCCCCATGCCCTGCAAGGCGCTGGCAGCAATCAGAATTGTCAGGTTGTGGGTAGTCATCGCAATCACCGTGGCGATCATGAAAATCGTCATACCGACCAGGATAACCGGGCGGCGTCCGACGCGGTCAGACAGCGGACCGTAGAACAGCTGCGAGACGCCGTAAGTCAGCAAATAGGCGGCCATCACGCTCTGCACCGCGCCTTCGCGGACGCTGAGCTCCTTCGCCATGTCTGCAATCGCCGGGATATAAATGGTCTGCGCCATCTGACCGACGGCCACCAGTAACACCAGCATCAACAGTAAATTAACGTTCCTTTGCTTTTTCATGTCGCTGAATACTTTTGCAAAAAGAGATAAATAAAGAATAAGTGACTGCGCATTACCATAAATGCGCGAGGAATCTACCACAAAGAGATGACAAATTAAGCATCTCTGAGGTGAATGGTTGAACGAAAACAGGCAGGATTTGTAAACGATCTCGGCAACTTATGTTGCCACTGTGCAGATGTTAAAGAGGGGCGGTTGCCCGCCCCTCTCTGGTGCGACTTGAACCCGATTTACCGCAGGTATTTCAGGACAGCATCAAGCAGTTGCAGTACTGCAACAATGAGTTTCAGGATAAGAATGATCGTATCCACGACGCCCATACGCGCCTCCTTCTGGCAGAAGGAGCACGATGCTGGCGTACCTCTCCGCCGCCTGTTGCCAGCACCTTTGTTGACGTAACACAGTGTGCTCATTTGGGGGTTAAGGCACTGACGGCACCACCCGTTTCAGCCAGGACTTCGTTGCGCCGGTGTACTGCTTGCGGCCCCCGTAACTCACTGCGAACAAAATCAGTATAGATAAATACTGGATGCATGAACAGTATTTTATCGACAAATCCGACGGGCTGATCCATACTCAGATTCATCAAAAAAGAAGCCTAAAATTGCGCGTTCGTGGCCGATCGCGTATACTTCTTGCGTTGACGTAACACAGTGTGTTCGCGGAAACCAACCGCAAACCCTGAAAAAAAACCTCGCTCCGGCGGGGTTTTTTGTTTTCATCACTCGACAAACGAAACGTGATCCCTGACGCAAATTCAGGTGGATGAAAATATTTCCATTGTCAGGATCTGAAACCTGTGTTTGTATAAATTCTATCAATGATTCTAAACACAGGTCCTCAATGACAACTTCCATGATGGCGTCGACCCTACTAAAAACTGCGCAACCTGCCGCAGTGGTCGTCGTACGTGTGGTGGTGGTCGTCGGCAACGCGCCGTAGGGACTGGATCAACACACGAATCCAAAACCCCGCCGGCGCAAACCGGCGGGGTTTTTAGTTTAAGCCTCCCGGAAAGTCGGCTCAGAACAAAAGGACTGGAGCATGGCAAGTTCGGGCACAACATCTGGCAAGACGCGTTTTACCGGCGCGCAATTAATCGTTCATTTACTGGAACGTCAGGGTATTACCATTGTTTCGGGTATTCCGGGCGGTACGGTACTGCCGCTGTATGACGCGTTAAGTCAAAGCACGCAGATCCGCCACGTTCTGGCGCGCCACGAGCAGGGGGCCGGATTTATCGCCCAGGGCATGGCGCGAACTCAGGGCAAACCCGCCGTCTGTATGGCCTGTAGCGGACCGGGCGCTACCAACCTGGTCACCGCGATTGCCGACGCACGCCTCGACTCCATTCCGCTGATTTGCATTACCGGCCAGGTTCCTTCGTCGATGATTGGCACCGATGCGTTTCAGGAAGTCGACACCTACGGCATCTCTATCCCCATCACCAAGCACAACTATTTAGTTCGCGATATCGCCGAGTTACCTCAGGTGATCGCCGATGCGTTCCGCATTGCGCAATCCGGTCGCCCAGGCCCGGTGTGGATAGACATTCCTAAGGACGTGCAAACCGCTGAAATCGACATCGAGACGTTCCCGGAGCCGGGTGACCGCGCTCCCGCGCCAGCATTCAGCGCCCAAAGCGTGCAAGATGCCGCCGCGATGATCAACGCAGCGATTCGCCCGGTGCTCTATCTGGGCGGCGGGGCGATTAACGCCTCTGAACAGGTGCGTGAGTTTGCCGAAAAAGCGAATCTGCCGACCACAATGACCTTGATGGCGCTGGGTATGCTGCCGAAAGCACACCCGCTCTCATTGGGCATGCTGGGGATGCACGGCGCGCGCAGCACCAACTTTATTCTGCAAGAGTCTGATTTACTGATCGTTCTTGGCGCACGTTTTGATGACCGGGCGATTGGCAAAACCGAGCAGTTCTGCCCGAACGCGAAAATCATTCACGTCGATATCGACCGCGCCGAGCTGGGTAAAATCAAACAGCCGCACGTGGCGATTCAGGGCGATGTGAGCGAAGTGTTGGCTCAACTGATTCCGCAAACCCACGCTACCGACCACGCCGAATGGCGCTCCCTGGTTTCTCAACTGCAACAGGAGTTCCCGAGCGCCATCCCAACCGAAGGTGACCCACTGAGCCATTACGGCCTGATTAACGCCGTCGCCTCCTGCGTGGATGACAGCGCCATTATCACCACCGACGTCGGCCAGCATCAGATGTGGACCGCCCAGGCCTATCCGCTGAACCGTCCGCGCCAGTGGCTGACCTCCGGCGGCCTGGGGACGATGGGCTTCGGCCTGCCTGCCGCCGTGGGTGCGGCGCTGGCGAACCCGGATCGCAAGGTGATTTGCTTCTCCGGTGACGGCAGCCTGATGATGAATATTCAGGAGATGGCGACGGCGGCGGAAAACCAGCTCGACGTGAAAATCATCCTGATGAACAACGAAGCGCTGGGCCTGGTGCATCAGCAGCAGAGCCTGTTCTACAAGCAGGGCGTGTTCGCCGCGACCTATCCGGGGACGATCAACTTTATGCAGATTGCCGCCGGTTTTGGCCTGCACACCTGCGATCTGAACGCCGAAGAGGACGCGCAGGCCGCCCTGCAGGCGGCGATTTCCCGTCCTGGCCCGGCGCTGATTCACGTGCGTATCGACCCAGAACAAAAAGTGTATCCAATGGTCCCGCCGGGTGCGGCCAATACTGAGATGGTGGGAGAATAAGCCATGCAAAAACAATACGATAACGTCATTCTCGAACTCACCGTCCGCAACCACCCTGGCGTCATGACCCACGTCTGTGGCCTGTTCGCACGCCGCGCGTTCAACGTCGAAGGCATTCTGTGTCTGCCGATTCAGGGCAGCGATCAGAGCCGCATCTGGCTACTGGTGAACGACGACCAGCGCCTCGAGCAGATGATGGCGCAAATCGACAAACTGGAAGACGTTACCAAAGTGGTGCGCAACCAGTCCGATCCGACCATGTTTAATAAAATTGCGGTGTTTTTTGAGTAAATCGCTCAAGGCTTGAACGGCAACGCGCTTATCGTTAAGGTAAGCGGCTTTGCCGTAAAGCACTGCGCTGGACATTGCCGTTGTCGGCCTGACAAGCGCAGCGCCATCAGGCGTTTCAGGCATCAGGACACCCACATGACCACCATCGCCCTTATCGACGACCATCTTATCGTCCGCTCCGGTTTTGCCCAGTTGCTGAGCCTGGAGGCGGACTTTCAGGTCGTGGCTGAATTCGGTTCAGGCCGCGAGGCACTGGCCGGACTGCCGGGGCGCGGGGTGCAGGTGTGCATTTGCGATATCTCGATGCCGGACCTCTCCGGGCTTGAGCTGCTCAGCCAGCTGCCGAAAGGGATGGCGACGATCATGCTCTCGGTGCACGACAGCCCGGCGCTGGTCGAACAGGCGCTCAACGCCGGGGCGCGCGGGTTTCTCTCTAAACGCTGCAGTCCGGACGAGCTGATATCTGCCGTGCGCACCGTTGCCACGGGCGGGTGCTATCTCACCCCCGATATCGCTATCAAGCTCGCCGCCGGACGCCAGGACCCGCTAACCAAACGCGAACGACAGGTGGCGGAAAAACTGGCGCAGGGGATGGCGGTAAAAGAGATCGCCGTCGAGCTGGGCCTGTCACCGAAAACCGTTCATGTCCATCGCGCCAATCTTATGGAAAAACTCGGCGTCAGCAATGACGTCGAGCTGGCCCGCCGCATGTTTGACGGCTGGCAATGAGTCCTTACTTCTCGCGGCTGGTCTCTGTGGTCGCCAGCTTTTTTATCTTCTCCGCCGCCTGGTTTTGCCTGTGGAGCATCAGCCTGCATCTGGTCGAGCGCCCGGAGCTGGCGGTGCTGCTGTTTCCGTTTGGCCTGCGTCTGGGGCTGATGCTGCAATGTCCGCGCGGCTACTGGCCCGTTTTGCTCGGCGCCGAGTGGATCATGCTGGTGTGGCTGGCGCAGGAAGTGGCGCTGGCGCATCTCCCATTATTGATGATCGGGGGCGTGCTAACGCTGCTCCCGGTGGCGCTGATTTCCCGCTATCGCCATCAGCGCGACTGGCGCACGCTGCTGCGTCAGGGCGGGGCGCTGATCGCCGCTGCGCTGTTGCAGTCTCTGCCGTGGATCGGCAAACCCGACACTCTCACGGCCCTGCTGCTGACCCTCACCGGCGGGCTGACGCTGGCCCCGACCTGCCTGGTTATCTGGCACTATCTCACCAGCACCGTCTGGCAACCGCTCGGCCCGGCGCTGGTCTCCCAGCCGGTGAACTGGCGCGCGCGGCACCTCATCTGGTATCTGCTACTGTTCGTGGTCAGCCTGTGGTTACAGCTGGGCCTGCCGGCGGAACTCTCCCGTTTTACGCCGTTCTGCCTGGCGCTGCCGATTATCGCCCTGGCCTGGCACTACGGCTGGCAGGGGGCGCTGATCGCCACCCTGATGAACGCCATCGCCCTGATTGCCAGCCAGACGTGGCACGATCATCCCGTCGATTTACTCCTCTCGCTGCTGGCGCAAAGCCTGACCGGGCTGCTGCTGGGTGCGGGGATTCAGCGCCTGCGTGAGTTGAACCAGTCCCTGCAAAACGAGCTGGCCCGCAACCGCCGTCTGGCGGAGCGGTTACTGGAAACCGAAGAGAGCGTGCGCCAGGAAGTGGCGCGCGAACTGCACGACGATATCGGCCAAACCATCACCGCCATTCGCACTCAGGCGGGGATTGTTCAGCGGCTGGCCCCGGAAAATATCGGCGTCCGCCAGGGCGGGGCGCATATCGAACAGCTCTCGCTCGGCGTGTATGATTCCGTGCGTCGTCTGCTGGGTCGACTGCGCCCGCGCCAGCTGGACGATCTCTCCCTTGAGCAGGCGGTGCGTTCTCTGATGCGCGAGATGGAGCTGGAAGGAAGGGGCATCGTCAGCCACATCGACTGGGCGATTGACGAATCGGGGCTAAGCGAAAGCCAGCGCGTGACCCTGTTCCGCGTCTGCCAGGAGGGGCTGAACAATATCGTCAAACACGCCAGCGCCAGCGCAGTAACGCTTCAGGGCTGGCAGCAGGACGACCGCCTGATGCTGGTTCTTGAAGATGACGGCTGCGGCCTGCCGCCCGGCTCTGGCCAGCAGGGTTTTGGCCTGGCGGGAATGCGTGAGCGCGTCACAGCGCTCGGCGGAACGCTGACGATCTCCTGCACCCACGGCACTCGCGTCAGCGTGAATTTGCCGCTGCGTTACTCGTAAGGACCGACGATGTTTACCTTTCTGAAAACGCCCGCCAGCGCCGCACCGATTGGCGACAAACAGGAGATCGATGCGCGCTACCGCTACTGGCGACGCCATATCCTGACCACCATCTGGCTGGGTTACGCCCTGTTCTACTTCACCCGTAAAAGTTTCAACGCCGCCGCGCCGGAAATTCTCGCCAGCGGTGTAATGACGCGCACAGACATCGGCCTGCTGGCGACGCTGTTTTACATCACCTACGGCCTGTCGAAATTTTTCTCCGGGATCGTCAGCGACCGCTCCAACGCCCGGTATTTCATGGGATTAGGGCTGATCACCACCGGGGTGGTGAATATCCTGTTTGGTTTTTCCACCTCGCTGTGGGCCTTCGCTCTGCTGTGGGCGCTGAACGCCTTTTTCCAGGGCTGGGGCGCGCCCGTCTGCGCGCGTCTGCTCACCGCCTGGTACTCCCGCAACGAGCGCGGCGGTTGGTGGGCGATCTGGAACACCGCCCATAACGTCGGCGGGGCGCTGATCCCTATCGTGGTGGGTGCGGCAGCGCTGCACTACGGCTGGCGCGCCGGGATGATGATTGCCGGAACGCTGGCGATTTTCGCCGGGCTGTTCCTGTGCTGGCGCCTGCGCGACCGGCCTGAAACCGTCGGCCTGCCGCCGGTTGGCGACTGGCGTCATGACGAGATGGAGATCGCCCAGCAACAGGAGGGCGCGGGCCTGACGCGCAAGGAGATCCTCACCAAATACGTGCTCCTGAACCCGTATATCTGGCTGCTTTCTCTGTGCTACGTGCTGGTCTACGTGGTGCGCGCGGCGATCAACGACTGGGGCAATCTGTACATGTCCGAGACGCTGGGCGTCGATCTGGTGACCGCCAACTCGGCGGTGACGATGTTTGAGCTGGGCGGATTTATCGGCGCGCTGGTGGCGGGCTGGGGATCGGACAAACTGTTTAATGGCAACCGCGGCCCGATGAACCTAATTTTTGCCGCCGGGATTTTACTCTCCGTCGGCTCGCTGTGGCTGATGCCATTCGCCAGCTACGTGATGCAGGCGGCGTGCTTTTTCACCACCGGATTCTTCGTCTTCGGCCCGCAGATGCTAATCGGCATGGCGGCGGCGGAGTGTTCGCACAAAGAGGCCGCGGGTGCGGCGACCGGGTTTGTCGGCCTGTTTGCCTATCTCGGCGCGTCCCTTTCCGGCTGGCCGCTGGCGCGAGTGATCGACATCTGGCACTGGAGCGGTTTTTTCGCAGTGATCGCCATCGCGGCGGGGATTTCTGCCCTGCTGTTGCTGCCGTTTTTGAACGCTCAGGCTCCGCGCGAGACTCACGAAGCGTGATACGCCTCACCTTTTTGCCCCGAGTGGGGCAAAACTAGGAAATTTTCTCGGTTTCGCCTGGACGCTGTCTCAGGCCAACGCGACTGCTGATTTTTACAATGCCTGCCATTCGCAGGTATTCATATCAGGAGTTTTTGATGCTGGCCTTTCTCAACCAGGTGCGCAAGCCGACCCTGGATCTGCCGCTCGAGATGCGGCGCAAAATGTGGTTCAAGCCGTTCATGCAGTCCTACCTGGTGGTCTTCATCGGCTACCTGACCATGTACCTGATCCGCAAAAACTTCAACATCGCCCAGAACGACATGATCTCCACCTACGGGCTGAGCATGACGCAGCTGGGGATGATTGGCCTCGGTTTCTCGATCACTTACGGTGTTGGCAAAACCCTGGTCTCCTATTACGCCGACGGTAAAAACACCAAGCAGTTCCTGCCGTTTATGCTGATCCTCTCCGCCATCTGTATGCTCGGCTTTAGCGCCAGCATGGGCGCGGGCTCCGTCAGCCTGTTTATGATGATCGCTTTCTACGCCCTGAGCGGTTTCTTCCAGAGTACCGGCGGGTCGTGCAGCTACTCGACGATCACCAAATGGACGCCGCGCCGCAAGCGCGGAACCTACCTCGGTATGTGGAACATTTCCCACAACCTCGGCGGGGCGGGTGCGGCAGGCGTGGCGCTGTTCGGCGCCAACTTCCTGTTCGACGGTCACGTCATCGGCATGTTTATCTTCCCGTCGATTATCGCCCTGATTGTCGGCTTTATCGGCCTGCGCTACGGCAGCGACTCCCCGGAATCCTACGGTCTGGGCAAAGCGGAAGAGCTGTTTGGCGAAGAGCTGAGCGAAGAGGACAAAGAGGCCGAAGACGAGTCGATGACCAAATGGCAGATCTTTGTTGAGTACGTGCTGAAAAACAAAGTCATCTGGCTGCTGTGCTTCTCCAATATCTTCCTGTACGTGGTGCGTATCGGTATCGACCAGTGGTCCACCGTGTATGCCTTCCAGGAGCTGAAACTCTCCAAAGAGGTGGCGATTCAGGGCTTTACCCTGTTTGAAGTCGGTGCGCTGGTCGGCACGCTGCTGTGGGGCTGGCTCTCGGATCTGGCGAATGGACGTCGTGCGCTAGTGGCCTGCGTGGCGCTGGCGCTGATCATCGCGACGTTAGGGGTGTATCAGCACGCCAGCAATCAGTACATTTACCTCGCGTCCCTGTTCGCACTTGGTTTCCTGGTGTTTGGCCCACAGCTGCTGATCGGTGTTGCGGCGGTTGGATTTGTGCCGAAAAAAGCGATCGGCGCTGCCGATGGGATCAAAGGCACCTTCGCCTATCTGATCGGTGACAGCTTCGCCAAACTGGGTCTCGGGATGATCGCCGACGGCACGCCAGTCTTCGGCCTGACCGGCTGGGCGGGCACCTTCGCCGCGCTGGACGCCGCCGCTATCGCCTGTATCTGCCTGATGGCGATGGTCGCAGTGATGGAAGAGCGCAAAATCCGTCGTGAAAAACGAATTCAGAAATTGAAAGCTGCTTGATTGATTGTGCAGGTAACTTTTTGCCCGGCTTTGAGCCGGGCTTTTTTATGTCTGTTCCTGTCAGCCCCACGCGTTTCCCGATATCATGAGCGGCTTACATTAAGGAGAGCGCATGGTCTGGATAATGCTGGCCACCCTGGTTGTGGTGTTTGTTGTCGGGTTTCGCATTCTGACGTCCGATTCGCGCCGCGCGATCAAGCGACTGAGCGAACGCTTAGGGATTACGCCGGTGCCGCTGGAGTCGATGATTGACCAGTTTGGCAAAACCGCAGGCAATGAGTTTATCCGCTATCTGGAGCGACCGGACGAGGCCCATCTGCAAAACGCAGCGCAGGTGCTGCTCATCTGGCAGGTCTGCATCGTCGATGGCAGCGAAGAGAACCTGCACGCCTGGCACCGGATTTTGCGCAAAGCGCGCCTGGCGGCCCCCATCACCGACGCGCAGATCCGCCTGACGCTGGGTTTTATGCGTGAGATGGAGCCGGACCCGCAGGAGTTCAACGCCTTCCAGCTGCGCTATAACCAGTTGTTCCTGCCGGAAGGGGGCGTGTTCTTTTTGCACTGAGTTATTTCGCTGCGGCTTTCTGCCGGGCGGCGCTACGCTTGCACCGGCCTACAAGTCCTGTAGGCCCGGTAAGCGCAGCGCCACCGGGCACAAAAACCCACAAAAGTTGTCAAAACGTTAAATTCGTCACACTTTTGATGATAAACTGCGCGACTTTCCCGCACGTTTTTATCCTCAGGTGACGCCATGACAGAACAGATCCACTCCACGCCCACGACTCACACCAGTGAGGTGCTGCGACCAAACTGGTCGGCAGTTTTCGCCGTGGCGTTTTGCGTCGCCTGCCTGATTACCGTGGAGTTTCTGCCGGTGAGTCTGCTGACGCCAATGGCCCAGGATCTGGGGATTTCCGAAGGCGTGGCGGGCCAGTCCGTCACCGTCACGGCGTTTGTCGCCATGTTCTCCAGCCTGTTTATCACCCAGATTATCGGGACCATTGACCGCCGCAAGGTGGTGATCCTGTTCGCGGTGCTGCTCACCCTCTCCTGCGTACTGGTCTCTTTTGCCAATAACTTCACGCTATTGCTGCTGGGTCGCGCCTGTCTGGGGCTGGGGTTAGGTGGATTCTGGGCGATGTCGGCCTCGCTGACTATGCGTCTGGTGCCTGCGCGCAAAGTGCCGAAAGCGCTGTCGGTGATCTTTGGAGCGGTGTCGATTGCGCTGGTGATCGCCGCGCCGCTGGGCAGTTTTTTGGGCGGGATTATTGGCTGGCGCAACGTTTTCAATGGCGCAGCGATCATGGGCATTCTGTGTATTTTCTGGGTGTGGAAAGCGCTGCCGTCCCTGCCGGGGGAAGCGGCGCATCATAAACAGAACATGTTTAGCCTGCTCAAACGCCCCGGCGTAATGGCGGGGATGACCGCTATCTTTATGGCGTTTGCGGGCCAGTTCGCCTTCTTCACCTACATTCGTCCGGTGTTTATGACTATGGCCGGTTTTGACGTGGATGGCCTGACGTTGGTGCTGCTGAGTTTCGGGATTGCCAGTTTTGTCGGCACATCGCTCTCGGCGCAGTTCCTGAAACGTTCGCTCAAGATTGCGCTCGCGGGTGCACCGCTGGTGCTGGCCGTAAGTGCCGCTGTGTTGATTTTCTGGGGCAGCGATAAGTGGGTGGCGTCGACGATTGCGATTATCTGGGGCTTTGCGTTTGCGCTGGTGCCAGTAGGCTGGTCAACGTGGATCACCCGCTCTCTGGCCGATCAGGCGGAAAAAGCGGGGTCCATTCAGGTGGCGGTGATTCAGCTGGCGAACACCTGCGGGGCGGCGATCGGTGGCTACGCGCTGGATAATCTGGGGCTGCTGTCGCCGCTGGTCTTATCCGGCACGCTGATGCTGTTGACTGCCTTGCTGGTGGCGGGGAAAGTGAAGTCTCAGTGAGCCTGAACGCGTCTGCGTGAATCCATCGAAATCAGTACTACCGACGAGACAATCAGCAGTGTCCCCAGCCAGTCCGGCAGGGTAAACGCCACGCCCAGCAGCAGCACCGACAGCAAGGCGCTGCTCAGCGGTTCGGCGCAGCTTAGAATGCTCGCCTTCGGTCCACCAATCATCTGCGCGCCCTTCAGATACAAGCTGAATGTCAGTGCGGTGCCAATCACCACCAGATAGAAAAAGGCCAGCAGCAGGCTGCCGTCAATCACGAAGGTGGTGCCGCGCCCGGCATAGAACGGCGTCAGCATCAGTCCTGCAATCAACATACTCCAGCCGACAATCGGCAGTGTGCCGTAGCGGGCGATCAGCGTCGACGGATAGGTGGTGTAAAACGCGGCGGCGAAGGCCGAGGCGATACCGAAGAATAAAGCCTCCGGAGAGATCGACAGCGACGTTGGATCGCCGTGCGTCACCAGTAAAAACGTACCAATCAGCGATGTCAGAATCGCCGCGAGGACAAACATCCCAGGCCGTTTTTTTCGCGCCAGCGCGAACCAGGCCACGATAATGGTCGGGGAGAGAAATTGCAGGACCGTCGCGGTGGCGGCGTTGGATTTTTCAATCGTCAGCAGGAAGGTGAGCTGCACTGTAAGCGCGCCCACCAGCGAGAAAATTAGCAGGCTGATGGCATCTTTGCGATGTTTGATGACCGAGAAAATCTTGTCGCCGTGGACGAACGAGAGCGTCAGTAAAATCACGCCGGTAAACAGCAGACGGATCATGGTCAGATAAGGCGAGGAAATCTGACTCTTCTCCATGATGTACTGCGCGCAAACGCCTGAACTGCCCCATAACACGGCGGCGATCAGGACATTCAGCATCCCTCTTTTTGTGGAACCCATGTTCTCCCCTGCATGCTCGTTTTTTTTTCTAGCATATCATGGGAGCATTGCCCGGCGGCGCTGCGCTTGCACGGGCCTACGAAAATAGTAGGCAGGGTAAGCGCAGCGCCACCCGGCAAATGACAGCACGGTTTTAGAACCAGGCTTCCCACATCGCTCCAACGTTGAAATCGTCGAGCGTCTGGTCGTCGGTGCCATTCACGCGTGCAGTACGTTGGTTATCCACTTTGCCGCCGGTCACGTAGAAGCGCAGCATCGGACGGAATTCCGGGCCCATCGCGATAGACATGTTCTGCGACAGGGTCAGCTTCCAGCCTTTGTTATCGCCGCCGTTGTCATAGTCAACATGCTGCCAGCCCGCTTCCAGCCAGGTCGAGTGAACGTCGTTCCACCAGTGCATCGGACGCACAATCGCGTTGTAGTTTTTGCGGTTGTCGGTGCTGTCGCGGCTGTTGTCATAGTCATGGAAGGCGAGGATGTACTCCACCTGCGTCTGCTGGGTGAACTTATGCAACCCTTCGAAGCTGGCGTAAACCGTGGTCAGATCTTCGGTTTTGTTGAACACACTGTTGTCTGAGTTATCCGAGTAGCGGGCGATAACTTTGTTCACACCGCTGTCGTTGGTGTGGCTCAGGACCACGCCGCCCTGCCAGGCATTCAGACGATCATCGCTTTCGATGGCTTTCGAATCAAAGCCGTAGTTGGCGTAGATTTCCAGATCCAGCGGACCAACTTTCATGCCGTGGATTTTAGAGGTCGCCGCGTAGTTGCCCTTATCGCCGGTGCCGGAGCCGCCGGTACAGGAGATGCGCGACGGGTTAGAGCCGTCGTTTTCCACTTCTGGGTTACAGGATTCAACCGCCGCGACGGTCGCCACATCAAATTGCACGCCGCCGATGTCGAAGTTTTTCACCCCCGCACCCTGGCCGTCGTGGTTCATCCAGAAGTAGTCGTTGATGCCCTGCTGTGGACGCTGGTGGAAGTCGCGTCCGGCCCAGAAATAGGCGTTCGGGTTGGATGACATAATGTTGGTCACCCCGGCGTAGGCTTTTTTCAGGTTAACTTCGTCGCCCCAGTGGTCGATCATTACGTTGACGTCCCAGATGGCGCCGTTCTCGCCCTTGAAAGCTTTGGAGAGCTGGAATTCCCCGCCGTTGCCTTCGTTACCCAGACGACCAATTGCCGAGCCGCCGTTATAGGACCCATCGACCGCGACGTATTTCTGATCGGCGGCCTGGAAGTGCGCGCCGTAGCGGGCATAACCGGTAAATTTAATGCCAAACGGAATGGCCAGATCCGGAGACTGCGCGGCGCTCTGTGGTTCGGTGACCACATCCACTTTTTTCGCCACCGCGGCGTCCATTTTTGCCTGACGATCTGCCAGGGCTTTATCCACCGCTTTGGCCACAATGGCGTCAATTTGCTCCTGCGTAAAATCTTGTGCGAGGACAGAAATTGGGCAAAGCGCGGCGACGACCGCCATTGTTAATGGAAGTTTTTTAATCATGTTCATGGTTATCTCAATAGTTATTTAAATTTTATTCAGACAATAACCACCCAGCTCCGATCTGACAGAATATGTCGCTATCATCAGAACAAGTTGATTTATATTTTTAGTGGTACAGAGGGTTTACTTTAACGTAATAATATCTCCCTTAATTATCTCTGGTAGAGATGAATAATCTCTTCGGACAATTCACGGGCTAACAGTGAATTCATTAAATGATCCTGGGCGTGCACCATAATTAAGGTCATCGGCTGGCGGGCTTCGCCCGCGTCCTGTTCGATGAGTTTAGTTTGCATATGGTGCGCCTGGCGCGCGTAGCCATCGGCTTCGCGCAGCAGGCTTTTGGCTTCGTCGAGGTTGCCCTGCCGCGCAGCGTGCAGTGCTTCAAAGCACAGACTGCGCGACTGACCGGCGTTGACGATAATTTCCATTACGGCGTCTTCTAATGCAATCATCATTCATTACTCTTTATCAAAGCTGTTATTTAACGAGGTGGCGGCGAACCACTCCCCGCTTTTCTTAATGGTGCGCTGTTGCGTATTTAAATCAAGCTGGATAAATCCGTAGCGGTTTTTATACGCATTACACCATGACCAGTTATCGATAAATGTCCACATATGGTAGCCAAGACAATTTGCGCCTTCGCTAATGCCTTTGTGGACCCATTTAAGGTGCTCGGAAATAAAATCGATACGGTATTGATCGTGAATTTGGCCGTTTTCAATAAAACGCTGCTCGTTTTCGACGCCCATGCCGTTTTCAGAAATAAAACAGCGCGGGTTGCCGTAATTTTCTCGCAGATTAACCAGAATATCGTAAATACCCGGCTCGTAGATTTCCCAGCCACGGTACGGATTCATTTTGCGGCCTGGCATTTCATAGTTATCGAAGAACCACTCCGGCATAAACGGCGCCTGAGGATTCACCGCGCTGTCACGACACTTCACGCGACGCGGCTGATAGTAGTTGATGCCCAGCAGGTCGATGGTCCCTTCGGCAATCAGCGCACTGTCTTCGGGCTGACAGGCAGGCAGCTGATCGTAGGCCTTCAGGAGCGCCACCAGATCCGCCGGATACTCCCCGCGCAGAACCGGGTCGAGGAAGCTGCGGTTAAACATCAGGTCTGCATAATGCGCGGCTCTCACATCCAGCGGATTTTGCGAGCGCGGATAGGACGGCGTCAGGTTCAGCACGATGCCTATCTCACCCGCATAATGCCCGGCGCGGAAGGCACGAACTGCCTGCGCATGGGCCAGCACGGTGTGATACGCCACGGTCGCTGCACGACGGAAATCCACCACGTTCGGATAATGGAAGTCATACAAATACCCGCCCTCCACCGGGACGATCGGCTCGTTAAAGGTAAACCAGTGCAGGACGCGATCGCCAAACAGCTCAAAGCAGATCTGCGCGTAGCGGCTGTACGCAGCCAAGACGTCACGGTTTTCCCAGCCGCCGATCTCCTGCATTGCCATCGGCATGTCGAAGTGGAACAGGGTGATAAACGGCGTAATCCCCTGCTCAAGCAGTTCGTCGAACACCTGATTGTAAAACTCCACCGCCTGCGGATTCACTTCACCGACACCGTCGGGGATCAGGCGCGCCCAGCTAATCGAGGTACGAAAGCTGTTATGGTTCAGCTGTTTCAGCAGCTGAATGTCCGCTTTCCAGTTGTGATAAAAGGTTGAGGTATCCTGCGGCCCCACGCCCTGATGGAAACGGTTTGGCTGATTGGCGAACCAGTGATCCCAGGTGGTCAATCCTTTGCCGCCGCCCAGGCTTTCCCCTTCGGTTTGCAGCGCGGAGCTGGCGCTGCCCCACCAAAAGTGTTCGGGAAATGAATATTTCATAATGCGTCCTCTTTGACGTTATTAACGTACAGCTTCAGCAGAACCGACGGTTGCCTGAGCTTTTTGCTCTTCGGTTTTCATTAACGAGCGCTCATAGGCACGCAGGAACGGCAAATACATGACTGCCGACATCACCATACAAATCACGCACATCACCACCGGGCTGAACGCCCAGTTCGCCGCCCATGACGCGCCAATCGGAGCCGGAGTGGTCCACGGTGTCAGGGAAACCACCTGCGCCAGCCAGCCGAGTCGGGTTGCAGCGTAGGCCAGGCAGGCATTTACCAGCGGCACGAACACAAACGGGATAAACAGCATCGGGTTCATGATGATCGGCGCGCCGAACAGAATGGGTTCGTTGATGTTAAAGAAGCTCGGCACCACGCCCATCTTGCCGATGGTACGCAGATGCGCCACGCGGCTACGCAGCAGCAGGAAGGCCAGCGGTAAGGTTGAGCCAACGCCGCCGATCAGCAGGTAGTGATCCCAAAAACCTTGCAGATAGACGTGTGGGAGCGCCGCGCCAGCGGCCAGGGCCGCCTGGTTTGCCGACAGGTTCGCCATCCAGAACGGGTTCATGATGCCGGTGACAATCAGCGAACCGTGGATGCCCGCGAACCAGAAGATCTGGCACAGCAGCACGGAGAGCAGAATCGCCGGCAGGGAGTCAGAGGCGGAAACCAGCGGCTCCAGCAGGTGCATAATCGCCTGCGGAAGAATCATCCCGGTTTGCGCTTCAATAAACAGGTTCAACGGATGCAGCGTGCCAATCACCACTAGCACCGGAATCAAAATCTCAAAGGAACGCGCCACGCCAGTCGGCACTTCTTTCGGCAGGCGAATGGTGACTTTTTTCTCCTTCAGCCACGCGTAAACGCGGGTGGAGTAGATGGCGGTAATCAGCGCGGTGAAAATCCCCTGGCCCGACAGATATTGGGTGGAGATTTTGCCGTCGGCATAAGGGGCGGCCACCAGCAGAAACGCCATAAACGCCAGCAGGCCGGACATCACCGGATCGAGATTAAACTGGCGGCCCAGGCTCGCACCGATACCCACCGAGATAAAGAAGGTCATCACGCCCATGCTGAGGTTAAACGGCAGCATCAGCTGTTCGCGGTAAGTCTGGGAGAAATCCAGCCAGCCGCGGGCAAAACTGTTGGTGGTATCCGCCGAGAACGGCGGGAAAATGAACACCAGCATGAAGGAGCCGATGATCATAAACGGCAGCGCTGCAGTAAAACCGTCACGGATCGCAATCACGTACTTTTGCTGTCCGAGCTTGGCCGCCAGCGGGGTAATGGACTGCTCAATAACGGCAACCATTGATTGATATAACGAACTCATGAGAACACCTTCTTAGTGTGCCGCGTCGATGAGCGACAGAGCATAGTCCAGTACCTTATCACCACGCTGCATCCCGTAATCCATCATGTCGATGGCTTGTACCGGAATGCCCTGCGTAGCAGCCTTGTCTGCCAGTGTCTTTAACATGTATTTCACTTGCGGTCCGAGAAGAACGACCTGGTATTGCGGAAACTGCGTATCAAATTCGGAAACACCGTACGCATCTATCGTCACCGGCAAACCGCGTTCTTCTGCCACTTCAACCATTTTCCTCACCAGCAGGCTGGTGGACATCCCGGCAGAGCAGCACAGCATAATCTTGAACATCGACAACCATCCTCAAAGTGTAAAAAGTTATTGCGGGGATGATTGGATATCATATGGAAACCGGTTTCCATTTATAAAAGACAGAAGTGTGACACCCATCAAGATCCAGTAGTTACGCGGCTAATTATCACGATGTGGGTCACGAAATTTGGCGTTTTGGACATCAAATGGAGTGGAAACGGAAAATCGGTTTCCATAGAAAACGGAAACGGATATACTGCGGATTGGCTATAATGTGAGCCGAAGCGGTAATGGGAATTACAGGGCTGCGTGAGTCCTGTCAGGGGAATATGATGTCTACAATCAACGATGTATCACGTCTGGCCGGGGTGTCCAAAGCCACGGTGTCACGGGTGTTGAGCGGGTCGCGCGGCGTGAAGGAAGCCAGCCGTGAGGCCGTACTGAAAGCGGTGGATGAGCTGAATTATCGGCCCAACGTCATTGCGCAGTCGCTGCTGAGTCAGTCTACGGGGTGTATCGGCGTGATTTGCGCGCAGGATAATATCAACCAGACCACCGGATATCTTTACGCGCTGGAAAAACAGCTCAGCCAGCATCAAAAACACCTGCTGCTGCGCTTCGCCAATACCAAAAGTGAAGTGCTCAACGCACTCGATGAACTCTCCTGCGGACTCTGCGACGACATCCTGATTATCGGGGCGCGTTTCCCGCTGCATATCGATCAGGAAAACGTCATCCTGGTGGACTGCATGGAGTCCGATAATCCCAACAGCATCCAGTTTGACCACGCCTTTGCTGCCGAAACCGCCTGTAATTATCTCACCAGCCAGGGCCGTCGGCAGATTGCCTTAATTCAGCCGCAAGGCAGCGGATTCGCCGATCAGGTACTGCTTGGCTACAAACACGCGCTGGAGAAAAACTTCCTGCCATTTAACCGTAATCTGGTGTTTATGGATGCCACCTCGTCGTCCGTGGCATTGCAGGAACTGCTGAACAACGCGACCACCTTGAATTTCAATGCGTTGCTGGTGGCGGATGAGCAAGAAGCGCAGCGCGTGATCCCGCAGCTGCAGGCGTTTAACAAATCGGTGCCGGAAGACATCATGGTCTTTAGTCTCGCCGGATCGCTGCATCTTCCGGGGATTCCGACCATTCCGGCTATCGAATATTCAATGGATGCGATGGCGGCGCGGATTGTGGCGTGGCTGAATGAAAAAACGCAGATGCTCGGTTCTTACGTGTTGCGCGGCGATTTGATTATCCCGGATATGCGCAAACGCTAATAAAAAAGCGTGAAGCTCGCTTCACGCTCAGTAATCTTCCATGCAATCCACTTTACCCACCGCTTCCCAGTAGTTGTCCAGGTTATCGCGCTCCGTCGCCAGTATCGCGTTTTTTATCAGCAATTTATTGGCCTCTGAAGACATGATCATTGCCTGCCACTCTTTGTCGGATTGTTTGCCCTGAGGTGAACACACTTTCTTGATATCTTTCATCACCGACTGGCGGATTTTTTCCGTTTTAACCGGATCCTGTGTCTCCTTCGCGTGGACGAAGGCGGCGAAAAGCAAACAGATAACCAGACAAAAAAGATGAGCAGCTTTCATAGAAACCCCCGGAAAAAAACACGCATTGTCTTTTGAAATATATCGTTACATTCATCAAAGCGATTCAAGCCGAAAGTATGATTCTGAGCAGACACAGGTATGAGACGTTTTAAGCGTAGCTGGAGTTTTTGCCGGACATCAGCGCCCGGCAAAAAGATTTATTGAATGCCGCCGCCGAGCGATTGCCACAGCGTGACGCGGTTGGTGAAGTCGGTTTGTTGCAGGGCAATCAGCGATTCTTGTGCCGACCACAGCGACCGCTGCGCGGTCAGTACCGTCAGATAATCACCCGCACCGGCCTGATAGCTGCGCGTGGCCACATCCAGCGTTTTTTGTTCCGCCGCCACGTATTCTCGCTGGGCATCCAGCTGCTCATTGAGCGTTTCCCGACGCGCCAGCGCATCAGCGACATCTTTAAACGCGCTCTGAATGGTTTTTTCGTAGGTGGCGATCAGCCCCTTTTTCTCCGCTTCGGCATAGCGCAGCTGCGCCAGATTGTTACCGCCGCTGAACAGAGGCAGGGTGATCGACGGGGCAAACGACCACACTTTCAGGCCGTGGCTGAACAGGGACGACAGGGAGTCGCTCCCGACTCCGGCGCTGGCGGTCAGGGAAATCGTCGGGAAGAAATTCGCCCGTGCCGCGCCGATACTGGCATTGGCGCTCAGCAGATTGTGCTCGGCTTCCTGAATATCCGGGCGGCGCAACAGTGCGCTGGAGCTAACGCCCGCCGGAATCAGGGTGATGGCGTTGTCGCTCAGGCTTTCCAGTGTGCCGGGCAGTAAATTATCCGGCACCGTGCCGCCCGCCAGCAGATTCAGCGCATTTTTGTCCTGCATCACCAGCGTCTGATAACTCGCCACGCTGGCCCGTGCCTGCTGATACACCGCCATCGCCGCGCTGACGTCCGTTGCCGCTGCCACGCCCACCTCCTGCTGACGTTTGACGATTTTCAGCGAGTTCGCTGCGCTTTCCAGGGTGGATTTCGCCAGCGCAAGATTGCTGTTATCCGCTGCCAGCGTTAGCCATGCGCTGGTCAGCTCGCCGATCATCGTCAGGCGCGTATTCTGGGCGGTGAACTCGCTGGCAAGCCAGGTTTCACGCGCCGCGCGCGACAGGCTTTGATTGCGGCCAAACAGATCCAACTCAAAGCTCGATACCGCGCCGTTGGCCTCGTCGCTGGTGGCGACCCCGCTCGCCAGCGTGCGGCTGCGGGTGTGGCTCAGTTCGGCATTGACCGTCGGAAACAGGGACGAGCGCGTTTCACCATACAGGGCGCGGGCGGCGTCGATATCGGCAATCGCTTTTTGCACGTCGCGGTTGCTGGAAAGCGCCATCGTCACCACCCCTTTCAGCCGGGCGTCGTTCATCACATTCTGCCACTGGCTCACGACCGCGCTGGCTTCGCCGTGGCTGCCCGGCAGCGTCGCCGGGATGGGGGAATCGGGGCGCTGGTAGCTGGGGTCCAGCGACACACAGCCTGCGCTCATCAGGGCTAACACTAAAACAGACACACGAAACATGATTACCTCCGGTTTGCGTGCTGACCGGAGAACAACCGCTTCACCAGTACAAAGAATAAGGGAACAAAGAAAATCGCCAGCAGCGTGGCGGCAAGGGTTCCGCCGATGATGCCGGTGCCGATCGCGACGCGACTATTGGCGCCGGCCCCGGTGGCGACCGCCAGCGGCGTCACACCGGCGATAAAGGCCAGCGAGGTCATGATGATCGGGCGCAAACGGGTCTGGGCGGCGCGCAGGGCGGCGCGTGTAAGGGAGTACCCTTCCGCTACTTTGGCTTCGGCAAACTCAACGATCAGAATGGCGTTTTTCGATGACAGGCCGATGGTGGTCAGAAGCGCCACCTGGAAATAGACGTCGTTGTTCAGACCACGCATCGTCGCGGCCAGCGCCGCGCCCAGCACGCCGAGCGGGATAACCATGATCACTGAAATCGGCACCGACCAGCTCTCGTATAGCGCTGCCAGGCACAAGAACACCACCAGAATCGACAGGGCGTACAAGCTCATCGCCTGGCCGCTGGCCAGTTTTTCCTGCAATGACAGACCGCTCCACGCCCAGGTAGTACCCGCCGGGAGTTTATTTGCCAGCTGTTCCATCGTGGTCATCGCGCTGCCTGAACTGGACCCGCTGGCGTTCTCACCCTGAATCTCGTATGTCGCCGAGCCGTTGTAACGCACCAGGCTTTCCGGGCCGTATTCCCAGCGGGTGGTAGCGAAGGCGGAGAACGGCGTCATGCTGTCGTCGCTCCCGCGCACGAACCATTTGTTGAGATCCGACGGCGCGGCGCGGTAATCGCTATCGCCCTGGATGTAGACTTTTTTGACGCGACCGCGATCGATAAAGTCGTTCACGTAAGTTCCGCCCCAGGCGCTGGAGAGGGTGCTGGTGACGTCGCTCAGGGCGAGGCCCAACGAGACGGCTTTGTTGTTGTCGATATCGACCTGTAACTGCGGCATTTGCGGCAGATCGTTGGCACGTACCGCCTGCAGGGAGGCGTTTTTATTCGCTTCGCCAATCAGCTGGTTACGCATTGCCAGCAAGGTGTCGCGATCCGTATTGCCGGTCGCCATCAGCTCAAAGGTAAAGCCGTTGCTCTGACCAAGACCGTCGACGGACGGCGGGGTCATGGCGAACACGGTGGCATCGCGAATGCCGCCCAACTCTTTGCTGGCGCGCAGGGCGATCGCCTGAGCGGTGTTTTCGCTCCCCTTACGCTCGGACCAGTTTTTCAGCGACACAAACGCCATCCCGGCGTTCTGGCCGCTGCCGCTGAAGCTAAAGCCTTCGACGGTGAAGATGACGTTGGTGTTGTCTTTCTCTTTGCTGAGGAACCAGTCGGTGACCTGACGGCTCACCTCGGCGGTGCGCACGGCGGTGGCACCGGCGGGCAGGGTGTACTGCACCATGATTTCGCCCTGATCTTCCGTCGGCAGGAAGCTGCCCGGCAGTTTCCACATCGTCAGGGTCATCGCGCCGCACAGGACCGCGAAGATCGCCATCACGCTGCCGGAGCGGCGTAACACCCGCAGGACTTTGTGTTGGTAGCCCTTTTCCGTTTTGCTGTAAAAGCGGTTAAACGCACCGAAAAAGCCTTTCTTGTGCGGCGGCGTGTGGCTCAGTACCGTCCCGCACAGAGCCGGGGTGAGGGTCAGGGCGACGACTACCGAGAGGATCATCGCCGAGATAATGGTCACGGAGAACTGGCGGTAAATCACCCCTGTCGAGCCGCCGAAAAATGCCATCGGCAGGAACACCGCTGACAGTACCAGGGCAATCGCCACCAGTGCGCCGGAGATCTCGCCCATCGATTTTTCGGTCGCTTCGCGGGCGGGCAGCCCTTCGTCGCGCATGATGCGCTCGACGTTTTCCACCACCACGATGGCGTCATCCACCAGCAGGCCGATCGCCAGCACCATCGCGAACAGCGTCAGGGTGTTGATGGAATAGCCGAACAGGGCCAGCACGCCAAAGGTGCCGAGCAGCACCACTGGCACCGCCAGGGCGGGGATCAGCGTGGCGCGGACGTTTTGCAGGAACAGATACATCACCACCACCACCAGAATGATGGCTTCGAACAGAGTCTGAATCACATCCTCGACGGAGATTTTGATGAACTCGGTGCTGTCTTTCGGGTAGGCAACGTCATAGCCTTCCGGCATCGCGCGCTTAAATTCAGCGATTTTATCTTTCACCGCCGTCGCCGTGCTGAGCGCGTTGGCCCCTGGCGAGAGCATCACCGCCACGCCCGCCGCCGGATGGCCGTTCAGTTTGGCTGTTGCCGTGTAATCTTCGCTGCCCATCTCGACGCGCGCGATGTCACTCATGCGCACCACCGAGCCGTTAGACTGGCTCTTGATGATGATATTTTTAAACTGATCGACGGTTTGCAGACGCGACTGGGCGCGCACGGTGGCCGTCAGCTGCTGCGCATTTGACGACGGCAGTGCGCCAATTTTCCCGGCAGAGACCTGCACGTTCTGCGCTTCAATCGCGCTCTGCACGTCGGACGGCATCAGCGAATACGAAGCCAGCTTCGCCGGATCGAGCCAGATGCGCATCGCGTACTCCGCGCCAAACACCTGCAAACTGCCCACGCCTTCGACGCGCGCCAGTGGGTCCTGAACGTTACTCACCAGCCAGTCGGCGATATCCGAGCTGCTGGCTTTGTCGGTTTTGTCGTACACGCCCATGATCAGCAGGAAGTTGCTCTGGGATTTCACCACCGTAATGCCCGACTGCTGCACTTCGCTCGGCAGGCGCGATTCGGCCTGCTGCACTTTGTTCTGCACCTGCACCTGAGCGGTATCCGGATCAGTGCCCTGTTCGAAGGTAACGTTGATGCTCACAGTGCCGTCGGAGCTGCTGGTGGAGGTGAAATAGAGCAGGTTATCCAGGCCGGTCAGCTGCTGTTCGATCACCTGAGTGACGCTGTTTTCCAGCGTCTGGGCGGACGCGCCCGTATAGGTGGCGGAGATTTTGACCGACGGCGGTGCCACGTCCGGATACTGCGCCACCGGCAGGGTGCGGATCGCCAGCATCCCGGCGAGCATAATCAGAATGGCGATCACCCACGCAAACACCGGGCGACGCACGAAGAAACGGGAAAACATCAGGCGTCTCCTCCGTCGGTTTTGACCGCTTCGGCTTTCACTTCCTGGCCGGTGGTCACTTTCCCTGAGCCCTCGACGATCAGCTTATCGCCCGCGTTCAGCCCGCTCAGCACCAGCCATTTGTCGCCGTAGGTGTCGCCCGTTTGCAGCGTGCGCTGCTCGACTTTGTTACTGGTGTTCACCACCAGCGCGGTGGCGTTGCCTTTGGCGTCGCGGGTGATGCCCTGCTGCGGCGCCAGAATCGCATCGTCCATGATGCCCTCATCCACTTTGGCGCGAACGAACATGCCGGGCAGGAGCTGCTGTTTTGGATTGGGGAACACCGCGCGCAGGGTCACGGAGCCGGTGGACTCATCCACAGCGACTTCCGTCAGCGCCAGACGGCCCTTTTCACTGTAGGTACTGCCGTCTTCGAGGATCAGTGACACGCTCAGGGTATCGCTGTTAGTCGACAAAGTTTGCTTGCGTAATCGCAGCAGATCGGCGCTGGAACGGGTGAGATCGACGTACATAGTGTCTAACCCGCGAATGGTCGCCAGCGCCGTATCCTGCTGAGCGGTGACCAGCGCACCCGGGGTGACGGACGATATCCCGATGCGACCGCTAATCGGCGCGGTGACGGTGGTCCAGTTCAGGCTGATACGCGCGCTCTCCAGAGCGGCTTTTTTGGACTCGACGCTGGCTTTGTCCTGCGCACAGGTGGCCTGCGCATCTTCCGCATCCTGACGCGATACGCCGTCGTCCTTCACCAGTTGAGCATAGCGCTGGGCCTTCTGGCAGTCGGCCTGCACCAGCGACTGGGCCTGTTTCAGCGCGGCGGCGGCTTCGTCGTAGCTGGCCTTAAAGCTGGACGGATCGATCTGATACAGCGCCTGTCCGGCTTTGACCGTATCGCCTTCGTTAAACAGCCGTTTTTGAATGATGCCGCCGACTTGCGGACGCACTTCCGCACTCAACGCAGCGCTGGTGCGCCCGGTTAACTCACTGACCACCGGAACGGGCTGGCTCATGAGCGTGACGATCCCCACTTCCGGGAGTGGGCCTGCTGGTGCGGATATTTGTGCATTATCACAACCGGTCAGGAGAAATAATGCCGCGATGGGGGTTGTTCTGATTTTCATACTTTTTCCAGGGTGAACGATGCCTGTCCCGTTAATCGCTTAACGAGATGAAATTTTTTTAAGGCACAGGGATGCCGCATCTCCGCGACTCGCGGAAATGAAAAAACGGGAAATGGCTATTTCCCGATGTTTAATTCAGATTTAATTAATTCACAATGAGAAGCATATTGAGTATTTCCCGATAAATTTTCTCTAATTCAGATGCTGACACTTTTTGTGGGGTTAACCGACGATAGATGGAGCCTTCCATCATCACGGCGGTAATTTCTACGCAGCAGCGGATGCGTTCTTCGCTCAGGTGCGGGCACTGTTTTTTCAGGTGCTCGCAGGCGTTGGCAAACATGCGCGCGTCGGCTTCGACCAGCATCCCTGCCACCAGCGGGTTGCGGGTGGCTTCGGCGGACATTTCCAGCATCAGCGCATCGTCGTCTTCGCTCAGGGTCTGGCGCCAGGCGAGGATCTGCGGCATACGGTCGGTCTGGGTTTTGCCTTCCATCTCCGCGATACGGTAGTCGATGATGCGGCGGATCATCTCTTCGATGATGGCGTCTTTGTTGCTGAAATAGCGGTAGATTTGGCCGACGCTAAGCTTCGCCTCGCTGGCGATTTGCGACATGCTGGCACCGTGAAACCCGCTCGCGCGGAAACAGCGCCGCGCCGCAGTGATAATCTCGTCCTGCCGCTGTTTCTGACGTTCTTCAAGCTTTGTGCTCATCGTTTTCCCGCCGCGCTGAGAGTGAGAATGATCGTTCTCATTTTTAGTCATTATACGTTTCAGGAAGGTATTGGAAAGCGCTTTTTTTATTAACATCTTGAAAGGATATTTCCACAACGAAATAAAGGAGAGAATAAGGAGTTTTTATGAAGATAAAGCTGTGAGATAGTCAAATCGCGCTGAAAATAAGGAGAACAAAATGCAATTGAGCGTCACTAATAACATCACCGAAGAAGATAAAGCAGAGCTTTTGAATGGGCTGAGATCCCATAATCGACAGTTTATTGATTTTTCCACGGTCGGTGGCGATATCGCTGTTTATGCACGTGACGACAATGGCGTGATGACGGGCGGGTTGATCGGCAACCGCAAAGGGGAATGGCTGAACATCGACTATTTGTGGGTGAATAGCGATGTGCGGGGTTGCGGATTGGGCGGCAAGCTGATGAGCGCCGCCGAAAAACAGGCCAGACAGCAAGGGTGCCTGCACGCGCTGGTGGATACGTTCAGTTTCCAGGCGCGGCCCTTTTATGAAAAGCAGGGCTATCAGCTGCAAATGACGCTGGAGGATTTTCCCCTCAAAGGTATGCAGCGGCATTATCTGGCGAAAAAACTGTAACCCCTGATGCCCGGTGGCGCTGCGCTTACCGGGCCTACTATAAGATGCGAGCCGCTTTCCTAATTTGAGTCATGATGCTTGTCTTCCTGTCCCTCGATGGCTCATTCTTTGGCCTGGTCAATAAACCCGCAGAGGTGGCAATGGAACGCACAGTAAAAATCTTCAAAAAGGGCCGCCGTCAGGCCGTCAGATTACCCGCAGATTTTGAATTTGATACGGATAGTGTCTACATCCGCAGAGATGAGTATGGGAACGTGGTGCTATCTGTAAAAACTCATCGTGAGTACCACAGAGATATATTTTTAAACCTGTTAAAGCTAACGGATGTCCCGGAATCATTCCTGAGTAAAGAGGAGCGCAATCAAGGGTTCGCAGACAGGGACCCTTTCGAAGGAATGTAGAAATGCGGCATATGCTTGATACTAATATTGTGAGCTATATCGTCAGAAAGCATCCAGATGTGCTTAATAAATATTCATATACGGCGCTCGAAGATATTTGTATTTCCAGCGTCACTGAAGCGGAACTGCTTTACGGCGTGGCCAAAAAGCAAAGCAGTTCATTAACCGCAAAAATACTGGAGTTTCTGAATACGGTTACCGTATGTAACTGGGATCGTGAAGCAGCGGAAAGCTACGGCATACTTCGAGCCTCAATGGAAAAAGAAGGAAAGGTTATGGGGGCGCTCGATCAGCTGCTTGCCGCCCATGCGGTGAGTCGCGGTGCTACGTTTGTCACTAACGATCGCGCCTTCGCTATGGTGCAGGGATTGAACGTGGAAGACTGGACTGCAGAGCAGTAACGCCTGACGCCCGGTGGCGCTGCGCTTACCGAGCCTACAATGTCGTCAGCACGCACATATAACTTTTCCTTCTGGTTGATTCTTTTTCGGTTTTTAGCGTACCGCTTCGTTGTCGATATAGTCGTTTAAACGTTTATCAAAAGGATCTGTCTCGTGAAACTTTCTTTACCTCGATTTGGTGCATTAGTTCTTACGGGCCTGCTGCTGGCGGGCTGTGACCAGGGCGGCAGCGATGCCAAACACATTAAAGTCGGCGTGATTAACGGCGCTGAACAGGATGTGGCGGAAGTCGCCAAAAAAGTGGCGAAAGAGAAATACGGTCTGGATGTCGAACTGGTCGGTTTTAGCGGCTCGCTGCTGCCTAACGATGCGACCAACCACGGCGAACTGGATGCAAATGTGTTCCAGCATCGCCCGTTCCTGGCGGAAGATAACAAAGCGCATGGCTATAAATTAGTGGCGGTCGCTAACACCTTTGTTTTCCCGATGGCGGGATATTCGCGCAAGGTCAAAGCCGTTTCCGAACTGAAGGATGGCGCAACCATTGCCATTCCTAACGATCCGACCAACCTCGGGCGCGCGCTGTTGCTGTTGCAAAAAGAGAAGCTGATTACGCTTAAACCGGACGTCGGCCTGCTGCCAACGGCGCTCGACATTACCGCTAACCCCAAAAAACTGAACATCATGGAGCTGGAAGGCGCGCAACTGCCACGCGTGCTGGACGACCCTAAAGTGGACGTGGCGATTATCAGCACCACCTATTTGCAGCAAACCGGGCTGTCACCGGTGCATGACGGCGTGTTTATCGAAGATAAAAACTCGCCTTACGTGAATATCGTAGTGACGCGTGAAGACAACAAAGACGCGGAAAATGTGAAAGAGTTTATTCAGTCGTACCAGTCGCCGGAAGTGGCGAAAGCGGCGGAAAAAATCTTTAACGGCGGGGCGGTGCCGGGCTGGTAAAGTGCGTGGCTAAGCAGGCCTCGCCCTCGAATAAACAAAAAAAAGACGACAGTGAGGTTTGTCGTCTAAAACGGGGTGCGTGTAAGGACCTTTTGGGCTAAAGGTCTCTCGTTTTGAAAATCAGGTAATCGCCAGCCGCAGCCCCAAATCCTGCGGGTACGGGTCGAAGTAGTTTTGCGTCAGAAGATAGTTGTCAGGATGCTCGGCCAGATAATGCTTGAGCAGCGTGAGCGGGGCGAGGATCGGCAGCTGTCCGGCGCGGTAGTTAAGTATCACTTCGCGCAGCTCCAGGCGCTGGCGGGCGTTGAGCTGTTCGCGGAAATAGCCCTGAATATGCATCAGCACGTTGGTGTGGTTTTTACGTGAGGCGGGCTGCTTCATGATCGCCATCAGCTTGTCGCGGTAGGCGACAAAAAACGCCTCCAGATCGTCCCACTCGTGCATCGACGCCACGAACGGGCCGATTTCGCGGTACGCCGCCTGGTTATGGGCCAGCAGCTGCAGTTTGTAGCGGCTGTGATACGCCAGCAGGGCGCGGCGCGTCAGGCCTTTGGCGCGGATCGCGTTCAGCTCGTGCAGGGCAAAAATCCGCGCGATGAAGTTCTCGCGCAGGACCGGGTCGTGCAGCCGACCGTCTTCCTCCACCGGCAGCCACGGGTATTTTTCCTGCATCGCGGCAGTGAACGCCCCGCTTCCCTCCTTCTGGCCGGGATTGCCTACTTCGTCGTAAATCCGCACGCGTTCCATGCCGCAGCTCGGGGATTTGGCGCAGACGATAAAGCCGTCGTAACCGGCGATCCCCGGCAAATAGCCCGCAGCGAAATCGGCCATTTTATCGCTCACGTCTTCGTGCGGCGCGAAGGTAAAGCGCACGCGCATGTCGCCGTCGGGCGCTTTCACCAGACGCAGCGCCGGGCGCGGAACGGGCAAACCAATCGCCATTTCCGGGCAGACGGGTTTGAACGTCACCCACTGCGCCAGGGCATCCATTAAAAAGCCCATCCGTTTATGCCCACCGTCAAACCGCACGGCTGAGCCCGTCAGACATCCGCTAATACCGAGCGTGGGTTTGGTGTTCATGGTGTTGCCCCCTTACTGTCTTTCCGGGTGAAGAAAAGCGTGACGGTGCCGACGTTGAAACCAAACTTCGTCATCGCGGTTTTATTGAAAAGATGCGTGTCGTCCTGCAAATACATCCAGTCGTCGAAGTGCAACAGCCAGGTTTTGCCGTCGGCTTTGACGTTCATGCTGTAGCGCCAGTTGAAGGCGTTTCCTGCCGCCTGGCCGGTCGCCACGCCCTCGATATCTCCCGCACGACCTTCATAGCGATCGGCGCTGACGCGCCGGATGTGCCACACGCGCTGCTGTTTCTCGCCATCGTCATACACAAACTGCTCGCTCAGGGTCAGGGTGTCGGCCTGCACTTCGCCGTTTAACGCCACGTGGAAGCGACGGATCTGCTTCCCGCTGCGGTCCTGCACCATGCCGAAGGCTTCGGTCTGGCCCTGAAAATAACGGAAGATATCGAGTTTTGGCGTTTTGCCCTGATACTCGCTGATATTTGTGCTGCAGCCCGCCAGCAGCATCAGCGCCGCCAGACTTACCGCCAGAAAACGTTTCATGGTTGCCTCCCGACCAGCAGGTGGAAAAAGAGGATCAGCACCAGCCATCCCATCGCCATCCAGCTCAGGACGATGAAGGCCGGGGCCTGAAAGACGATTGCATCCAGACGCTCGCCGAGAAAATAGGCCACCGGGCCACCTGCGGTACCCATCAGCACCAGCAGCCAGCGCGGCAGAGCGGTAGTGGTGGTGAGCTGGGTCCAGACGCAGGCAAACATCAGCCACAGGGCCATCATCCACAGTGGCAAAATCCCTTCGCCGTTAAAACGCAGGAGCCCGGTTAGCGACCAGAGCGTATCCAGAGAACTCCCCGCAACCGCCAGCAGAATGGCGTACAGTCGCTGGATCGGTTTCAACATCAGGCAGGCCAGCAGCGCCAGCGCGAGCCACACCATCACCCCGCGTTCGCGAAAGAAAACCACCATCGTCCAGTAAAAATCGAACGCGATGGCGAGGACGAAGACCTGCACGTGGCGGTTCATACGCGCTCTGCCGTCAGCTGCACCACGCTGATGGTGCGGGCGTTGAACCCTGCTTCGCAGTAGCCCAGGTAGTAGAGCCACATGCGGCGGAAGCGTTCATCGAAGCCGAGTTTTTCAATATCCTGCCAGGCGTGGAGAAAGCGCGTGCGCCAGTGCGTCAGGGTGCGCGCGTAGTCCGGGCCCATGTCGAACAGGTTGCGCACCACGAAATCCGTGTGGCGCGTCATGAGATCGCTCATCGCCGTGATGCTCGGCAAAAAGCCGCCGGGGAAGATGTAGCGCTGGATAAAATCGACGCTTTTGCTGTAGCTGCGGTAGCGCTGGTCCTGAATGGTGATCGCCTGAATCGCCATTTTGCCGCCGGGGCGCAGCCGCGCCTGGCAGGTGCGAAAGAATTCCGGCAAGAAGGTTTTGCCGACCGCTTCGATCATCTCCACCGACACCAGCTTGTCGTATTCCCCGGTTAAGTCGCGGTAATCGCAGAGCAAAACCTGAACCTTGTCCTGCAACCCGGCGCGGGCAATTCTTTCCTGCGCCCAGCAAAACTGCTCGTAGGACAGCGTGGTGGTTGTCACCCGGCAGCCGTAATGGCGGGCGGCGAACTCGGCCATCGCGCCCCAGCCGGTGCCAATTTCCAGCAGATGATCGTCCGGCGTCAGCGCCAGCTGTTCGCAGAGCCGCGCCATCTTGGCCTGCTGCGCGGCGGTCAGATCCTGATCCGGCGAGGTAAACAGGGCGCTGGAGTAGAGCAGCTCCTCGTCGAGGAACTGGGCGTAAAAGGTGTTGCCCAGATCGTAATGGGCGGCGATGTTTTCCCGCGCCTGCTGGCGGTGGTTGCGCCGCGCCCAGTGGCGGAGCCGTTCGACAGGCCTGCCCAGCAGCCGAAATCCGCTCTCCAGCCGTCCCAGCGTTTTGCCGTTGAGGGCCAGAATGTGCAGTAGTGTGGTGAGCTGAGTTGTCTCCCATTCACCGTCCATCCAGGCTTCGGCGGCGGCAAGACTCCCGCCGGTCAGCAGGCGTCGGTAAAGCGTCGAGGAGAGGACGTCCACCTCGGCGTGCAGGGCCGCACTGGTATCGCCAAAATGGAACGTTTGGTTACCCTCGCGCACGGTCAGCGACCCCTGTTGCAAATCTCCCAGCAGGCGGAACAGTAGCCAACGGGCCAGACGTGCGTGGCGCGGGCATTCTGGCTCAAGTGCATAAACAGGATCGGTCATGAGCGTTCACTCCTGCTGGCAGGATGGTTGTGAATAGGCACGCGTTTGAGCCACAGGCGCAGCGCCTGCCAGTAAATCGCGAGGACGGTTTTGAGCGTCATCAGCGGGATGCGCCACAGCAGCGAACGCAGCGCGGAGCGGGTCAGCGGCTGACGGGTCAGCATCAGCGTGGCATCAAACACTTTGGTTTCCTGATGCGTTTCAATGCGCATGTGCAGGGTTTTTGCCGGGCAGTTGAAGCGCCAGTGGTAGACCATATCCATCGGATTAAACGGTGAAACGTGGAAGGTTTTCGCCATCGGGCGCGCCTCCTGGCCGTTCACCGCGTAGTAATGCCGCTCGTTCCACGGCGTGTTGCGCACTTCGGCGAGCACCCAGCGCAGCACGTCCTGGCGGTCGAAGCAGTAGTAAAAATTGACCGGATTAAAATGGATGCCGAAATAGCGCAGCTGGGTCAGGAGCATCACCCGCCCGTCGTGGCGTTCGCCGGTCAGCGTCTCCAGCCTGGCGAGAGCCTGCGCTTTGAGCGGCTCGCCCAGCGGATAGTCGCGGTCGTAAAACGACGCTGCGGCAAAGCGATTGCGGCGAATACCCACTGATGGCAGGCGTTCCAGTTCGTCGAGATCGAGCCACGCCATAAACAGGCTGTAGCGGAAATGGTGTGGCCGGGGCAGCAGGCGGCGATGACGCAGCACGCCCTGATAGAGGCAACTGTTCATGTTCCCGCCCTCGCGATCCCCGCCACCACGTCGAGCGCGCTGCGCACGCCATCTTCGTGAAAACCGTTGTACCAGTAAGCGCCGCAGAACCAGCTTCGCTGCTGGCCGTTGATCTCGGCGCGACGCGACTGGGCGCGCCAACTTTTGGGATTAAACAGCGGATGTTCATACACAAAGCGCTGCCAGACATCGCGCTCGTCGATGGGCGCATCCGGATTGAGGGTGACGCAGAACAGCGGCGCGCCCTCTGGCAGGCCCTGCAAAATATTCATGCTGTAGGTGACGCAGGCGCTGTTTTGCTCCTGGTCGCTCAGGCGATAGTTCCAGCTCGCCCAGGCGCGCTCGCGCACCGGCAGCCAGCGGCGGTCGCTGTGCAGCACCACCTCGTTACGCTGCCAGCCGATGTCGCCGAGGATCTGTTTTTCCGCAAGGCTTGGGTTATTCAGCAGCGCCAGCGCCTGCCCGGAGTGACAGGCGAAAATGACCTGATCGAAGCTGTGTGTTCCGTCGGCAAGCTCAATGTCCACGCGGTGGGGATGGCGGATCACCTTCTGCACCGGCGCATTCGTGTGCAGCGTCAGGCGATCGCCCAGTTGCGTGACGAGGGCGCGGACATATTCGCGCGATCCGCCGGGCACCACGTACCACTGGGGACGATGGGTGATGTCCAGCAGCCCGTGATTCTCAAAAAAGCGTAAAAACAGCGCCAGCGGAAAACGGCGCATCTCCTGCAACGACGAGGACCAGATCGCCGCGCCCATCGGCAGGATGTAGTGCCGGGCGAAGAACGGGCTAAAACGGTGCTGATCGAGGAAGGTTTGCAACGTGTGGTTGTTGCTGGAGCCCTCGCGCAGCGCCTGCTTCGCCAGTTTGTTAAAACGCACGATCGATCTGAGCAGCCGCCAGAACGTCGGGTTCAGCAGATTGCGGCGCTGGGCAAACAGGGTCGAGAGCGTGTGGCCGTTGTACTCCAGCCCGCTTGCCGGGTTGTGCACGGAAAAGCTCATCTGCGTTTTTTGCCCGTGAATGCCCAGTTCGCTCAGCAAACCCATAAAGCGCGGATAGGTGCGGTCGTTATAGACGATGAACCCGGTGTCGATGGAATACTCCCCCGACGGCGTGGTGACATCGACCGTGGCGGTATGGCCGCCGACGGTAGGGGCCGCCTCGAACAGCGTCACCGGATGATGCCCGGCCAGACGCCAGGCGCAGGTCAGCCCGGCGATGCCGCTGCCGATGATGGCGATGTTCATGAGCGCACCATCCGGCGCAGCAGCGCGTTCTGCATAAACTGAGGCAGTGACGCCAGCAGGCGCAAAACCAGGCTGAATCCGCTGGGGAAGGCGATGTGCGCTCGGCCTTTCGCCACGCCTTGGCGGATGGCGGCAACGGCCTGCTCGACGCTCACTTTCGCGGGCATCGGGAAATCATTTTTGCGCGTCAGGGGCGTGTCGACAAAGCCTGGGGAGACGACCGTCACGGCCACGCCTTTTGGCTCCCAGTCCAGACGCAGGCAGTTGGCGAACCACGTCAGCGCCGCTTTGGACGCGCCGTATGCCTCCGCGCGCGGGAAGTGCAGCCAGTGGGCCATAGAACTGACCAGCACCACGCGGCTGCCGGGCGCGAGTATGTTCTGCAACGCAGCCAGACAATTTATTGGTCCGGCAAAATTGGCGCTCATCACCCGCGAGATCAGATCGACGTCGATCACCCCATGATCGAGATATTCGCAGGTTCCGGCGCACAACACGGCGAGATCCACGCGGCAATCGGCCAGCGCCTCGCGACAGGCCTGCGCGTCGGTCATGTCAAACTGACGCAGAGAGATCAGCGGGCTGTACTGGCGCAGGGCCTCAAGGCGGGCAGCATCCCTGCCGCAGGCAATGACGCGGCAGCCGTCATCCGCCCAGGACTTCGCCAGTCCCTCGCCAATCCCTGAGCTGGCGCCGGTGATGAGGACAGTCATCATGGGCGCACCCTCCTTTTCACACCGCGCACCGCCCAGCCGAGGACGGGCAGGTGTTCGTAAATCATCTCTCCGGCATCGTAATAATCCCGCTGACGTTTCACCGTGCCGTCCTGAATTTCCACCACGGAACAGCCCGGCAGCGCCAGCGTCTCGCCGTCTGTCAAACGCGGATGCGACCAGTGCATGGTCCAGGTGAGGGCGAAACGGTCGCCGTCGATGAACGGCTTATCGATCGAGAAATGGCATTTGTCGACGTTGGCCAGCAGATGGGTGAAGTAGCGCTGGATCGCGAACAACCCCCGATGCTCACCGAAGGGATCAATCAGCACCGCTTCAGGGTGATAGAGCGCAGGCAGCGCCGATGGCGGCTGGTTTTCCAGCCCGGCGTAGTAACTCATAAACCGATCGATGACGGCGCTCATTGTTTCACCCTTGCAGTGGACGATCCTGATGTAAAACCCATAACTAAAACTTGCACAAACGTGCGTGTTTGTCCAAGTTTGATTCGAGTTTTTTTTTATTTATGATTTATTTCAGATGGATAGATTGAGTGTTTTTGTGCGGAAAAATGCGCTCCCGATAGCGGGGCGGGAGCGCAAGACGGGTCAGCTACCCTTGTAGGTGGAGTAGCCGTACTGGCTCAGCAGGAGTGGGATGTGCAGTTTTTCGTTGGTTTTGGTGACGGTGAACAGCACCGGGACCTCCGGGAAAAACGTGGCCATTTTCTGGCTCTGGAAGTAGTCGCCGGTTTTAAAGGTCACTTTATACACGCCGGGCTGCATATCCTGATCCTCTGGATACAGCGACTTAATGCGCCCGTCGTGGTCAGTTTTGCCGCTCGCTAGCATGGCCCAGTTGCCCTGCTGCTGTTTTTCCAGTGTGACTGTGACATCTGGCGGTGGGGTGCCCGTTTGCTGGTTGAGAATATGCACGCTCAGGGTCCCCATCGGCGCGCTAAAGGCGAAAGGTGCAAAGGCGATGGAGGATAAAAGCAGCAGGCCGGAGAATTTATTCATGTTGTTTTCCTGTTTAATGGTGAATACAGGAAACGTTAGCATTCTGGCGGCAGGAAAATATTCAATCTTTCGTGATAACTCGCGTAGGGAATATTGATTACAGGGTAATCATTTCCAGAGAAATAACCTGCTGCTGCCACTGCTCGACCTGTTTTTTACGCGCAGCAGTTAATTTACCGGTAGTGACAAGTAGCCATTTCCGATCCGGGAAAATCTCCGGTGCCAGCGTAGCAGGCGGTATAGGGAGCACGTCAATGCGATGACCTTGCCCGGTGCGTTTGAGCGCTTCGAGCCAGATTTCACACGGGTCGTTTAGATGCCAGCCGGTTAACAGATAATTATCGCCCGGTGCGCGTTTATCCCCTTCGAGGCAAAATGAGGTATAGGAAATAATAATTCCGTCGAGGATTTCACGCAGAGTCATTATTGCTGGAATATTCGCCGACACCTGACTTCGTAGCGGGCGCAATACTTCGGTGACTAATTCCGGGCGTGGTGATTCACGGCCTGAATCGTATATCAGCTGACGCAGAGATTCGATTTTGCCCTCTTTGAGGCGCTGTAACATGCTCTCTTGCAGAGTGAGCCAGTTATTGGTGCGGCGCGCGCCGGGCCGTGCCAGCAGCGGTTTAACCTGGCTGACGGGAACGCCTTTTTTCACCCAGTCGAGGATTTTCAGCGCTTCCTGCACGTCGGCATCGCTGTAAAGACGATGTCCGCCGTCGGTGCGAAGGGGTTTCAGCAAGCCATAGCGGCGCTGCCACGCCCGCAGCGTGGTGGCGGTGATGCCGCAAAGTCGGGCGAATTCGCCGATGGAGTAAGACATGGAGTGCGCCTGCTGAACAAGATGACTCTCAATATACTACGAATTTTGACTGTCAGGAGCACATGTGATTGAACGGTCCCGGCGGGCAGGGGCGCAGGATGGTGTGGATGCGCTCCTCTTTGAACGTATACATGCCGCCGGAGAACGGGTCGACGATGAACCAGCCCGGCACGCCGAAGAAGATGATATTGCCAAAGGTGTACCAGTGGCTGAAGCGGTACTCCAGCGGCATCATCGTCGAGTAGTAGCCCTCCTGTTTGAGCGTCAGCGTGTACTCCCGTTTGCCGAAATAGCTGCCGTCCGATTTCTTTAGCACCACGGATTGCGGCGTCTGACCGGTGGCGATCATATTGCCGTCGCGGTCGATAATCGCATAGTACGCAACCGGGTTGCTGTCGATATACACCGTCTCTTCGCTGCTGCCGACAAGGCTGGCACAACCCGTCAACAGCAATGGCAACAGCAGCTGCCAAACCTTTTTCATCATCCTGAACGCTCCCTTTCGTATACCTTTTCAAAGCGGCACAGGTGAGCAGAAAATTAAGGCATATCGTGCATTTTTCGTAGGGCAATGCCGTCCCGTTTGCATAGACTTCCGTTTAGGGTCGAACGGGGGGATGACGAGATGAAATGGCAATCTTTTCGCGGTGATGCACCGGATGATATGACGATTTATAGCGCATCGTTCCCCGATATTAGCGACCAATGGCCGATGAAAGACGATGTCACGCGAGAGATCAATGCCCTCAATCAGGCCATCAAAGCCAACCCTGAACTGCTGCCCCCCCTGCTCGAAGAGGGCGGAAACGGCCTGCCGAGATTGATCCCGCAGCATCTCCATTCCGACCAGGCATACCGCACGCGGCCTGCAATGGCGGCCTGGCGTGCGCGGCTGGTGCCCTCCGCGCTGGCGCTGTTTGTGGTGCAAAATCCGCTGGAAGAGCGCCTGCCCGAAGGTACGCGGATGGACAGCGAAAGCCGCCAGTGGTTTATCCACGCCAACGATGCCATCGGCGTGCGATCCCGCGCGCAGGTGCTGGGCGCGTTGGTGGACAAATACATCCGCAATGAGATTGAAAGCGACTGGATAAGCCTGGCGAGCGGCGCGGCGATCCCGGTGCTGGAGGCCCTGCGCACCGCGAAGCTGGACGGGCAGAAAGTGCATCTCTCGCTGGTGGACGACGACCCCGTCGCCCTGCGTTGGGCAGAAACGATGGCGGCACAGGAGGGGTTGAACGTCGGAGAACAGCTGACGCTGCTCAAGCGCCATTTGGTGCATACCCTGATCCGCAGCGACGATTTAGTGCTGGAGCTGGGCGAACATCAGGCTGAACTGGTCGACGCGCTGGGAATTTTTGAATATTTCAACGACGTGGACGCGGTGATTTTCCTGCAACGCGCCCTGCGGCTGGTGAAGCCCGGCGGGGCGGTGATTGTGTCGAATATGCTCACAACCAGCCCGCAAATCGACTTCATTCTTCGCTGCATCGGCTGGGCGCACATCTTCCCGCGCTCGTTGCAGCAGTTGCAGGATATCCATCTGGCGGCAGGAATTCCGGTTGAGAATGTGACGGTGATTGTGCCGAAAGATGGGGTGTATGCGGTGATGGAGATTAGGGTTTGATTGTTTGATTCCCTCTCCTTTGGGAGAGGGTTAGGGTGAGGGAGGAATATGCGGCGTTGATGCACGAAAAAATCTAAATATGAAACGCCACACGCTTTCCGGTTGGAAGCTCAACATCCAGACTCAGTTTTCCACCCATCGCTTCGATGTAGCGTTTAAGCGTGGCAATTTTCAGTTCATTACCGCGTTGTTCAAGCTGTGTGACTGCGGGTTGGCTGATTCCCATTATTTCTGCGACAGCCTTCTGAGAAAGCTTTAATTCTTCGCGCATCATTTGCAGACCGGTTTCCAGAATCATCTCGTCGGCCATTTCTTTGATTCGTTTTTGGCTTTCCGGTGAGCGAGAAGCAATCACTTCATTTAAGGTCTTCATTTTGTTGCCTCCAGGGTTGCCAGGTGAATTGAAAATTCATCATCCGCGATACGGATCAGTCGTTCATAAAAGAGTTTATCGCCACGCTTATCGCCAGCACAAAGCACTATCGCCCGGCGGACGGGATCGAACGCAAATAACGCGCGAATCGGACGGCCTGAATATTGAATACGTAACTCCTTCATATTCTTATGCCGGGACCCTTTTACCGAATCGGCCCATGGGCGGGTAAGATGCGGTCCGTAGTTTTGCAGATTGAGCAGGTCAGCAAACACCTTTTCCTGTAGTCTTTCATCTTGCTCATGCAGCCATTGCTTAAATACGTTTCCGAGAAGTACCGTCCACATTCGTTCGTCCATGATAAGCTGTAGCTTATAAAACGAAGGATATAAGCTGTGGTTTATAATTGCAATGACTGCCTGTGACGGCCATTGCATCCCCGATGAAAAGTATGACAAAAATTGGCAACCAGCCTGATAAGGCAATGGCGATACTGCGAGCAGCTTTCAGAGATATTTCATTCGGCGAGCCCTTTCAGCCTGTTCAGCGGTGAAATCGCTGAAGAAATGGCTCGATCGGTCCCCTCTCCCTTGAGGGAGAGGGTTAGGGTGAGGGGGAACATTCAGAGACATCGGCAACTAAGTTGCGACCAGTTGTTCGGTTTAGTCGAACAACTGAATGATCGGTAAGCCTGTTTTAAGTCACTTGAACTGGAATACATTTTGCGCGATGAACTTGTAAGCGAGACTGACAAGTTGCTCTTTTTGCTTTATCTCAATGCGTAATCGCCAACGCCCCTTCAATCTCTTTCAACTTCGCCTGCGCCTGCTTTAATTCGTCCAGCAACCTCTGCTCCTGCTCGCTGTACGCCACCAGAACAATGCACCCGTCCATGACTTTCACCGTCACCTGTTGCCCGGTTTCAAATCCTGCTGCACGGAGCCACTTGCCGGAAAGCATGATGTTCGGCGTGGTTTTGTCGTGAACATTTGGACGATATCCCACAATTATCGTGCGCTCAGTTCCGGTGTCGGTGGTGTCTGGGGTAGAATGCGAATCAGCCATAATCAACTCCTTGATAGTTGGTGAGGTTAGACGCCCTTTAGTGCTCCAACACTGCTGGGCGTTGCTTGAATTCCAAATCCGTGTGGTAGGTACCACATGCAGATAAACTAACCTAAGTGGTACCTACCATGCAAGAAAAAAAGAAACCAAATTTTGACCGCACCAAAAGCACGATGAAGAACATCCGTTTCGATGATGAACTATTGGAACAGATCGAGAAAGTTGCGGGGAAAGGGAATTTTAGTAAGTGGGTGAAAGAGGCGTGTTTAGAGCGGCTAAAAAAAGATAGTTAATTGAAATTCATGGGGAACTATCTTGTTCTAATTTTTTGGCTGCCAAACCATCGACAAAGAACCTATATGATGCGTAAATAAATAAAACTATTTGCCCGATACCAATAGTAATAGACGGTTTTACTAATAGTAATGTGTAAAAGACAAGGCTAGGACCTATACCTGTCAGAAAAACCTTTGCAATGTACCATTCCCAGCCCTCTCTCTTTTTATTTTTTGATGTGGATATCAATGCCGAAGATAAAAACGTTAAAGATTGTCCAAATATAATGAAACTTGCAATCGACCAGTCACTAGCTAAAATTATATCGTGCCATTTTTTTTCAGATGCTTTAATTATAATCATAAGTGAAAATGGAACAATGACGAACGCGTATGCAGCTAAAAGACTTTTCAAATGTTTAGAATAACTCATTCTGTACCTCATCACTTGAAATTACGCTTATCACTCTTAAGATTTCAGCTCTTTTTATTTCTGTTTTTCTTTTTGTTTTAAAAGCATCAATTCTTATAATTGCGATCATGCAATATTTTGCTGTTATTACAGGCAGTTGTCCAGTTTGATATAGATTCAACCAAGTCTTATCTTCCATAAATGCAAGATATTGCTTTCCTGTTGTACGACTTCGAACAAGCCATTGTGAATCACCAAAATTAACTGGTTTAATAATATCTAAAAAATCTTTTGTGGTGTTTATTATATGATCGCCTTTTATTAGCATTTCTTCAGGATCAACCGAAACTCTCATTCCAGTATTAAGATAGTAAATATTATCATCTGAATCAGTCTTATGATTTATTACAACCTTCTCCCCTTTCTCTAATAGTTTATTTGCTGATGATATATCTGAAATTACCTCTGTAAATCTCACTCTATCTAAGTGAGGTGAAATTTTATTACACTCTTCTTTTATTTTTGATTCCTGAAATTCGATTAGTTCTTCTATTTTTTCAGTAGAATCAAGTTCATTTATATCGATAAGATCATTTATTAATCTCATTGACTGAACGTTAATGAATTGACCTAATCCATTTGCAATGGAATTTAGAACAGATTTAATTGAGCCTTTTTCAATGTCTGATAATATCAATTCATATTTAACATCAAGATCTAAACTGTCAGCTAGTAAATTACCATATTTTTTTTGTGCGGAAATATATAATGCCATTGCCGAGAAAATGTCTTCTGGATTTTTTCGATCAGAATTATAATCAATTTTAATACTTATTTGACTTTCCATGTTCAACCCTAAAATTTAATAACAGGCAATTTTATGATATGAGCATAAGTATATTTGTCTAGCGAAAATGTAGAAAAAATGAAAACTATTGGCGGAGATCACAGGAGTCCTAAAGCCTCTGCAATTCGTTGATTTTATTGTAAAAAAACAAATCACAAGAACGGGTTTATACACATAGCTATACATATAGACTAAAGCGTTCGTTTTATGAACATCATTAAGACACAGAAAAAACTTTTTTTTAGAAAAACTGTTCACGCTGTTCACTAGGTGATTTTTGTTATAATTTTCAAAATGATATGTGGTGAATGGTAGGTGAACAGTGAACACTTTACTGTTCACTGTATTAATCTAATCAAGGTAAAGATAATGCTTTGGGGCCTCTTTGTTTATGCCGACAGCGTAAGTCTTAACTAGGCATTTTCTCTCCGGTTCGTAGGATATGCACTTTGGGAACATGCTTTCTGCAACTTGAGGTTGTTGCTCTAGAAGAGTTATAAATCTTTCTTTTATTATTTTCTGAGTTAGGCTTTTGATCAGAGCAAGCCTTTTATCGTTTCTTGTCGCAAAACAAGGGCCGGGGGATAATCCCAATACATTTAATATAATCCCTGCGATTCTTGTGTTTTTGAAATTTGCAAATTTTTCAATGCTTTTAAGCTCTTCATACATTCTTCTTATTGTCCTTTTTATTGTAATTTTATGAAACTCGCCTGGAAATTCTTCATGGGTTGAAAATATACCATCCCAAACAATATTATTTTGAATGTGCCAAGTAGTGAAGTTATCTGCTTGACATAGTGAAGCTTTAAATAACAACTCAATTAAAGCGCTTGAGATATAGTAATGTATATCAAAAACATATTTTCTTCTTTTCCTAACACTATATTGATAAATGGTTTTCGCTTTTAATTTTGTTGTGGTGTCAAAGAGTTTGCCGATAAAATCTATTGATGAGTGTAATTTTTCTATCTCTTCGCTCTTCTTAATCTCATCATCTGTTTTATCTACCATGTGCATATTTTGAGTGCAGTACTTTATGCTTTCTAGCACAGAATTTAGGACTAGGTTTGTATCAATAAAGTTTTCTCTTTTTAATCTTTCCTCTAAATATATAAGGCTAACTCTAAAATAAGCATCCCACTGTTCATTATCAAAGCTTAGGAATGTTTTGTAATTGAAATCAAATGGAGAAAGATGCCCTATTTGAAGCGAGTCGATTAGTAGGTAGTTGCCATAAAAACTTTTTGACCATTCTTGGATCTCCCCCATTAAGCCAGAGTAATATCCGTTATCCTCGTGGTAAATTATAGAGTTTTTATTTTTTATGACTTCTTGTGATACGTTTGCGGAAAACTGATGGAGCGGAATATCATAGTTTTTAAAAGTATTTGTGCTAACGAAAAAATATGTAGCAGTACGTGGTGATGTAGCAACAAGCACTTTGCAAAAGTTTTTATTTCCTATTAAGTATAAAATATCATTGGCGATTTGCGTAGTTACTCTATCTCCTTTGCCAGAATGTTTTATTAATGAGTTGGCCGAGCGACCTAATTCGTCAGTTATTATGGCTAATTCCTGCTCAACGCCTTTTGCAATGTATTTGTACAATGCATTTATATATTTCATTTGGTTTCTTTTGCTGAATACAGGCGGTTTAAGAAAGGCGTAATATATCCATAGCATAAAACAAAATAAAAAACAGAATCCAAGTGTCGCTTGGGTTAATATCTTTATATCAAAGTTCGAGTCAAGAACCCACCATTTACTTGCGCTCCAAACATCCGATAATAAACTTATGATGCCAGTTAGTGCAATTATTGCAAAAGTGATGACGTAAAGTGGGAGTGGGGCGATGGAAATACGAAATTTGTATCTAGTATCCGTTACTGTAAATATAACAACTAGAAGTGCAAGCGAAGCTAGGAACTCAGAAAACCCGAATATTTTTATCCCTGAGGATAATGGATCTGGAGGAACAAAACACAAACTATGAAAAAAACATCTTGCTGGTTGCATGGTATGCGTTCTTTAATTGGTTAAGTATTAACAATATTTAACTCTAAGTCATTACATTTTTCAATAAGCAGAATCCATTAAGCTAATGGAGGTTATACCAATGCTATGGAATTATTTTAATTTTATCATATGCAAAAAGACCGGCAATGCCGGTCTGAGGTAGGTTATTTCGCTGTCGGATCGTCACATTTTGGCAGCCAGTCGGCGTTGCTTTCGTCCCTGAGCGCGAGATTAGTCTGCATCCCCTGATTCGTTCGCCGCTTGCCGTAATTCAGGCCGTACTCTTTCAGCATTGATGACAGGCCTTTGCCAAACATGGTGAGGCTGAGCGTGTTCTTGTAGCCGTGCGCCTCCATATAGACCAGATAGGCGTGATACAGGTACAGGCGCGGCTGTCGCGGGACAATATTCGCATTCCCCATATACATTCCCTCTGGCTCGGGCAGCGCCTCAAGATAGCCGCAAAAATCGAAGGTCGGATCAGCGTCGCGCTTGATACTGAGTGCCTCGTCGGAGTTCTGCTGCGACTGGAGCAATGCACGTGCCGTCATCGGGTCGCTGAACTGCTGCATAAGCTGGCGCACGATCACGGCCAGTTCACGTGCGATTTTGTCCTTAAGCTGCGGGTCACGCTCCTCCGGGGCGATTTGCTCGGGGAAGTGGATGATGACACGGCGACGGGACACGCCGCCGCTGCGGTCGGTGAAGCGCATCGGGTTATTGTTCACGGCCAGAATCACCGCCGGGATATAAGCCGAATAGGCGTCGCGGTATTTCGGGTCGACTGACACGGCATCGCCGCCGGTGATGGCCTTAAGTCCTGCGCCGTCACCGCTCCATTTCTCCTGGTCAGGCAGGCGTATCAGCGAGAAGCCAATCAGCGCCGCGCGCTCGCGAGGTGATTCCAGCGTCTCGATGGTCGCTGACGTGGCGTTGTCCTCCCCGGCGAGAAGGGTCGCAATTTCGGCCAGAATACTTTTTCCGCTCCCACCGGGTCCGGTGACTTCGAGAAAGAGCTGCCAGTCGTAGCGGTTCGCCAGAACCATAAACAGGGCTGCCAGAATCACATCGCGTTTTTCAGCGTTGCCGCTGGCCGCACGGTCGAGCCAGCGCCAGAAGTTCGGCGCGTGGGTTTCCAGCGTTTCACGCTCCACCGGCGGGGTAAAGTCCACGTCGCACAGGGTGCGCAGCCAGTGGGATTTGCTGTGTGGGCTGAACACACTGGTGAGGGTATCAAGCACGCCATTGCGAAAGCCAATCAGACGACGCGCCGGTGCAGCCTGCTGGGGAATAATGAGTTTCAGGGTATCGACCAAGGAGGCAATTCTCCCCGACGAGAACGGGGCGCGCAGGCGCTGGAACAGCCCGGCCACGTCGCGTGCAAAGTCCGACGGCGGGATAATTTTCCACGTCCCGGCTTCATAGCGGGACAGGAGCTGGCCGTTGGCGTCCACGGCCAGCGCTTCGCCATAATGCTCATGCACCCGCATCGCCTTTTCACTGGTACTCATGGCGGTAAATTCCGCCTCGCTCATGGTGTCGAACGGGCTTTGTGCCGGTGGCCGGATGGCACCGTAAATCGCTTTACGCGTGGCGTCCTCACCCTGCTGCATAAAGGCATCATTCCAGTCACCGAATACCGGCGGGAGGGCAACCGTGCCCTCACAGGCCTGTGCGGCCGCTGCGGCCTTGATCTGGCCGTTCCCGCTGAGGTCACGGTCAGCAGCGAGAACAATCTGACAGGCCGGGTGCTGACTTCGGGCAAGGCTCGCCAGAGAAAGGAGGTTCACGGACGAGAGCGCCACCATAACCGTTTCACCGGTCAGGTGATGCACGGTGAGCGCGGTCGCATAGCCCTCCGCTATCCACAGCCGTTTTCCTGCCTCTTTTTTCCCGTCGATAAGGTGCCATGCCCCTTTCACCTGACCACCTTTCAGGGTGCGTTTGAGACCGTCAGCGTTAATAAGCTGAACGTTAACCAGTGCGCCGGACTCGTCCTGCAGCGGCACGACCACATCACCGGCGCGGTAGGTCACGCCGCCGGTTTTGTGCGTGGTGGTCAGCGTCAGGCAGTCGAGCGCCGGAAAGCCCTTCCGGGTCAGGTAGGGGTTGCCGGTGGCCGGGCGGGTTTTCGCCATCAGTGAGGCGGCAAGCGTGGCAGCGGCTTTGCGGCTGGCGTCGGTTTCGGCCTCAGCAGCGGCGATAATTTCCTCAGCAACCGGCGGCAAACTGCCGGTCAGGGCGCTCACCTTCCCGGCGGCTTCGGAAGCCGACACACCGAACACCTTTTCGACCAGCTTAAGCCCGTCACCCGCGCCGCACTGGTTGCAGAACCACGTCCCGCGCCCCTCTTTATCGTCAAAACGAAAGCGGTCAGAGCCGCCGCATACCGGGCAGGCCTGATGCTGGTTTTTAATCACTTTCACACCCAGCGCCGGGAGAATGCGCGGCCAGTGGCCGCACGCCTGTTTTACAGTTTCGGTTACGTTCATTTTCATGGTTATTTTCTCCCTCAGTGCACAACCGATGCGGCGATATGACGGGCGCAAAGTTCATCCATTACGGCCATCCCCAGAAAGGACAGCGACGGCGCGGCTTTCAATGGCCCGGCTTCCATTAAATCTTCGAGCAGCGCACAGGCAATCTGACGGCCTTTTTCCTCGCCGTGCTGGCGCAGATAAAACCCTTCCAGCTCGGCGGCAATAGCACTTTCCAGCGTATCGAGGGTGAGCTGCGGGTAGCGGTGCTGACGTTCGCACAGGGTCAGCCAGGCACAGGCCACGGCACGACGATACAGGGCGGCGCGTAATACCGGCGGTAACGGCTTTTTCATAGGCTACCCTCCCCGGCCAGCCAGCGCTGATTGCAGCGTTCGACCACGCCGTCGAGCTGGGCGGTCATCAGGTAAATCACGGAGTTAAGCTGCGACTGCTGCGCGGGGTCGCGACGGAGGGTAGTGCAGTCCTGCTCCTGCATCATGGCACTGACAAAGTGGCCGACGTTGCGCAGGTGCTCAAGGCATTCGAGTTCTTTAATGCTGAGGGTGGTGTGTTTCATGCGTGCACCTCCGCAACCGGCAGACGGCCAGCAAACGAGAGGACGTAATCACGAACAAGGGAAAGACGTGCGGCGTGTTCATCACCAGCCACGATGCGGAGCATACAGATACGGGGTTTACGGTCTGCGCGGCGAACAGCGGCAAACACGAAGACAAATTGCGGGTGTGACGGGGTGAGGATCGTAGCCATAAGGGCAACCTCCAATAAGTAGCGGTTATCGCCACCACCAGAGCTGCAAATCTCATGGGTGGTAGCCCGGACGGGGTTTGCAGTACCGGCCTTATTGGAAACCGGCCAGCCCGAAGGCTGCCCCGCCCGGACCACCATTATCTGACAGGAGCAACGGTGAAAACACCACAGCCCGAAAAATAGGTGTGTCTGAGCAACGACATAAAAAAACACGCTTGGCGCGTGTTGTGTCGCCAATAAGTTACACGGGCTGCAAATCCCGGCTATCGATTTTGCGACAGCGGGAAAACTATACCTGGAAACGGCGAACGGAAGCAAGCCAGAAAAAGGGGCTTTCAGAAGAACGGCCATCATCATGCGTCACAGCCCCGGTTACGGTCGGCGATCCGCTCGGCCATCCATGCGGTAATTTCTGACTGCGCCCACGCCACATTTTTACCGCCCAGTGAGATCTGTTTCGGGAAAGCCTCCCGGCTGATGAGGTCATAAATCGTCGAACGGGACAAACCGCACAGGTGCATCACTTCGGGCAGGCGAATAAAGCGCTCCTGAACGGCGTCAGGAAACGGCACTGGTGGGGCGACTGGCGCAGAAGACGGGGAAGAAAAAGCGGTGTGCATCGGGCTACCTCATAAAGTCCATACAGTGCCGGTCGTGTCCGTCCGGCCTCGGGTAGCTCTCTATTTTGTGAATATTTTCTCTCAGGGCAACAAGTCATTTTGCACCGACTCAATGCACAACAAATTGTTAACAGGTGAATGGCAAACACTGGCAAAGCTATTGTATATGCTGGCATTTGGTTGCACCTGATTGCACTATCTATTATTCATTTTTGTGGTTGTTTTTAATTTATTAATACAAAAAAAGTCTAAGTCAAAAATTCAGCTGAACAGGAAGCCGGTGAACAGTGGTGAACAGACGGTGAACAGTCAGTCCCTCAACTGTTCACCCTTTAACATACTGTATTACTTATATTTTTATTAAAGGTGAACAGTGGTGAATAGTTATCAGTAAAAAAACAAACAGAGAGAGGGTTTTCCTTCGACCTTTTTCTGGCCAGCCGGGTTTTACCCCCTTGCTTGTGCCAGAACTGCCACAACCGCAATGAATCGAGATGTTGTGTGATGAAGGGCAGAATCATTTCAGGTTGAACATACGGAGAGCCTGAACATGAAACCCGAAACAGTCATTTCTGCCCTGCAGAACGTTGTCGCTAAACAGAACGCGGAAAGCGAGAAGCACATCACCGCTAAACTGACCGTATTCACTGCGGCCAGAGACACCCATACAGCCAGCATGGAAAAGCTGAAAGAGATTGATACATCAATTGAACGCTGTAAGCAGGAGCGACAGACAGCTCTCGATGAGAGCGCAGAGGCGGAACAGGACTGGCGCAGTCGCTTTCGTACCCTGCGCGGTAATCTCACTCCTGAAATGAAAGCGGAGCACAGCAAGCGTATCGCCAGTCGGGAGCTGGCCGACGAGTTCACCGGCCTGATTGTGGAGCTGGAGACTGACCGGAGTCGTGCCATGCTGAATGCCTGCTCCACCGGCAATAATTATCGATCTGCGCATGGCGAAGCGTTTACCGCTTACGCCGGGGCGGAATGGGTTAAGGCTATCAACGCTGTTCCCGTCGCGCTCATTCGCGCTTTCCTGCTGCGCATTCGTGCCCTGGAAATGAAGGGGGAAAGCGCACCGCAATCTGTCGCCATCGGTGAACTGCGTGATGCCCTCAACCGTCAGGGCAGTCTGTATCACTTCGATATGAAACAGGAGCCGGTTTTATCCGTGACGGGTATGCAGCGGCCAGAGATTACCGGCGTGGATATGGAACTGTTACGCAGTCCACTTAAGCGAAACATGCTCGCCCAAAAGCTGGCTGAACATGACAAAACTAAGGCGGGGGCATAAGTATGTTTCACTGTCCGTTCTGCAAAACCGGTGCGCACGCCCGTACCAGTCGCTATCTGTCTGAGAACGTCAAACAGCGCTATCACCAGTGCGTGAATATCGAGTGCTCGGCAACCTTCCGCACGCTTGAATCCGTTGACGGGGTTATCCGTTCACCGGCGACAGAGCCGGTCATTCCTGCACCCGCTCCGGCGGCCATCGTTAACCGTGCTGGCGCTTAAGCATGACCAGTCATCAGGAGAAACTTACGTGACCACACTGACGCTACAGAAAGCCTTTGAGGCCTGTCAGGCAAACAAATCCGCCTGGCTGCAACGCAGGGAAGAACTGACGCAGGCCGAACAGGCATACCGCGAACAGCTTGACGGTGACAGTCACAGCGGGCGGAGCCTGCAAACGCTGCGCGATATTATTGGGGTAAAGAAATGGGAAATTAATCAGGCTGCCGGTCGCTATATCCGGTCGCATGAGGAGGTGCAGCGTATCAGCATCCATAACCGGCTGAATGATTTTATGCAGGCGCATGGGGCGGAGCTGGCCGCAGCCCTTGCACCTGAGCTGATGAATTATTCCGGGCAACATCCCGCCGTTCAGTACTGCGCCATGCAGCACTCGGTCGACTATTTGCGCGAGGCACTAAATGTTTGGCTGGCCGCCGGTGAAAAAATTAATTATTCCGCACAGGATAATGACATTTTAACGTCCATCGGATTCAGGCCTGACGCGGCTTCACGGGATGATAATCGCGAAAAATTCACACCTGCACAGAACCTTAATCTCACCCGCAAGCGGACAGAACTGGTCGCGCAGTAGCCCGTCAAAAAATCCCCGAAAATCCCGTCATTTTTATCTAAAAAAGCCATGCATGCGTAAGGTGCATGGTTTTGCATGCGTTTTACCGAAACCTAATGCCCCGCCAGCGTCAGCACTGGCGAGCCCTGAGACCGTTATTGCACCTGCATTAAAAGCGACCTCTTAAGCGGGCAGGCGTGGCGGGGAGAGCATTGCGCGCTGAGAAAGCATTACTAGATATTTAAATCTTCAGCGACTCAAAAGGTTTAACACACATAACGAATGCCATTCAATTAAATATTAGTGTGTAGATAATATTTAGTTCAACGGTTGAGTGAATTTTTATCTAATAATCTTTGATGTCGTAGTGGAGTAATATCTAATATTTATTTTTTTTTAAAAAAAAGGGAGCCTTCGGCTCCCCGTTATAAAGTCATTTGTTTATTAAATGATGCTTTTTTATATCTTTAAAAATATGAGCCTCTTTAGTTTGTACTCGATTATCTATCCAGTCATCCATCATTGCATCAACTTGATTAAATAATCCTTGGGCTTCATATTTTAAATAAACTTTTTCAAAGTCATTATTAACTGAGTAACCATCGGCTTCGTTACCCTTTGGATTTGACAACTTTGCGTATCTGAGCTTTTCCATCATTAGCCCTCCTATCTAAATATCGACAACAGCATTCGATATACAATAACTTATAGCACAAAACTTGAGCGATTGCCACTGAAGTTTGACGTTAATTTGTTGGTGTATCTACATACATTTTGTAAATGACTTCTGAATATATTGCTATTAATGAACTAAGATTCAAAAGGAAATCGCGGTCCCTCTCAAGCGAGAATTGGTCAGGCAGGGCGCTTGTTAGAACAAGAACCCCAAGGCATTCTTCTTCATTGGAATTTTGCTGATAGGCAAGAATAGGAACTGAAAGAAATGAACAATAATTCTTCCTATCAGCAGGATTAGATATTTTTAACTCATTACTTTTAGTAATGTCAGGGCATATCTTTAATTCTTTATGTAAATAAGTCAAACCAACGTGGCCAAATCCAGGTTTCCAAGCCCTGTTTTTCTTGGTAATTCTATCATCACATATTCTAGATATGACTTCTAAATGATTTGTTTCTTTGTTGTAGATGTAAAGGGCAATATTAAACTTTGACTCACTCTTGTAACTAAATAGTGTTTCTCTGTTTCTGGATAAATAGCCTAGAACGGTCGAAAAAAAACTTGCAGTATCAATAGGGAAATCTGCAAGAGTCAATTTTTTCTCTTTATTCGCAATAAGAATCTTACGAATGTGACTATTAACTTGCAATGTTGTTAAATAAATAACAAGTTTTTGAGTGGTAGATAATTTGTCTTCATGTACCATTCTCTCACGAATTATCTCAATCTCACTTACTCTATCATTATATTCTTTTGTTAATTCACCAAGCTCGATTGTAGAGTCATCTTTTTTGTCCAAATATTTAGCACCCCATGCAAGGATCAAATGGAGAATGAAAAACATTATGCATGCTATAAAAAAGAAATCACTTATTCCATTGGTGATATCTTTTTTTTGAAAAACATACGACACACCAAGACCAATGATAATAGGAGCAAATAATGCGTTCCACAAACTTGTGAAGCTTGCAAAATAACCTGCAAATCGTGCATTAATAATTCTGTTTTTTCTTAGTATTTTTTCTATTTTTCTATTATCCATAATTCACCTCAGAATATAAATAATCTGCATACCACTGTGACATTTTTCTTCTGTTTTCTATATGAAGAGCATGATTATAGATCCCTCGTATCGAGTTTTTATCTATATGGGCTAATTGTAATTCAATCCACTGAGTATCAAAACCTTTTTCATGTAAAATTGTCGACATTGTATGTCTAAATCCGTGACCTGTAGCACGACCTTTGTAACCAAGCAATTCAATTACTTGTGATACGCTTTCTTTCGAAATTGGTTTGCTGCGATTGTTTCTACCAATAAAAATATAAGGATAATGGCCAGTAATAGGCTTGAGTTGTTTGAAGAGTTCGATTACCTGAGTTGTTAAAGGCACAATGTGCGGTCTGCGCATTTTCATTCGTTCTGCCGGTATTTCCCATATCCCCTTTTCAAGGTCTACTTCTTCCCACGTAGCAAAGCGCATCTCCTGAGTTCTTACGCCAGTTAGCATAACAATCTTAGTCGCATTTTTTGTGATGATGCTGCCGGTATACGCTTCAAGATCTCTAACAAAATGAGGTAACTCTTCGGCGGATAAAAATGGATGGTGCTTTTGCTTAGGAACGGCCAGAGCGATAGCTAAATCAGGAGCAGGATTGTACTCAGCACGGCCAGTTATGATTGCGTAGCGATAAACCTCACCGCACCTCTGACGCACCTTACGTGTTTTCTCTAGTGCTCCACGCTTCTCTATTCGTCGCAGCACTTCAAGCAGTTCCAGTGGTTTTATCTCACTAATGGGGCGCTTACCAATGTACGGAAAAACATCTTGCTCAAATGTCTTAATGATTTCTTCGCGGTAAGCCACCGTCCAACGATCTGCTTTATTTGTGTGCCACTCCCGGCATATAACTTCGAATGAGTTTTCTGTTGAGAGCTGCTGTGCGAGCTTTTGAGCTTTGCGTTCTTCGACTGGATCAATGCCATTTGCCACCTGCTTGCGTGCTGTCTCGCGTTTGTCGCGTGCCTCTGCAAGCGAGACGAGACTGTAGGAACCAAATGACATTAACCGGGCTTTTCCTGCAAACCGGTAGCGGAACCTCCATCCTTTGCTCCCGTCGGGATTTATGAGCAAGGATAAGCCTTGTCCATCATTGAGGGTGTAGGGCTTGTCTTGTGCCTTAGCGCGTCGGATTTGTATGTCTGTAAGTGGCATGTGTATAAGTGAAATCTGTGTATAAAAAAATTATACACACTACTATACATATTTTTCGTGGATTTAGGGAGATCCCCTCGGACTGATACGGATGACGCCATTAGATAACTTGCTGTAAATAATGGGTTTAAATGACTTTGTCGGACATGGCGAGACGATATTTGGCGGAAGATCACAGGAGTCGAACCTGCCCGGGAACGCTGGCGTCCCCAACTGGATTTGAAATCCAGCCACCTCACCGGAGATGACGATCTTCCGCGCCTCGATTGCTACATGGAGGCGGTGCGCATTATAGCTACTTTCAGGCATTTACCACATCATTTCGCACAGTTTTTTCATCCTTCCTTGACCTGAATTATCCCCTTTCACTTAAATCCTAAGAAAATCCTCAGGTTAGATTTTTTCTGCAACTTCTACGGCGATCACAAAAGAGAAGAAACGTAAGCAGCTAACCAGAAAACAGAATATCCGCCCCACCGGGGATCGTTTACAACATCTGAAACCGGTCTCAGCGCCCCTACAGCGTCCAAGGATAAAAAATAATGAGCGAAATATTGTCTGTTAAGGAGAAGATTGGCTACGGCATGGGTGATGCCGCAAGCCATATCATCTTTGATAACGTCATGTTGTATATGATGTTTTTTTATACCGATATTTTCGGTATCCCCGCCGGATTTGTCGGCACCATGTTCCTGCTGGCGCGTGCGCTAGATGCGATTTCCGATCCGTGCATGGGGCTGCTCGCTGACCGTACTCGTAGTCGTTGGGGGAAATTCCGTCCGTGGATTCTGTTCGGTGCCATCCCGTTTGGCATCGTCTGCGTGTTGGCGTACACCACGCCGGACCTCAGCCTGCACGGCAAAATGATCTATGCCGCCATTACCTACACGTTGCTGACCCTGCTGTACACCGTGGTGAACATCCCTTACTGCGCCCTCGGCGGCGTGATTACCAACGATCCGACGCAGCGCATCTCCCTGCAATCCTGGCGCTTTGTGCTGGCGACGGCAGGCGGCATGCTCTCTACAGTGCTGATGATGCCGCTGGTGAAACTGATTGGCGGCGAAGACAAAGCTTTTGGCTTCCAGGGCGGGATCGCCGTGCTGTCGGTCGTCGCATTCCTGATGCTGGCGTTCTGCTTCTTCACCACCAAAGAACGCATCCAGGTGCCGCCGAGCACCACTTCCATGCGTGAAGACTTGCGCGACATCTGGCACAACGACCAGTGGCGTGTCGTCGGCGTGCTCACCATCCTCAACATTCTCGCAGTCTGCGTGCGTGGCGGCGCAATGATGTACTACTGCACCTGGATTATCGGCTCGCCAGAAATCTTCGTCTCGTTCCTCACCACCTACTGCGTCGGCAACCTGATCGGCTCTGCGCTCGCTAAACCGCTCACCGACTGGAAATGCAAAGTCAGCATCTTCTGGTGGACCAACGCCCTGCTGGCGGTGGCGAGTGTGGCGATGTTCTTCGTGCCGATGCATGCCACGTTCATGATGTTCAGCTTTATCTTCGTGATCGGTGTGCTGCACCAGCTGGTGACGCCAATCCAGTGGGTGATGATGTCCGACACCGTCGATTACGGCGAATGGACCAACGGCAAACGCCTGACCGGGATTAGTTTTGCTGGCACGCTGTTTGTCCTGAAACTCGGCCTGGCGCTGGGCGGCGCGTTGATTGGCTGGATGCTGGCCGGCGGTGGCTACGATGCCGCAGCCAAAACCCAGAACAGCACCACCATCAGCATCATCATTGGTCTGTTCACCCTGGCCCCGGCGATCTGTTACGTGCTGAGCGCAATTATCGCCAAACGCTATTACACGCTGAAAACCCCGTTCCTGACCAAAATTATGGGCGAGCTGGCGCAAGGTGCGCGTCGCAACCAGCATGAGTTCGAGACTCTGCCGGTCAGCAAAGAATTGCAGAACTAAGAGGATGAAAGTATGAAAATCAGTGACGGAAACTGGCTAATCCAACCGGGTCTGAATGTGACTTACCCGGTGCAGGTGTTCGATGTGGAGCAGCAGGGCAATGACCTCGTGGTATACGTTGCGCCGCGCGATGTACGCGAACGCACCTGGCAGCTCGACACATTGATGTTTACGGTTCGCCTGTTCTCGCCGCAAGAAGGCATCGTCGGGGTGCGCATCGAGCATTTCCAGGGCGCGCTGGACAACGGCCCACACTATCCGCTCAATGTCCTTAAAGACGTCAACGTGCAGATTGAAAACACGGCGGAATTTGCCGAACTGAAAAGCGGCAACATCAGCGTGCGCGTCACTAAAGGGGAGTTCTGGGCGCTGGATTTCCTGCGCGATGGGCAACGTATCACTGGCAGCCAACTGAAAAACAACGGCTACGTGCAGGACGGAAATACTGACAGCAACTATATGTTCGAGCGCCTGGATCTGGGCGTCGGTGAAGCGGTGTATGGCCTCGGCGAGCGCTTTACCGCCCTGGTGCGCAACGGCCAGACGGTTGAAACCTGGAACCGCGATGGCGGTACCAGCACCGAACAGTCGTACAAAAACATTCCGTTCTACCTGACCAACCGTGGCTACGGCGTGCTGGTAAACCATCCCGAAAACGTCTCGTTTGAAGTCGGCTCGGAGAAAGTCTCCAAAGTGCAGTTCAGCGTGGAAGGCGAGTTTCTGGAATATTTTGTGATCGACGGCCCGACGCCGAAAGACGTTTTGAATCGCTATACGCAGTTCACCGGCCGCCCGGCGCTGCCGCCTGCGTGGTCGTTTGGCCTGTGGCTCACTACCTCGTTTACCACCAACTACGATGAAGCGACGGTGAACAGTTTTATCGACGGCATGGCGGAACGCAATCTGCCGCTGCACGTCTTCCACTTCGACTGTTTCTGGATGAAAGCCTTCCAGTGGTGCGACTTCGAGTGGGATCCGGTGACCTTCCCGGACCCGGAAGGGATGATCCGCCGCCTGAAGGAAAAGGGGCTGAAAGTTTGCGTATGGATCAACCCGTATATTGGCCAGAAATCTCCGGTATTCAAAGAGTTAAAAGAGAAAGGCTATCTGCTTAAACGCCCGGATGGCTCCGTGTGGCAGTGGGATAAATGGCAGCCGGGTCTGGCGATCTATGATTTTACTAATCCGGAAGCATGTCAGTGGTACGCCGACAAGCTGAAAGGGCTGGTCGATATTGGCGTGGATTGCTTCAAAACTGACTTCGGTGAGCGTATCCCGACCGACGTGCTGTGGCACGACGGTTCCGATCCGCAGAAAATGCACAACCACTACGCCTATATCTATAACGAGCTGGTGTGGGATGTGATGAAAGAGACTGTCGGCGAAGAGGAAGCGGTACTGTTTGCGCGCTCCGCGTCAGTTGGCGCGCAGAAATTCCCAGTGCACTGGGGTGGAGACTGCTACGCCAACTACGAGTCGATGGCCGAAAGTCTGCGTGGCGGGCTGTCGATTGGTCTGTCGGGCTTTGGCTTCTGGAGCCACGATATCGGCGGGTTCGAGAACACCGCGCCTGCGCATGTGTATAAACGCTGGTGCGCCTTCGGGCTGTTCTCCAGCCATAGCCGCTTGCACGGCAGCAAATCCTACCGTGTGCCGTGGGCGTACGATGATGAGTCCTGCGACGTGGTGCGCCACTTCACCCAGCTGAAATGCCGGATGATGCCGTACCTGTATCGCCAGGCGGCGCTGGCCCGCGAAGTGGGTACGCCGATGCTGCGTGCGATGATGCTCGAATTCCCGAACGATCCGGCGTGCGATTATCTGGACCGGCAGTACATGCTCGGCGACGCGATGATGGTGGCTCCGGTGTTTAGCGAGGCGGGCGACGTGCAGTTCTATCTGCCAGAAGGGCGCTGGACGCACCTGTGGCATAACGACGAAGTGCAGGGTAACCGCTGGCATAAGCAGCAGCACGACTTCCAGAGCCTGCCGGTGTATGTGCGCGAAAATACCCTGCTGGCGCTCGGCAACAACAGTCAGAAGCCAGATTACGCCTGGCATGAAGGCACGGCATTCCAGTTGTTTAACCTGACTGACGGGTGCACGGCGGTGAGTGAAATCCCTGCGGCAGACGGCTCGGTGGTGTTTACGCTGACAGTGTCTCGCCAGGGGGATACGGTGACGGTCAGAGGTGAAGGCAACGCGCAGGACTGGTCAATCTGTTTGCGCAACGTGCAGCAGATCTCGGGCGTCAAAGGCGGGTCACATGCGGGCAGCGAATGGGGCGTGGTGGTGAAAGCGCAGGGGAGTGAGGTGATTATTCATCTGTGATGCTTTCCCCTCACCCTAACCCTCTCCCCAAAGGGGCGAGGGGATTTGTACGGTGGTAGATTTGGTTTTGTAGGCCGGGTAAGGCGGAGCCGCCACCCGGCTTTTTTGTTGGCATCTGCGCCTGAAAGTGCCCGGTGGCGCTGCGTTTTCCGGGCCTACGGTTCGGGGATATGGTTTTGTAGGCCGGGTAAGGCGGAGCCGCCACGCGGCTTTGTTGTTGGCATCTGAGCCTGAAATTGCCCGGTGGCGCTGTGCTTACCGGGCCTACAGTTTGGGGATATGGTTTTGTAGGCCCGGTAAGGCGGAGCCGCCACCCGGCTTTGTTGTTGGCATCTGAGCCTGAAATTGCCCGGCGGCGCTGCGCTTACCGGGCCTACGGTTTGGGGGTAAAGACCGCACAGTCCCTTGAGGGCTAGGGTGAGGGGGTAACAGCTGGCTCCGCCGCCGCAACCGTCGAAACCACCCCGCCCGCCATCGTTTGCTGAATCTGCTGTTTATCCATATTCACCACCTTCAGCTTCCCGTTCACCGTCGGTTTCAGCGGCGCTTTATCCTGCACGCTTCCGCTGGCGGTTAGCTGGATGTTGCCATCACCACTGATCGGCAGCACAGGCCAGCCCCATTGCTGCAATATATTCAGCGGCACACCGCGTCCGTTCAGGCTGATCGTTGTCTGGCGTTGCGGCAGTTGCGAAACCGCCGCCGTGGCTTCCAGAATACCTTTCTCAGTAAATGCGCTCAGTTCAGTGATATTGACCGTCGACGCGTTGGCCGCCAGTGCGAGCGACGGACGGCGCACGTCCACGCGGTTAAAGGTGGCGGCTGCACCGTTGAATGTCGCATTGCCGCCCCATACACCCCACTGGCGGTCTTTCGCCAGCTGGAGATTTGCGCCGTAGCCGTCAAGTGACGTGACTTGCCACGGGAAGGCGGGGTCGATATCGATAACCAGATTTCGGCTCAGGCCAAATTTTTTCAAGGTAACGCCGTTGAGCCATTCCGGAAGCGGGTCCATCCACAGGTTTTTCCAGTTCTGCGGCAGGGTGTATTCCAGCCCGGCAACGGCAACATCGTCGAGCACTAACGCTTTGCTGTTGCGTAGCCAGTTGCCGGAGGTGCGCACCATGCCGCCTTCCCAGCGGGAGGTGAACTGGCGCAGCGCCACGCCTTGCGGCGCAAATTCGGCATTCAGAATCGGGTCAAAAAGATGCAGCGAACCGTAGATAAACTCGCTGGCGTTCATGGATAAACGCCCGTCCCGGCTCTGCCAGTCACCCTTGCTGAGGGTCAGGTTGCGCAAACTCAGGTCGAGGTCGGTCACTGCCCAGTCCGGCCCCTGGAGGCGCGCGTCGGTCACTTCCAGACGACCAATTTGCAATGACGGCAACGTGGTAATCGGTGCAAAGAAATCCATCAGTGATTTTTCGCTTTGCAGACGAATGTCGTTCAGACGCATCGTGTCGATAACCCAGCCGCCGTCGGCGTTGCGCCGTGCGGTTCCGGTCAGCGAACCGCGCGCCATGTCTGCGCCGACGGTGCTCAACACCACTTCATCGCCGTTCAGCTCGCCCTGAATCAGCACGTTGCTGGCGGGAACGCCATTAAGCGTCAGCGATCCGGCGCTCATCTGGATTTGGGCCTTTTTGCCCAGCACGTTGCCCGCTTCAGGTTGCCAGGGGCTGACGCCGCCGGTGACCTTTTGTGCACTGAGATCCCACTGTGTATTCGGGCTGTTAAACGCCATGTTATTCAACTGCAGGCGGTCAGCCTGGAAGGGGAGCGGCGCAGTCTGCGGGGAGAGATTCAAGGTACCGTCGTGCAGGGTGATGGTATCCATATGCAGCGGATCGGTGATTTGTCGGCTGCTCAAGCCAATATCGACTTTCTTTGCCACCAGCGTGGCGGGTTTGCCATCCCGACCAAAAGTGACGTTTTCCAGAATGATGTGTGAAGGAGAGGAAAAACGATGATCCATCTGGTCGAAATTGAGTTCGTAATCGGTATTCACCGTAACCCAACTGCTTACCTGAGCCGCGCCCCATCGGGTCTGCACGAGGACATAAAGTGCCAGGATTGCGATCAGTACCGCAATCAAAATCCAGATCAGCAGCTTTCCAATAAATTTCATGGTCTTCCATCCCGTCAAACGCACATAAAGGAGTTATGCACGATTTATGCGCAATCCTCAAGGCAGGAATGGTGTAATTCGGTTTCACGGCAGGCGCTGAGGCCTGCCGTGATGGGGATCAGTTCTTTTCAGGCGGGAAGACGAGGTTCAGAACAATTGCCGTGATACCACCTGCGGCGATGCCAGAGGAGAGCAGGTTTTTCACCCAGTCAGGCGCAAACTGCAGGATCAGAGGCTGCTGAGACACGCCCAGACCGACGGCCAGAGACAGCGCAATAATCATGATCGCCCGACGGTTCAGTGGTTCGCGTGACACAATGCGCACGCCAGATGCCGCAATTGTACCGAACATCACCAGCGTCGCACCGCCCAGAACCGGTTCCGGAATGTGCTGCACGAAGCCACTTACCGCCGGGAACAGGCCGAGCACAATCAGCATCAGTGCGACGACAAAGCCAACATAGCGGCTGGCGACACCGGTGAGCTGAATCACGCCGTTGTTCTGACCAAAGCAGGAGTTCGGGAACGTATTAAATACGCCGGAGACAAACGAGTTCAGACCATTCGCCAGCACACCGCCTTTCAGACGTTTCATATACAGCGGGCCTGAGACTGGCTGTTCGGATACGTCAGACGTCGCGGTGATATCGCCGATGGTTTCCAGCGAAGTAATCATGAACACCAGCATCAGCGGCAGCAGTAGGTTCCAGTCAATGCCTAAGCCGTAGTACAACGGCGTGGGGACCATGATCAGCGGGCTGTCGGTCTGTGCGGTGTTTTCCGGCAGCATGCCCAGCGCCCACGCCATCAGGTAACCGGCCGCCATAGCAATCACCAGCGACGCAACGCGCAGGTACGGGTTACGCTGGCGGTTGAGCAGGATAATAATTGCCAGCACGACACCCGCCAGCAGCAGGTTTTTCGGTGCGCCAAAGGTATGGTCGCTCATCGCCGCATAGCCGCCACCGATAGACGTCAGGCCGACCTGAATCAGCGACAGACCGATAATCATCACCACTACGCCGGATACCAGCGGCGTAATCACGCGACGCGCCAGATGCAGAACGCGGGAGATCGCCATCTCCGTGCAGCTTGCCAGCATCAATGTACCGAACAGAGCAGCCATCATTGTCGGGACATCCGCACCGCCAGTTTTCAGTGCAGTTCCGCCCATGATCAGTGGCGCAACGAAGTTAAAGCTGGTGCCCTGAATCGACAGTAACCCCGACCCTACCGGACCCCAGGCTTTAATCTGAATAATGGATGCCACGCCGGAAGCGAAGAGCGACATGCTGATGATGTGCTGCGTGTCTTGTGCCGGTAAACCGAGCGCCTGACAGATCAACAGTGCAGGCGTGATAACGGCCACGAACATCGCCAGCAAATGCTGGCTCGCGGCAAACAGCGTTTGCGCCAGCGGGGGGCGATCTTCGAGACGGTAGATTAATTCACTATTATGATGAGTCTTCGCAATCGGTTGCGCATCAGGAGACTCTACGGCGTTAACGGACATCGGCGGCAATCCCACGGTGGAAAAGCGGGCATTTTATCTGACCGGATGGTAAAAGCAAACGATTGCATTTATAAATTATACAAACTGTTTCTGTCAGTGTTTATTAGGCGTTGGAATAACGCTCGGTTTCCGGCATCCAGCGCTCAATTAATGCGACGGCCTGAGCGGGATAACGTTCATGAATGTGACGTGCGAGGCGCTGAACCTCTGGGATCATGGCCTGATCGCGCAATAAATCCGCAACTTTGAATTCAGCGTTACCTGTCTGACGCGTTCCTAATAATTCGCCAGGACCACGGATCTCAAGATCCTTTTGCGCAATGACAAATCCATCGTTGCTGTCGCGAAGCACCTGCAAGCGCATTTGTGCCGTTTTGGAAAGCGGTGATTTGAAGAGTAGGACGCAATGGGAGGCCACCGCGCCACGTCCGACGCGGCCACGCAGCTGGTGGAGCTGCGCAAGACCCAGACGTTCCGGGTTTTCGATGATCATCAGACTGGCATTGGGTACATCCACGCCGACTTCGATAACTGTAGTGGCGATCAGCAAATGCAGCTCGCCCTGTTTGAATGCCTGCATCACGGCCTGCTTTTCAGCAGGTTTCATTCGGCCATGAACCAGCCCGACATTCAGCTCGGGAAGCGCTAGCTTGAGCTCTTCCCACGTCGCTTCTGCGGCCTGAGCTTCAAGCAGATCGGACTCTTCAATCAAAGTACACACCCAATAAGCCTGACGGCCCTCTTGAGTGCAGGCGTTGCGGACACGCTCGATGATTTCGTGGCGACGGGTATCCGGAATGGCTACGGTGGTGACCGGCGTACGGCCAGGCGGCAATTCGTCGATAGTTGAGGTGTCCAGATCGGCATAGGCAGTCATCGCCAGGGTGCGTGGGATAGGCGTGGCGGTCATGATCAGCTGATGCGGGTGAAAACCCTGTTGAAGTCCTTTCTCCCACAATGCCAGGCGTTGATGCACGCCAAAACGGTGCTGCTCATCGATGATCACCAGTGCAAGGCCGTTAAACTGTACCTGCTCCTGGAAAATGGCGTGAGTGCCGACAATCATCTGTACCTGACCGCTGGCGATGGCTTCTTGCTGTGCCACACGCGCTTTGCCTTTCTGCTTCCCGGCAAGCCAGCCGACTTCAATACCAAGCGGTGCAAACCAGTTGCGGAAGTTATTCGCATGCTGTTCGGCCAGCAGTTCGGTCGGAGCCATTAACGCGACCTGCTTACCATGCGCAATGGCGCGCAACGCAGCCAGGGCGGCGACCAGTGTCTTACCTGAACCCACGTCACCCTGAACCAGGCGCATCATTGGCACGTCGAGCGCCATATCGCGTTCGATCTCCGCAGTCACTCGCGCCTGAGCGTTAGTGGGTTTGAACGGCAGGGAGGCCAGCAGCTTATCTTTTAAATCATCACGGGCGGGAAGAGGTTGTGCATGAAAACGTTGTGCACCAGCGCGAAGCGCCAGCATGCTCAAGTTATGTGCCAGTAATTCTTCAAGGATAAGCCGCCGCTGCGCCGGATGTTGGCCGCTCTCTAAATCGCTCAGCTGTAAGGATGGCGGTGGGCGATGCAGTGTGCGAATCGCTTCCGGCAGGCTCATCATACCTTGCGCCAGTTCAGGTGGCAGCAGTTCGGCGATGGCGCAGGTCTCGAGCAGTTCAAGCGCCTGGTCGGTCAACTTGCGCAGCGTCGCCTGCTTGATGCCTTCCGTCGTGGGATAAACCGGTGTCAGCGTTTCCTGTAATTCAGGGGTACTGAGATCGCCCTGAACACGGTATTCCGGGTGGATCATCTCCGCACCGTACTTCCCGCGTTTGGCTTCTCCATACGCCAACACACGCCGTCCGGCGGCAAGGCTATTTTTCATCGCGGCGCTGAAATTGAAAAACCGCATCGTGAGAATTCCGGAACCATCGCTGATCTGGCATGTCATCATGCGACGACCGCCGAAGGTGATGGTGGAGTTCAGGACTTCACCTTCCACAGTGGCATAAATGCCTGGAAGCAGATCGCCAATAGCGTAAAGCTGAGTGCGATCTTCGTAACGCAGGGGAAGGTGCAGGAGTAAATCTTGTACAGTGTGCAGACCGATTTTTGCCAGTTTGCTGCTTTGCGCCGCGCCCACGCCCGTTAACGAGCTTAGCGGAATGGCATCAAGCAGATGGCCGTTCATGGATTACCCTGCAAACTGCATTGTGGACCACCATGCGGCATCGGCTTCGATTTCGCCCTGCGCATTGACGTGGGGATAAGGCAATTTCTTCTGCTTAGCCACGCGAGCCAGCACCGGATAGCCACCTTCAAACAACAGACGCTGCTGTTCATCTTCAGGAAGCATGCTGTTTTCGCGTTCGTACATGCCTGCGTTCTGACGCTGACGCTGTGCTTCATACAGAATTAACGCAGAGGCCACGGAGACATTCAGCGACTGCACCATGCCGATCATCGGGATGATGATGTCTTGATCCGCCAGATCTAACGCTTCTTGCGTGATCCCGGTTTTCTCCTGACCCATCAGAATGCAGGTCGGGCGGGTATAATCAATTTCGCGAAAATCGACTGCTTTATCGGAAAGGTGCGTCGCCAGGATCTGCATGCCGCTTTCTTTCAGTTGTGAGACCGCGTCGGCAATGGTGCGATGTGTTTTAACCGTCACCCAGCTATTGCTACCCGCGGCGCTCGAAACCATAGTGTGCATGCGGTTGCTCGGCCAAACGGCGTGGACTTCATGCACGCCAACGGCGTCCGCCGTACGCACTATCGCAGAGACGTTATGAGGTTTATGGACTTGCTCCATGCAGACGGTCAGATCGGGTTGACGTCTGGCGAGCATTTCACAGATACGCTCATAACGGTTTGAGTTCATTATGCTAGTTTCGGTTACGGGTGACTTTAATAACGTCCGGCATGACGCGAATCTTGCGCATGATATTCGCCAGATGCACGCGGTCGCGAGCGGTCAGACGAATGAACGCACTGTAAACACGACCATCTTTTTCTTCCGTGTTCAGGCTCTGAATGTTGGAAGAGGCCGTGTTAATCGCCGCCGTCAGATTCGCCAGCGCGCCCTGGTGGTTGAACATATCGACCTTAATTTCGGTGATAAATTCTTGCTCGGTCTCTTTATCCCACTCAACGGCCATAAACTTCTCAGGCTCTTTCTGATAGCCACGGATGTTACGGCAGGATTCGTGATGGATAACCAGACCTTTACCAGGACTAACGTGCGCGATGATCGGGTCGCCAGGAATCGGTCGGCAGCACTTGGCGAAAGTGATAAGCACTCCATCTGCACCTTTGATAGGCAGATGGCCGTGGCCTTGCGTGGTGGGTTGTGCAACGGAAGCATCGCCCTGTTGCAGATTCTTCGCCACGACGACGCTCATTGCATTACCCAGACCAATTTCAGCCAGCAGATCGTCAAGCGAGGCGAGCTTCATACGCTCAAGCTCACGCTGGATATTCTCTGGCGGAATCTCGGCCAACTTACGGCTGCCGCCCAACGCGTGGTTGAGCAGACGACGACCAAGGCTGACTGAATCATCACGTTTCAGGTTTTTCAGCAACTGGCGGATTTTGGCGCGTGCTTTTGAGCTGACAACAAAGTTGAGCCATGCGGCATTCGGGCGAGCGCCCGGTGCGGTAATAATTTCAACCGTCTGGCCGCTGGTGAGTGGCTGCGACAGCGGATACGGCTGGCGGTCGACGCGTGCGCCCACGCAGGCATGACCAATATCGGTATGCACTGCATAAGCGAAGTCGACCGGCGTTGCGCCAGCAGGCAGTTCGACAATGCGCCCTTCTGGCGTGAAAACGTAAATCTCATCCGGGAAGAGATCGGATTTAACGCTCTCGATAAATTCAAATGAGCTACCGGCGCTTTGCTGGAGTTCAAGCAGACTTTGCATCCAGCGCTGGGCGCGAATTTGCGCGGTCGTGCTGGTTTCACCGTGCTCTTTATAAGCCCAGTGTGCCGCAACACCCATTTCCGCCATCTGGTCCATGTCTTCGGTGCGGATTTGCACTTCAACCGGTACGCCGTGCGGGCCGATCATTGAGGTATGCAAAGATTGATATCCGTTCGCTTTTGGAATGGCAATATAATCTTTGACGCGCCCCGGACGCGGTTTGTATAGGCTGTGCATCTGACCGAGTACACGATAGCAGGTGTCAGAATCATGAACGATCACGCGGAAAGCGTAGATATCCATGATCGAGTGAAAACGCTGCTCTTTAAGCACCATTTTGCAATAAATAGAGTACAGATGTTTTTCACGGCCACTGACGCGACACGGAATCCCCGCTTCTTGCAAACGCCCTTCGATTTCAGAGAGGATTTTTTGAATCATCTCTTTACGGTTGCCGCGCGCGGCTTTTACGACCTCTTTAATGACGCGATAGCGGTTCGGGTATAACGCTTCAAAACCCAGCTCTTCAAGCTCGGTTTTAATGTGATGGATACCTAAACGGTGCGCCAGTGGGCTGTAAATTTCGAGGGTTTCACGCGCAATGCGGCGACGTTTATCCGGGCGTAAAGAGCCCAGCGTGCGCATATTATGGGTGCGGTCAGCGAGTTTGATGAGGATGACACGGATATCCTGCACCATTGCCATAATCATCTTGCGGAAGTTTTCGGCTTGCGCCTCTTTCTTATCGCGGAATTTCAGCTTATCAAGCTTAGAGACCCCTTCCACCAGTTCGGCAACGCTTTTGCCAAAGAGCTGTTCCATATCCTGGTAAGTGGCGGGGGTATCTTCGATCACGTCATGCAGCAGCGCAGCCATTATCGTTTCATAGTCGAGTTTCATCTCGGCCAGAATACAGGCCACCGCTACCGGGTGAGTGATATAGGGTTCACCGCTTGAACGTGTCTGGCCCTCGTGAGCGTCACGTGCAACGAGATACGCCTGCTGAAGACGCTTAATTTGCTCTTCAGACAGGTAGGTTTGAATCAGTTGATTCAGGCTTTCAAACAGATACAAGGGCGACCCGCGGGATTAATTAACGACGACCTTCAGCAATGGCGGTTACAGCCTGCAGTTCTGCGGCTTCCTGCTCTTGCTGCTCCTGGCGATCACGTACGTCGAGGATCTGGTTGTTGATCAGACCTTCTTCGATTTCGCGCAGCGCGATCACGGTGGTTTTATCGTTTTCTTCTGGTACCAGTGGATCTTTACCACCGGACTGCAACTGACGAGCGCGACGCGCGGCGACCAGTACCAGGTCAAAACGGTTACCAATTTTCTCTACAGCGTCCTGAACAGTTACGCGTGCCATACTTAAAATGCTCCACAGATGAAGAAAGGACTGGGCATGATACTGAATGTGGGTTCAGTCTGCCAACAGTTTGGTGATTAATGCGTCATGTCGCTGCTTCTGGCGGCTCATGCGCAGACGTTCTGCACGAATGATGGTTTTCAAATCGCCCAGTGCGGTATCAAAATCATCATTCACAATAAGGTAATCATATTCGGCGTAATGGCTCATTTCTGCAACTGCCTGCGCCATACGTTTTGCGATAACGTCTTCGCTATCCTGACCACGTCCACGCAGGCGGCGGTCGAGCTCATCCTTCGATGGCGGCAAAATGAAAATGCTTCGGGCTTGCGGCATTTTCGCACGAATCTGCTGTGCACCCTGCCAGTCGATATCCAGGAACACATTCACACCGGTTGCCAGAACCTGCTCAATGGTTTCACGGGATGTCCCGTAGTAGTTACCGAATACTTCAGCGTGTTCAAGGAACGCATCTCTGCCAATCATCGTTCTAAATTCGTCGTGATTAACAAAGAAATAGTGTTCACCGTGTGTCTCGCCCGGACGCGGTGCTCGCGTGGTGTGAGAAACCGAAACTTGCGTATCGTACAACGGTTGGGTTTTTAACAGCGCCTGAATCAGGCTGGATTTACCCGCGCCACTAGGGGCAGAAACAATATAAAGCGTGCCTTGAGCCATGAGAGTCTTTTGTATGTGTTAGCGATGAAGTCCTACATACGGGCTTATTATACACGTCGCCGCTCCGTGACGTAGCCTTTGTCACGCTTTTTCCGCTGGATTGTTGATTTTTGCGTGCCGTTTTCCGGTTCTTCTACCTCTTTGCTGCAATTAAAACAAAACGCTGAAGCGTCCTCGTAAATCGTGATTTTGCTGCTGGTCAGGGCAAAACAGCAGGGTTATACCTTGCGCAAAACAGGGAGGCGTCACGATGTGGAAATGGGTGGGAATAGTGTTAATGCTGTGGAGCGGTTGTGGAATAGCGATATGCCCTGACTGGTCACACATGAAAGCAAAGCAGGAAATTACGGGGCTAAGTGCGCAGATAGCCCACTGGAATCAGGCTTACTGGAAAGAGGGAAAAAGCGATGTTAGCGACGAGGTGTACGATCAACTGAACACACGGCTAGCGCAATGGAGACGCTGTTTTGACGACGAACCGGTTTCTGATGACATTCCCTTGGCCAGCGGCACGATAAAACACCCCATTGCGCATACGGGCGTACATAAAGTGGTGGGTAAAGAAGAGTTACGCAAGTGGTTGAGAGTTCACCATGACTTGTGGGCACAGCCGAAAGTCGATGGTGTGGCAGTAACACTAGTCTATAAAAAAGGGAAGTTAGTGCAGGCGATCAGCCGTGGAGATGGCATCAAAGGAGAGGACTGGACGGCACAGGTACAAAAAATCCCTGTGATCCCCATAACCCTGCAAGGCCCACTGGCTGACAGCGTTCTCCAGGGGGAGCTGTTCTTGCTGAGCAACGGACATGTTCAGCAGCAAATGGGAGGAATGAACGCCAGAGCTAAAGTTGCGGGTTTGATGATGCGCCAGACCCATCAGCCGGTGCTGGATAATCTCGGTGTGTTTATCTGGGCCTGGCCTGATGGTCCACAAAGCATGGCGCAACGTCTGGCTGAGCTGACGAAAGCGGGTTTTGCTCTGACTGAGCGCTATACGCGAGTCGTTAGAACAGCTGACGAGGTTGAACAAATTAAAAACCAGTGGCAGACATCGCCTCTGCCTTTTGCCACTGACGGCATTGTTGTTCGTTCCGCGATTGAGCCAGCGGGCGAGCGCTGGCAACCCGGTGAAGGGGATTGGGTTGTTGCCTGGAAGTATTTGCCTGTTTCGCAGCTTGCCGAAGTCAAAGCCATTCAATTTGCGGTTGGGCGAACGGGCAAGATCTCCGTTGTAGCCATACTTGAACCTGTGCAACTGGACGACAAGCGCGTACAGCGGGTGAGTTTGGGTTCGGTTGGACGCTGGCGAACGCTGGATATTGCGCCCGGTGATCAGGTGCTGGTGAGTCTTGCCGGGCAAGGTATACCGCGCGTGGATAACGTTGTATGGCGGGGCGTTGAACGTATCAAACCGGTTCCCCCTGCATCGCACTTTAGTCCGCTGACCTGTTTTTATGCATCGCCGGATTGTCTGGAGCAGTTTTTTGCTCGTTTCGTCTGGCTGAGCTCTCGACAGGTTCTTGATATTGAGGGATTAGGCGATTCGAACTGGCGGCTATTACATCAAGCACACCATTTTGAACACATTTTCTCCTGGCTAGCGTTAACTAAAGAGCAGCTCCAGAGTACGCCAGGATTTAATTCTGCACGCGGTTTACAGCTATGGCATCGCTTTGAGTTCGCACGCCAGCAGCCGTTTACGCGATGGATGAGTGCGTTCGGGGTGCCACTGCCGGCAACTGCTATAAAAGCGCTTAATGAACGTTCCTGGCGAGAATTACGCGATAAAGATGCGGGAAGCTGGCATCAGCTTCCCGGTATCGGCCCGGAAAAAGCGCAAAGGCTGGTCGCGTTTTTTCATGATCCCGTGATCGTGAACCTCGCGGTATGGCTAGGTGAGCAAGGGGTTAAGGGATTTTAGAGCGACCCTGTTTTGGCCTTCCGCCAAGGGGTGTTTTTATCCGCTGAGCTAAAGGTTTCACGCAGTTGGTCGTAATCGAAAATATGGCGGCCGCCATCCATAACCGGGAGCAATGTGGGTTCCTGGTAGCAGGTTTCCAGCACAGAACTGCAGTTTTCAACGCCTGTGGAGATGCCAAGCCAGCTGAGCATTAGCCCATAGTTATTTGCTGTGGACCAGAAGCCTGGAACCCACCCTAACTGGCGTTTTTGGCTGGCGAGAGCAGGCTGACTATACCAAATATACTGCGGAACCTCGTAAGCCTCTTTGCTTGGATTACGGGAGCCATGCATATAAATCGATTCCAGCTGCGGGTTTTTTTCTAGCCCGTGGTCGGAGAAATAGAGAATTGAAGACGCGCTGCTTTGCAAACGTTTCGCAACCTCGCCGATAAAGTAATCGGTATAGCGGATCGCATTGTTATAGCAATCTTCGTATTTATCGCCGGTATTAATAACGTTTGCTGATTCAGGGTAGCGATCACACGCCATTTCATGACTGCCGTTGATGTGCAGCACGATGAATTTCTTACCGGGCTTTTTCAGCGCATCATCGAGGGCGGGCAACAGCTCAGTGTCGTATTGCGTATTAATCCACTGCGCTTTTTGGCTGGCTGAGGCAATAGCAACAATATAGTTATTGCTCTTTCCTGAGTTCCCTTGCGCGCTGATCCATTCAGTGTAATAGCCCGCTTTATGCGCAATATTAACAATGTTATCTGCCAGTTTATCGACGGTAAAGTTATCGGGATCGGCTTTGCTAAGGATCATGGGGACAGCCAGTACAGTGGCTGAAGCAGGGGCTATAGCATGAGCAAAGATCAGCGCATTGTGCTTAAAGGCCGACTCGACAGGCGTTGTATCCTGGTTGAATCCGTAAAGCTGCATATTGCTGCGACGCGCTGATTCACCGACGATCACCACATAGTTTTCGATACCCGTCTGATGGTATTGCAGGGCAGGATAATGGACATTGTATTGACTGATTTTGTCAGCCAACGCGCTGTCCCGGTGAGCAATAATGAACTCTGAGCCAGTGTAAAACGGCGTGTTTGTCAGGATTCGCGAGCTAAGTGGGTAGTAAACCTCGAGGTCTTTGCGCTTTTTCAGCCAGTTAGCGGTTGAGTACCAGCCCATGTAACCAACCAGCAATATTATGCTTATCGTTTTTGTCCGATCTGAAAGGTTTTCACTTAGCGATTTAATGGCGTAGAAGGTGATAATAAAATAGGCAACGATCACCGGAAGGCTACTGAGATATAAGCCTGACATACTTTTTGCTTCAGCAACGTGAGTTGCCAGAATGCTCATGGCAAAAACAGTGTTGAACTCGCTCTGGTAAACGTTCCAGGTACTGAATGCAATCCCAAAATTGAGCGTCAGCAGGGCGGTAAGAATGAAGGCAATAATTTTACCTGGAAGGTAGCGATAGATAGCCGAAGCGCCGAGCAACAGAAGGCTATTACAAATCGCAATGCGTACCACAAAACGTGCAGGTTGCGTAAAGTACACTGGCCATATTTGTATGAGCACGGAGATTAGCAGCAGGATTAAAAAATGGCTGCTGAGCTTTTTATCTATGGTGAGAACAGAGGCTTTGGCAAATGACATTGGTTCTTAACGCAAATTTCCAGGGCGGTTACAGAGCGGTATTGTATTCGTTTTTAGATATATTATAAGCCCACGAAAAGTGCTTTTTTTCTGCCCGTTGTCCTTACGTTAAGAACTCAGTGCGAGTCGTGGATGTAGTGAAAAACAGGCAGCCCGAGTTTTAAACGCAGCGCCAACAGTCGCGCGGTAAAACCGAAAAGCAATGTCGCGATGACAACGACATCATGGCTTGAAACATAATGCTGCAAGGCGATATACAACACTGCTGATGCGAAGGAAATCCCGGCATAAAGCTCTTTCTGGAACACCAGTGGAATGCGTTTACAGAACATATCGCGCAACACGCCGCCAAATACGCCCGTTACGACAGCGGCGATGGTGGCGATGATTGGACCTTCTCCCATATCCAGCGCGATTTGTGCGCCAATAATGGAAAACACAATTAGACCTAATGCGTCCAGTACCAGAAACAGACGTCGTAGATGAGGCATGACAGGGGCTGCAACGGTGGTCAGCACAGCAGCGACGGCAACGATCACCACATATTCAGGATGTTTGACCCAGCCGAGTGGGTAGTGCCCCAATAAGATATCGCGAACAGATCCGCCGCCCAGTGCCGTTGCGGTTGCGATAATGATCACTCCGAAAGTGTCCATACGTCGACGTCCGGCAGCCAGGGCGCCAGTCATCGCCTCGGCTGTGATACCAACCAGATAAAGAATATGTAACAGCATTATCGCCTCCAGAAAAACTGGCGGCAGAGTAGCCTTTTGTGGGGGAGATCACGATTGAGATTTTCTAAGGCGAAGCTATTTGGCTTAGTTAAACTAATTTATTGATTGGGTTTTTGTTGCACTAAATAAGGATTGTTATGAGTGAAGGTGGTTTTCATCCATGAGAAAAAATAATGGGTAGCTCGCGGCGAGCTACCCATACGATTACTCGATATTCTGAATCTGCTCGCGCATCTGCTCAATCAGCACTTTCAGTTCAATCGCGGAAGTCGTGACTTCAGCATTGATTGATTTAGAGGCCAGCGTGTTCGATTCGCGGTTAAATTCCTGCATCATAAAATCGAGGCGACGGCCCACAGCTTCTTTTTTCTTCAGAATGTTGTAGGTCTCTTTCACGTGAGCTTCCAGACGGTCCAGCTCTTCAGCCACGTCAACGCGCTGCGCCATCAGGACCAGTTCTTGCTCCAGGCGGGTATTTTCAAGCTGGACTTCGGCGTCTTCCAGTCTGGCGAGCAGGCGTTCGCGCTGCCACTGCAGAACTTCAGGCATATGAGCACGGACTTTCAGGACTTCTGCGCTAACGCCTTCAAGACGCTGTTCAATCATCGCTTTAAGCGCCTGACCTTCAGTTTCACGGGCGATAATGAAGTCATCCAGAGCGCCATCCAGCGCACCCATAATTTCTGTGGTGATGGCATCCAGATCTTGCTCTCCCGCAGCCATCACACCCGGCCAGCGCAGGATATCAACAGGGTTAACTTCACCTTCGTCACTCTGCATCTTGACCCAGTTCGCGGCATTTACCAGCTGCTTAGCCAGTTTTTCATTGAGGATCAGCTCCCCTTGCGCGCTCGCATCGGGTTCAAAACGCAGGTTACATTCCACTTTACCGCGCGTCAGGCGAGCACGAATGCGTTCGCGGACGACCGGCTCAAGGCTACGGAATTGCTCCGGCATACGGAAATAGGTTTCCAGATAGCGCTGGTTTACCGAGCGCATTTCCCAGGTAGCGCTACCCCAGCTACCCTTGATTTCACGCCGGGCGTAGGCGGTCATACTGCGTATCATAGACATGTCCGTTTTTGGAGGTGAGATGGGGGGATTATAGCTTTCGGGGCTTTGTCAGGATAGGAATAAGCGCGTTTAATCCGTATAATGCGCAGCCACATTCGTTTCAAGCCGGAGATATCATCATGCGTCCAGCAGGCCGTAGCGCCAATCAGGTGCGCCCCGTCACCCTGACCCGTAACTATACAATTCACGCTGAAGGCTCCGTACTTGTTGAATTCGGTGACACCAAAGTGCTGTGCACCGCCTCTATCGACGAAGGCGTTCCGCGTTTTCTGAAAGGCCAGGGGCAAGGCTGGATCACTGCTGAATATGGCATGCTTCCTCGTGCAACCCACACCCGTAACGCTCGCGAAGCGGCAAAAGGGAAACAGGGTGGTCGTACGATGGAAATTCAGCGTCTGATTGCTCGCGCACTGCGCGCAGCCGTTGACCTCAAAACTCTTGGCGAATTTACCATTACACTGGACTGCGACGTGATTCAGGCCGATGGCGGTACGCGTACCGCGTCTATTACCGGCGCGTGTGTGGCGTTAGCCGATGCGTTGAACAAACTGGTTGCCGCAGGAAAGCTCAAAACCAACCCAATGAAAGGGATGGTTGCCGCAGTCTCCGTTGGGATTGTGAAGGGTGAAGCCCTTTGCGATCTCGAGTACGTTGAAGACTCAGCAGCAGAAACCGACATGAACGTGGTGATGACCGAAGACGGTCGTATTATTGAAGTGCAGGGCACGGCAGAAGGCGAGCCGTTCACCCACGAAGAACTTCTTACCTTGCTGGCGTTAGCCCGAGGGGGAATCGAATCCATTGTCGCGGCGCAGAAAGCGGCGTTAGAAAATTGATTTAAGGGCGACGTTGTCGCCCTTTTTTTTGTCCGTAGAAAAGTTAATGAGGAGCAAATCCATGAAACCCTATCAGCGCCAGTTTATTGAGTTTGCGCTTAACAAGCAGGTACTTAAGTTCGGCGAATTTACGCTGAAATCCGGGCGCAAAAGCCCCTATTTCTTCAATGCCGGCCTGTTTAATACCGGGCGCGATCTGGCCTTGTTAGGCCGCTTCTACGCCGAAGCGTTGGTGGATTCCGGGATTGATTTCGATTTGTTGTTTGGCCCGGCTTACAAGGGTATTCCGATTGCGACAACCACTGCGGTAGCGTTAGCTGAGCACCACGATCGCGATGTGCCGTACTGCTTTAACCGCAAAGAAGCTAAAACGCACGGCGAAGGTGGCAATCTGGTTGGTAGCGAGCTGCAAGGGCGAGTAATGCTGGTGGACGATGTGATCACCGCCGGAACCGCAATCCGTGAATCCATGGAGATTATTCAGGCTAATGGCGCGACGCTTGCGGGAGTATTAATCTCTCTGGACCGTCAGGAACGTGGTCGCGGCGAAATTTCAGCGATTCAGGAAGTTGAACGTGATTACAGCTGCACAGTGACATCGATTATCACCCTGAAAGACTTGATTGCTTATCTGGAAGAAAAACCTGAGATGGCGGATCACCTGGCGTCAGTGCGGGCGTATCGGGAAGAGTTTGGCGTTTGACTGAATTGCCCGGTGGCGCTGCGCTTACCGGGCCTACGATTCACGTAGGCCGGATAAGGCGTCGCCGCCATCCGGCAAAAATATTACTGTAACTGAGCGGCAACTAACGGCCAGCGGGTGTCAAAATCATCCGTTGGGCGATATTTAAACTCGCTGCGTACAAAGCGCGAGAGCATACCTTCGCAAAAAGCCAGAAGCTGCCCGGCCAGTAAGGTTTCGTCAGTGACATATCCTTCGCCTTCACGCATTTTCTTTTCACGCAGAACCTGGCGCAGCTGGGCTTCGATGCGTTCAAAAAGCTGATTGATGCGCCCCTGAAGCTTGTCCTGCTCAAACATCAGCGCGTGACCCGTCAAAATGCGGGTCAAACCCGGATTACGCTCACCAAAGCCCAGAATCAACAGCACAATCAGACGTAAGCGCGAGGTGGTGTCTTTCTCGTCTTTTAAAATCAGATTGATACGGGTGATCAGACTGTCTTCGATAAATTCGATCAGGCTATCAAACATCCGCGTTTTGCTGGGGAAATGACGATACAGCGCCGCTTCTGACACGCCCACAGAGGCCGCCAGTTTTGCGGTGGTGATGCGTTGACTACCATCACTGGATTCAAGCATCAGAGCCAGAGACTGAAGTATTTCTTCGCGACGATTCCTTTTCGCGGTTTGTTTTTCTGCCATGTTACAAAATACCCCTGAAAATAAGCGCTTTACGGCTGGCATCCACGCAGCGACCGCAAACTGTCGTTTGCGGTATGTTATCGCGTTATGACGCTGTGAGATGCGTATCGTGGGCTTATTTGCGCCCTGAATGGCCGAAGCCGCCTTCGCCGCGATCGGTGGCGTCAAAATCTTCCACCAGATTAAATTCAGCCTGAACTACCGGCACAAAGACCATCTGTGCGATACGTTCGCCTGGCTCAATGGTGAAGCTATCTTGACCACGGTTCCAGACAGAAACCATCAGTTGGCCCTGGTAATCAGAATCGATAAGTCCAACCAAATTTCCCAGCACCACGCCATGCTTATGGCCCAGACCTGAGCGCGGCAGGATGACAGCGGCCAGTGACGAGTCGGCAATGTGAATCGCAAGACCAGTCGGGATAAGCGTGGTAGCGCCAGGAGCCAATTCTACGGCATCGTCGAGACAGGCGCGCAGGTCAAGACCCGCAGAACCGGTTGTGGCATAAGTTGGTAGCGGGAATTGCTGACCAACACGCGGGTCCAGAATCTTAACGTCGATTTTTTTCATCATAACGGGTAACGATCTCGTCCAGTAATTGTTGGCCCAGGAGTTCCTTGCGCTCAAGCGGTAAGACTTTATCTCCATCCTGCCAGAAAAGGTGCAGAGCATTGCTGTCGCTGTTAAATCCTTGCGTCGCCAGCGAAACATCGTTCGCGCAAATCAAATCGAGATTTTTGCTGATGCGTTTTTGACGGGCGTATTCTTCCACATTATTCGTTTCAGCGGCAAATCCAACGACGTAAGGTCGATGGCTTTTTAGTGAGGCAACACCGGCAACAACATCGGGGTTTTTCACCATTTTTATTGTTAATTCATCGCCTTGCTTTTTGATTTTCGCATCGGCAATGGTTTCTGCACGGTAATCAGCAACGGCCGCACAGCCGATAAATATTTGCTGTTTCTGAGCGTGAGCCTGAACAGCGGCTTCCATTTCCAGCGCCGTCGTCACATCAATACGCTGCACCAACGCTGGTGTCGGTAACGAGACCGGCCCGCTTACCAGCGTGACCGTTGCCCCGCGTTTCGCCGCTGCCGCAGCAATGGCAAAGCCCATTTTACCGGAGCTGTGGTTGGTGATGTAACGCACGGGATCCAGCGGTTCGCGCGTTGGCCCCGCCGTAATCATGATGTTGAGATGTTGCAGGTCGTTGACAGGGGCGAAATGGGCGGCGGCCATATCGACGATGGCAAGGGGGTCCAGCATACGGCCGGGGCCAATGTCGCCACAGGCCTGGCTGCCGCTATCCGGGCCCCAGATCAGCAGACCGCGAGAGGAAAGAATCTCAAGATTATGCTGAGTAGCTGCGTTGCGGTACATCTGCTGATTCATCGCCGGGACAACCGCGACCGGGGCAGGTGTAGCCAGGCAAATGGTGGAGACCAGGTCGTTCGCCATTCCAGCCGCGACGCGCGCGATTAAATCCGCCGTTGCGGGGGCAAGGATAACCAGGTCGGCCCATTTCCCTAACTCAATATGGCCCATCGCGGCTTCGGCAGCAGGGTCAAGCAGGCTGTCAGATACCGGATATCCCGAAACGGCCTGCAGGCTCAGTGGCGTGATAAAGGCTTTGCCGCCTTCGGTTATTGCGACCCGCACGTCGGCCCCGCGTTCGCGCAAACGGCGCACCAGATCCGGCGCTTTGTAGGCAGCAATGCCGCCGCTCACGCCGAGGACGATTTTTTTACCGGCCAGGCTCATCATGATTCTTTCCTGTTGGGTTTCACCAGAGAGCGGGCATTTTATCACAATCCAAAAAGTGGCGTGATTTTGTGCGTGCTTCACTTTGCGAGGCGTTACGCAAGAACGAAAGGTGCCTGTCGAACGACAAGGATTCCTGTGTCAGCATGATCGAAAAGCAGGGAGAAGGGATATGGATTTCACGTTGCCGCTATTACTACCGCGAGAAAAAATGCTGCAATACGGCATTACATCACTGACCGATGCCGAACTGCTGGCGCTTTTTCTACGTACCGGTACGCCTGGGAAAAGTGTGTTTGTATTGTCACAAGAGCTTTTGCAGCATTTTGGCTCGCTGTACGGTTTGCTGACTGCCGAACTGCCAGAATTTAAGCATGTCGAAGGAATTGGTGTCGCCAAGTATGCTCAGCTTAAAGGGATAGCCGAGCTGGCAAGGCGCTACCACAGCGTGCGTATGCTGGATGATAATCCCCTGTTAAGCCCTGAAATGACGAGGGATTTCTTGCAAAGCCAGCTCTCTGATGCGGAGCGTGAGATCTTTATGGTGATCTTTCTTGATAACCAAAATCGGGTGCTAAAACACAGCCGTCTGTTTTCCGGCACATTGAGTCACGTAGAGGTTCATCCGCGAGAAATTGTGCGTGAAGCGATAAAAGTGAATGCAGCCGCCGTGATCCTCGCGCATAATCACCCCTCGGGTTGCGCTAAACCGAGTCAAGCTGACAAAGAGATCACTGAACGTATCATCAAATGCTGTCAATTCATGGACATTCGTGTGCTTGACCATTTAGTTATCGGTCGTGGAGAGTATGTTTCTTTTGCCGAACATGGTTGGATTTAAACCATTTCGCGCGATCCATCGGGATCTTTGTCTGTTCGGGACTTGAGCACATCGTCGAGTCAGCGTATACTACGCCACCTTTGAGAATCTCGGGTTTGGCATTTGGGCCTGGCAATCGAGAGTTCGCTTAGAACCGCGATGACCGGGCTGTAAAGCCTGACGAGGCGCCGATACCCCATACGAAGCTCGAGCTAATTTGATTTTTGGAGAATAGACATGTCCCGAGTCTGCCAAGTTACTGGCAAGCGTCCGGTGACCGGTAACAACCGTTCCCACGCACTGAACGCGACTAAACGCCGTTTCCTGCCGAACCTGCACTCTCACCGTTTCTGGGTTGAGAGCGAGAAGCGTTTTGTCACCCTGCGTGTATCTGCTAAAGGTATGCGTGTTATTGATAAGAAAGGCATCGATACAGTTCTGTCCGAACTGCGTGCCCGTGGCGAAAAGTACTAAGTACTTAACGAGGAAATAAATCATGGCTAAAGGTATTCGTGAGAAAATCAAGCTGGTTTCTTCTGCTGGTACAGGTCACTTCTACACCACCACGAAGAACAAGCGTACTAAACCGGAAAAACTGGAACTGAAAAAGTTCGATCCAGTTGTCCGTCAGCACGTACTGTACAAAGAAGCTAAAATTAAATAATTTTAGAGTTCTTTGAAGAAAAACCCCGCAATCGCGGGGTTTTTTGCATTCTGTGTATCTCAATGGAGGAAACATGCCTGAATTACCTGAGGTAGAAACCAGCCGTCGCGGGATAGAGCCGCATCTGGTAGGCGCAACCATTCTTCATGCTATCGTTCGCAATGGTCGCCTGCGCTGGCCTGTTTCCGATGAGATCCACGCTCTCAGTGATAAGCCTGTGCTCAGCGTGCAGCGTCGCGCCAAGTACCTGCTGCTGGAATTGCCCGACGGCTGGATTATCATCCACCTGGGAATGTCCGGAAGCCTGCGTATCCTCACGCAAGAGCTACCCGCTGAGAAACACGACCACGTCGATTTGGTGATGAGCAACGGTAAAGTGTTGCGTTACACCGATCCGCGACGCTTTGGCGCATGGCTGTGGACTAAAGAACTCGAAGGGCACAGCGTTCTGGCTCATCTGGGTCCTGAGCCGCTCAGTCCGGCGTTTAACGCTGAATACCTTAAGGCGAAGTGCGCTAAGAAGAAAACGCCAATCAAGCCCTGGCTGATGGATAACAAACTGGTGGTGGGCGTCGGTAACATTTATGCCAGCGAATCACTTTTTGCCGCCGGGATCCACCCTGACAGGCTTGCCTCTTCGCTCTCTGACATCGAGTGTGAGCTGCTGGTAAAAGTGATTAAAGCGGTCCTGTTGCGCTCAATTGAGCAAGGGGGAACCACGCTGAAGGATTTCCTGCAAAGCGACGGGAAACCGGGCTATTTTGCCCAGGAATTGCAGGTGTATGGTCGAAAAGGGGAGCCGTGCCGGGTGTGTGGTACGCCGATTGTGGCGTCGAAACATGCGCAGCGGGCGACATTTTACTGCCGCCAGTGCCAGAAGTAAGTTACTTGAGCTTATCCATCAACGCCTGATGGACGTTTGCAGGCAGGAAGTGCGTCACATCCCCCTCGTGGCGCGCCACCTCTTTCACCAGTGACGATGAAATAAACGACCACTCTTTCGACGGCATCAGGAACACACTTTCGAGTTCCGGCATCAGATGACGGTTCATGTGCGCCAGCTGCATTTCATATTCAAAATCAGCGACGGCACGCAGCCCGCGAATCAAGATATTGGCCTGCTGTGCGCGGGCGAAGTTGGCCATCAGATCGCTAAATCCCATCACTTCTACATTCGGCAGATGTGCAATGGCAGCGGTTGCCAGCGCGACGCGTTCATCCAAATCAAACATCGGTTTTTTACTTGGGCTGGCGGCAATGGCCAGAATCACCCGGTCGAACATACTGGCCGCGCGGGTGACGATATCAAGATGACCATTGGTAATCGGATCGAAGGTACCCGGATAAATCGCTTTTGTGCTCATGGCTCACGCTTTCTCTGAGTAGCCGCGGTTCAATGCCCACAGCTCGGTGTATTTATTGAAAGTATACTGTGCATTCACCACCGCCAGTAACCAGCCCTGTTTGCCATCCAGAATGCCTGCGCGCAGTACCAGCGTCTTCAGAAATGCCCCCAGTGTGTGAGCGAAGATTCCTGCCAGCGACGCCTTCTTGCCGCGCTGGTGGCGTTCTTGTGCCCATGCGGTTGCATAGCTGAGCTGTTTGCGCTGGAAGCTGGCAAAGTCCCGGCAGGTGAGGTGGCGCAAATCGCCTTGCAGGTTAATCACCTCGGCGTGCGCGCAGTCCAGCGATTCATGCACCAGATTGCTGTTGTACTGATAACGTTCACGCTCATAAAGACGCATTACCCGATCGGGATACCAGCCGCTGTGGCGCATAAAGCGCCCGAGGAAATAGTTACGACGAGCGATGCTGTAAACCGCTCCGGGCTGTGGTGACGTCAGAACGGACTGAAGGGATTGCTGTAATTCCGGTGTCACGCGCTCGTCGGTATCGATCATCAGCACATAGTCACCGGTGGCAAAAGATTGCGCGCGCTGGCGCTGAATGCCATAGCCTTGCCAGTCCGTATCGACAAAAACCTTTGCACCTGCGGTGCGTGCGACGTCAACGGTGTGGTCGCGGCTTCCTGAATCGAGGAGGACGATTTCGTCGGCCCAGGCAACAGAGGCCAGGCACTCCGGAAGCAGGTCAGCGGCGTTTTTGGCGATCATCACGACCGACAGACGCTTTGACATTAATGGCTCCGCTGAGGCAGATAAGGTTGCAGAAGTTGCAGCAGACGGGTCAGTGCGCCCTGATTCTGATGCAGTACTTCGACGGCATGGCGGCCGTACCACAGGCGGTAATCTTCGTCGGTGAGCAGAGTCGACACTTCTTTCACCACCGAATCCGCGTCAGTTACGGTAATTAAGCCATCGGCTTGCTGCAATTTAGCGCAGATATCTTTGAAGTTAAATGTGTGTGGCCCCATCAGCACTGGAATGGCGTGTGCGGCCGGCTCCAGCGGGTTGTGACCACCGCGCTCAACCAGGCTTCCACCCACGAAGGCCAGATCGGCAATTCCGTACAACAGCATCAGTTCGCCCATCGTATCGCCAATCACCACCTGAGTGCTGCCGGTCGGGATCTCACCGCTGCTGCGCAGGATGAAGCTAAAACCGGCTTTCTGCACCATTTCACGCGCGTCTTTGAAGCGCTCCGGATGGCGAGGAACCAGAATCAGCAGCAAATCGGGGAATTTCTCCAGCAGCTTACGATGCGCCTGCAGGATAATCTCTTCTTCGCCGTCGTGAGTACTGGTGGCAATCCAGACCTGGCGGCGTGGAGCCCACTGGCGGCGCAGCGTGACGGCGCGGGCAGCGAGTTCTGGCGTGACGGAAATATCAAATTTCAGACTGCCGGTGACGGCGAGCTGGTTGCGCTTCAGTCCCAGCGAGATGAATCGCGCGCCGTCTTCTTCGTTCTGGGCGGCAATCAACGTAATTTTAGACAACAAGCGACGCATAAAACTGCCCAGCTTGCCATACCCTTTAGCCGAACGTTCCGACAGGCGCGCGTTGGCGACAACCAGCGGAATTTTACGGGCATGCAGAGCGGAAATCATATTCGGCCACAGTTCGGTTTCCATCACGATCACCAGCTTCGGGCGCACGGTGTTAAGGAAACGGTTCATGGCGCAGGGTAAATCGTAGGGCAGGTAGACGTGATGCACGTCTTTACCGAAGGCCGACATGGCACGTTCTGAGCCGGTTGGGGTCATTGTTGTGACGGTAATCGGCAATGAAGGATAGCGGTGGCGCAATGCGCGGACCAGTGGGATCGCCGCCAGCGTTTCGCCGACAGAAACGGAATGCAGCAAAATACCGTCCGGGGCGACTTTATTGCGGCAGTAGCCATAGCGTTCAGCCCAGCGTTTTCGATACGCAGGCGCTTTACGGCTACGAAGCAGCAGTCGCAGCCACACCAGTGGCTGAATAATGTAGAGCAGGGCGGTATACAACAATTCCAAGCGATTATCCGTTTTTTAGTTTCGGCGGGCAAATTCTAAGCATTTAGGCGGGTTAAAGCTATCTCTTTGGCGTTTTTGCTCGCCCGGTTGACTGTGTTACGTTCATTTAGGGCAAAAAAAACGGGCAATTGCTTGCCCGTTTTATCTCTTGCGGATTAACGCTCCGCTTCAGGAAGCGCATTCAGATGATAGGTCACACGCTCCGACAGGCCGCGAATATCACCGCCGGTGATGAAGAAGCTGTCGTCTTTTTGATTCGGGTTGTTGACCGAATAGCCCAGCATTTTGTTGATAAGCGTCGCCACCTGGAAGTGGTTTAACGGCATTTGCGGGCTAATCGCATTCATCGAATACGCCGGATCGTTACTGAAATAGAGGAATGGCACCTGCGCAATCGGCATTTCGACAACGGAGTGGCCGAACAGCCCACCGTCACCCACACGTTCGCCGTGATCTGAGGTGATAAAGACCAGTACCGGCAATTTGGACTTAGCCATCGTCGTACGGATGGCGGAGGCTAACTCTTTGTCGTAAAGGCGAACGGCATCGTCGTACTCATTTTTCTTCTGTGCGACGTCATCGCTCAGGCGTGGCGTGGAGAATTTCGCAAAGCCCTGCGGAATGTTGCGCTCGTAAGGGATATGCGGTGCGCGGCTGTTGAGCACCATCAGGAACGGCTTGTCCCAGTCCAGCGTGGCTTTTTCGACGGAAGGCGTCAGGACCACATCTGCACCGACATCTGGAGCCGGGCGAATCTGCGTATCCTCCCACAGATCAATATCGTGTATGCCAATCCAGTTACTCAGCCCTTCCAGACCTTGCGCCGAGATGAATGCGGTCTGATAGCCCTGTTTTTTCGCATTGGCAAAGATATTGGTCGATTTCGATTTATACGCGCCGTAGTTATCCGGTTCGCGCAGGTTATTCACCAGCATCGGAATGGCAACGCGCGTTGACACGGCGTTAGAGACAATCAGGCGACCGGTGCCCTGATACTGTTGCATCAGCGCTTTCAGTTCAGGCGTGGTATCACGCTCGTAGCCCAGAGCACTGACGTGATGCGGGTTCAGACTTTCGCCAATCGCCAGGATTATTGAGTACTTTCCTGCGTGCGTGCCTTCTACTGGCGTGACCTGATAAGGTTCGTAATGCGTGACGCTCTGGTTTTCGCCAGAAAGGGCTTCCGGGATCAGGCGCATGGCGCTAAAGCTCATCGCAGACAAACCGTTACGCAGCAGAGAATGACGCAGATCGGGGTTGAATTTATACATCTGCCCGTCGACCGCTTTGTAAAACTGACCCGCGAACATGACCATAATAGCCAGTAGACACGGCATCGCGAGCCATTTGTGCCACTGCGGGGCCATTCGGCGGGTAAAGACCAGTGCAAATACCACTGCAACGATCATGATCGCAAAGTAGATGCCCAGCGAACCGAGGCTGTCGGTGATCCCACTGGCGATGTCTTTGGTTTCAACAAAAGCCAGCCAGACTTCGCTCGGGCCGTAGAATTGACCGTAAAACTGGTAATAGACCGCTTCTGAGATCTGCACAATAAATGTGACTGCCAGCAGAAGCCGCGTGAGGAAGAAACGTGCGCTCACGGCCGCTAACAGCGAAATGATCAGATAAAGCGAGATGTCTCCAGCCTTCGGTTGGTAAACGTGGTCTTTTAATAAAATGATGATTTCGGAAAGCGAAAACAGCACCAGGAAAGCCAGCGTCAACACCAGCGTGCGCATCACATTGCGGCGCGGTGTGAGTGATGATGATGTAGATGTTTTGAACATGTTCAGACTCAATCCAACTCAGAACTTTTTAGTCAGCGGACGAATGGCTTTACCCAATCCGAAGCGCAGTGCGCGAACCAGTGTGGGGCGATTGTGCAATCCTTTACGCCAGATATCCTCAAACAGGGCATACCAGCGTGCGGCAACCGCTTCACGGGAATAGACCTGCAGACGTTTATCACCCTGCTCACGCATCTGACGATACAGCTCAGGAGAATTTTTTAAGCGCATAATCGCCTCAAACGCTTCGTCAGGGTTTTTGGCAATCAGGTAATCCAGCTCGCTTTCGCGAATGGCGCGGTAAGAGGGTTCGTCGTCACAGACCATCACCGTTTTTCCCAGCCAGCTATTAATCAGCTTGCTGGCAGGTTTACGGGCGAGTTTGTGGTCGTGCGATTTACGGAAGCTGATACACACATCGACGTCCTGATAGTTCGTCCAGTTATCGAACGAAATTCGCAGTTCAATGCCCTGCTCTGCCAGGCGTTGCTTGAAATTACCTTCACGATACTCTGACGGGAAACTGTCGACGCGACCAAAGAAAGCGACGGTTTTCACGGTTTCATCGGTACGCTCGCGCGGCTTAACGCCGGGCTGCGGCCAGTAAGGCACAAAAATTCGGTTGCTGTGGCCGTCGACTTCTGGGTTTTGATCGACCACGACATCTGCGCCAACGACAGGTGGACGGTCAGCGCGAGCGACTACGGTCACTCCACGCCACGGCTTAACGCGTGAGCCAAAGTCATCGTTGTGCATCAGATTGATGGCATCAGCCCGGCACTCTGAGCCGAATGAACACTCAATGTCATCGCCATAATAATGCTTCAGTGCCAGCGTGGTCTGGAAAGTCCATCCACCACGGCCACCGCAGTAAAAACGCTCAGGAATGCTGTCCGGGTTTACGCGGTTATCCAGCAACGTTTGAAAATCTGCGTAGTTTTTAGCAATAAAATCGGCGCGTGAAACTGCGTGTAGTTTGAGTTTGCTCATAATATCCGTTAGCCGAGAATTTTTTTAAGACGAAAATAGCGACGTCCCAGACGCCAGCGTTGACGTAGCCCGCGTGCATTTTGCCAGATCATCGTCCAGATACCGCGATCAAAAAGCTCTTGCGTGATTTCACGCTTTTTCGCGATGTCTTCGATATTGTTGATGCTGTGCAGGATGCCGAGGCCCTCTTTGGCAATTTGCCAGTGGCAGGCTGGGACGCGCTTCACCTGTTCCGGATGGCGCTGATTAATGGCCTCCAGCATTTCCAGTATTTTCATATAGTGGCGAGATGAGCGCATCCGCGTATCGTCAGTACCCGGTGTATGGGAAACCGAGGCCGAGTGGATCAGATAATCATAAAAAACTTCATCCACATACTGCACGCGTTTGGCGGTCAGCAGTACCTCTGTCGTCCACGGGATATCCTGGTGGCGTAGACCGTGTTCGAAGGTAAAACCCTGCTCTTTGATAAAGGCATGGCGATAAATATTCAGCCAGGTCACATGCAGGAACTTGCGTGATTCCAGCGCCATTTGCAGCCACGTTGGGCCATCCAGAACACCCGTGGACGCCAGCTTGTCAGACGGAAAAATCTTTTTCGACGGACGACCGTCATCGTATATATAGGTTCCGTTGCAGGTGGCGACGTCCAGATCGCCCGCATAGGCGATCTCCAGCAAACGCGGATACATTCCCGGATAGATAACATCGTCGATGTCAGGGAACGCGACATATTCCCCTTTCGCGACTGCCAGACCCGTATTACGCGCAGCAGAAACACCGCCGTTGGGCTGGTCAATCACCTGAAAGTCGCTGAATTCACTGGCGTAGCGCGCGATAATTTCCGCAGAACCATCAGTGGAACCGTCATTCACCACGATCAGTTCGAGGCTTTCCAGGTTCTGTTTCTTAATGCTGTCAAAAAAAGCACTCAGGAAGGGTTCGCCGTTATAAACAGCGACGATGAGGCTTAATTGAGGCGTTCCAGACATGCTTGCTCCGTATTATTCCGCAGTATAGCCGCGATCAACGTGTTCAACCGTAGCGTGCGATGGCATTTCGACAGCCGGCTGGCTAAAGAGTTCGGATGGAAATGAGTGCGCCGATGCCATTAGCATCGGCGCAAGGAAATTATGCTCAGGAATTCGGTTCTTTTGTTTTTTCAGTACGCAGTGCGCACATCCCGATCAGTAGCCCGGTCAAAAGCATATATTGCTCCAGATAGTGGTCTTTCAGGTTGTGGTCGACCATGGTTCTGGAGAAGAAACCAATCGTGAACAGCAGCAAGAACATCCCCAACATGGTATTGCCATGGCGGAACTCACGCCAGCCAACGTACCAGCAGCCCGCCAGCAGAATCAGCCAGCCAGCAATGCCGGCAAACCCGTTCTGAATACCAAACTCAATTAAGCCATAGTGGCTGTGGGGAATATTGATCCGGTTATCCTGAGTATCGCGGCGCAGTACGTAACGAAACGCTTCTTTGCGTGGGCCCATGCCAGCAGGATGTTCAGCGACCAGTTTCCAGCCCTGATGGAAGTAGCTGGCGCGGCAGCCATTGGAATGGTTCATTGGGCGACCTTCGTCGTTACGCGGTAAGGTCCCATTGGTTTTGTTATAGCAAAAACTGGTGAAAGGCGCATTCCAGCCAGTCACCGCATCGCTTTCCAGACTCTGCCAGCGGGGATCGGTTTTCCAGGATGCATAACCGAGTAATGCTGAGGCGATGAGAATGATGAATAACATCCCAGCTGTGAAAATGACCCGGCTGCGTCTCATGCTGTGCAGGCTTAACAGAATAAACGTCGAGAATAAGCTTCCGACCAGGCCGATGGTGCCCCAACGAGTATCCACTAAGGCAGTACAAATCAGGTTACAGAGCAGCATGAAGGCCAGGAACGGCGTTTTCAGACGTAAAAAACGCTGGTGCATCAAGCCGCGAGCGAGGAGTTCCGCTATCAGGAATCCGGTGATCATGTTCACCTGGAAGCTCATGCGCGTGCGGTTATAAACAATCCGCGTTTCGCCCCAGTGAATCACGCCATCGCGCCAGTAGAGCCAGACTGTATCCAGCAAATGGATGCACACGACGCCCCAGAAAAAGAGGACAATCAGCGTGAAATATCGGGCGGCTGAAATAGAAGGATACTGGCGTTGAATGGCAGGTAATAACACCAGGCCTGCGCAGAAAAGCAGCACCGGGCGCAACCATTGGCCGTCCCAGGTAGAGACCATCTCTTTAATATCAGGTGCAACAAAAAAGCCGTTTATCAGGATATAGAAAGTTAAAACCCATACCGTAATAAGAACGAACTTGATTTTTTTGAACTCAAGATTTTTTTTGGCTGAGGCTGAGCTAAAAAAGAGACCCAATGCCACTGCGATGATGGGATAGATCAGGCCATTGCGGTGGAAAGGTAGCTGGTCATTCGGAATTGGCCAGATAAAACATAAAGCCAGTACAGCCGGTACTAAAAGGCCCGTCAGGATGTTGCGAATATTTGTCATATTTATGGTACTGGTTAAGAATTTAGGCTTTTATACCGGTTAGTTAACAATGCGATACGATAATTCCACGGATTCCCGATGGGAATAAAAGCGAGAGAAAAGTACCACAGAAGCTTTAACGACAGAAGGACAATGTTTGTAAGCAAGAATAATCTGCGACTTCGTGCTGAATATTGACTTTGTGCATTCCAGTGCCTGCAATGTATATAATGCCCAGAATAAGCCGGTTACAGCCCATTGACAGGAAATGTATGCATATTGTTCACACTGAAGCAGACGGTGGCAAAGGCGGGCAGCCTCTGCGCATTATTAACGAATCGTTAGGGCTGATTCAGCGTGGTCATCAGGTGACGATTCTTTGCCCGGATACCGCGCCGCTGCACGCTTTAGCCCGTGAAGCGGGACTAACGGTGGTGACGATGCCGCTAAAGCGCAAAAACCTTAAAAACCTGCAATTGCTGCGCACCTGGTTAAAAAACAATCGGCATTCTATTGATGTCATCAATAGTCACAATTCTGCTGATACCTGGCTGGTGGCACTCGCCAATCTGACGCTCTCAAATCCGGTGCCGCTGGTGCGTACTCGCCATGCCTCAGGCGTGCCGCGCAAAAACTGGACAACCCGCTGGCTGTTTCGCACCGCCTGCGCCCATATCGTAACTACGGGCGAAGCGCTGCGCCATCAGGTTGCGGATATCGGTGTGCCAATGGCGCAAAGCACCTCAGTCCCAAGCGGCGTGGACACGCAACGTTTTCATCCCGCCGATAAACAACAGGCCCGTGAGCATTGCGGATTAACGCAGGATGATTTCTGGCTCGGCGTGGTATCGCATCTGCGCCCAAACAAAGGCCACAGCGTGCTGCTGCGTGCGTTGGCAAAGATCGACAACCCACGCATTAAGCTGGCCATTGTCGGCGAAGGGCCGCATAAAGCGACGCTGGAACAGGAAATCACCGGTTTAGGTTTACAGCAGCGGGTGCTGTTGGCCGGGCATCGCAGCGATCCGGAGCGTTGGTTCCCGGCGTTTGATATTGCCCTCAGCCCTTCGCACGATATGGAAGGCGTGCCTCAGGGCGTCTTACAGTCGCTGGCTTCGCGCATTGCAACCATTGCTACCGATGCCGGTGGAACAGCGGATGCGGTGATCGACGGTAAAACCGGGTTATTGATTGCGCAGCGCGATGAATCTGCGCTGGAAGAAGCGATTGTGAAACTGTATGACGATGCAAATCTTCGCGAGACGTTGGCGCAGCAGGGATACGACTACCTGTGCGCCCATTTCACCCGCGAATGTATGCTCGATGCGATGGAGAAGGTTTTCTCTAACGCCGCTCAGCGCAGCAGATCCTGATAGAGCGACTGTAACTCTTTCGCCATTCTCTCCAGGGTATAAGGTTCAGCAGTGGCGCGTGCCGCTGCTGAATAATCCCGACCCAGTTCCCGGCCTTTAAGCCATTCGCCGACCACCTGCTGGTAGCCGTTGCTGTCCAGCGCATCGCGCACCCAGCCGTTAACGCCTTCTTCGATCCACTCCGCCGCACCGCAGCCGTGGCTGGTCAGCAGCGGCAGACCGCAGGCCAGCGCTTCGACGCAGACATTCGGGAAGGGATCGTAAAGCGTAGGCAGGACCAGCGCATCGGCACTGCCATACACCTGGCGCACATCGGCGACCGGCCCAAGGAAACGTACGCGAGACGCCACGCCGAGCGTCTGAGCCAGTTTTTCGAATTTGCGTGCGTGTTTATCACGCCCGGCGATCAGTAGCCAGACATCCGGATGCGGCACAATCGCACGCAGCGCCGTCGCCACCCCTTTGCGGCTAAAACCGGAACCGACATACGCCAGCACCGGCGCATTGAGCGGGATTCCCCACGCGTCGCGCTGCGACAGTGCATGCACGTCAGGGCTGAAATGTTGGGTATCAACGCCGTTATAAATCACCGTCAATTTATCGTCCGGCAGGGCAAACCGGCGAGCGATGTCGTCGCGCACCATCCGCGAATTGCAGATCACTTTGCGCAGCTGTGGATGGGTAAACATCTGCGCTTCGGCCTGCAAAATATAGCGATGGTAGCGGCTGAGGGACTGCGCCCAGCGCGCCAGCGGCGACAAAATGCGATTGTACTGTTCAAGCCAGGTGGCATGAACACCATCACCTGCCCGAAAAATGGTCGCACCCGGAATCCGTTCGTGGCTCTGAACAATGTCGAATTGGTCAAACTGTGCAGCGGCGGCTTCGGCGAAGCCCGATTCGCGGCTCAGGCGGTTACGAAACGGCGGATTCACAGTCAGCGTCTGCCAGCCTGAAGCATCTTCCCACTGGCGGGCAATCAGCGTCACATCCAGCGCGGTATCCTGCGCCAGCACGTTCAGCGCGCGCGAGACAAAGCGCTCCGCGCCGCCGTTGGGATTATAGGTTTGTCGGACGATCGCCAGCTTCATGCAGGATATTCCAGCAGCAGCGTATCAATGGCGCTCAGGACCTGCTGAGGCGTAATCGCCGTGATGCAGTCCGACACGCCACCATCGCCGCAGCCCGCTTTGCCGCACGGCTGACAGGTGAATCCTGCGGTGATGACGCGATAGTTCACGCCCCACGGCGCCCATTTGATGGCACCCGTCGGGCCGAAGATGGCCACGGTTGGCGTTCCGACGGCGCTGGCGAGGTGCATCGGCATGGAGTCTACGCCGAAGTAGATCCGTGCGTGTTTCATCAGCGCACCCAGCTCTTTCAGGTTGAGTTGACCGCTTAAATCAAATACCGGCTGCCTGAGCGCAGCGCGCAGCTCGTCCATATACGCCGTCTCTTCTTTCGACGGTGCAGCGGAAAGGATAATCGGTAGCCCGCGCGAGGCGAGGTTGTCGATGGTCGCCGCGAGCTTTTTGATGTCCCAGGCTTTGAACATCCAGCGTGAGGTTGGGTGCACCAGAATGTAGGATTTGCTGGCAACACCGAATCCGGCCAGTTTCTCTGCGATCGAGGCTTCGGCCGCGTCGCCGGGTACAAACAACGTATGTTTATCTTCTTCGGTTTGCGGATGAATCCCGATCCGGCGCAGGGCGTCGAGGTTCACTTCCACCATATGGCGGCTGTTATCCTGAATGGCTGGGTACAGCGTGGTGAAAGACTTCACCCAGCGACGCCGCGCCAGGCCGCCGCGTTTGTCCGGCTTAAAGCCCACGGACACGCGCGGTTTCAGACGACGCGCCAGACGCGCGCCGTGCCAGTGTTCGGTCAAATTAATCAGCACGTCGTAATGACGCGCTTTCAGCGTATTGAGCAGGGCGCGATACAAGCGGAGTTGAGCAAACCAGCCTTGCTTACGCCAGTTGCGGCCAATGGTATGCACCTGGTCAATGTGCGGGTGGCTGGTGAGCATTGCCTGGGTGTCGTCATACACCAGGACGTCAACTTCCACGTCCGGCCAGTTTTTTTTCAACACGGTAAAGACCGGCGAGGTCAGCAGGACGTCACCGTGGTGACGCAGCTTGATGATCAGCACGCGTTTTGGCGGACGCTCCGCTGAGAAAAAATCAGACATAGGCTCTCTCTGCTGCCAGCAAAGGCTCTAATTGCGCAAAAACCGCAGCGGCGTTGAGGTCGCTGAGCTGCGATGAATCTTTCGGGCGGCAGATAATTTGATTTTTTCCGTAGCCGCCGATAAGGCCCGGATCGGTTGGGCCGTAAAGCGTAATATTAGGTCGATCGAGGGCTGCCGTCAGGTGGCTCAGTCCCGTATCGACGGAAACCACGGCGGTAGCACCTGCCAGTTGCTGTGCAACGCCATCGAGCTTCATGCGAGGCAGAACCTCGACGTGATCAAATCCTTCGGCCAGACGTTTGGCTCGCGCCTCTTCGTGCGGTGCGCCCCACGGGAGTTTTATCCGCAGGCCTGAGTTGCGAAGCATCTCGATCAATTCCCGCCAGTGAGATTCTGGCCAGTGCTTGTCGTCGCGCGTCGTGGCATGCAGGAAGATCAGGTACGGCTGGGCATCAGGTGACGTTTCATGCAAGAAATGCTGTGATATGGCGTAATCGCCCTGCGTTTCAGGTTTCGCGTAACCGAGGCTTTTCGCAAACAGCTCGCGGGTGCGCTCAACAGCGTGCTGCTGTTTAGCAATGGCGTGACGACGGTTATAGAACAGGCTCGCCAGCGGTTCGCGGGCGCTATGCCAGTCCATACCGTGCTTGACGCCGTGCGCCAGGCGTGTGACCAGCGCGGCGCTTTTGACCAGCCCCTGGGCGTCAATAATCGCATCGTAGTGCTGAGCCTGGATTGCTTCGCGAAAGGCTGTGCGCTCGGCTTTAATCGGCGCGGAAAACCACGCTTTACGCCAGCGGCGAATCGCCACCGGGATCACGCGGTCTACCGATTCATGCCAGGTGGGGATTTGCGCGAAGCCCTCTTCCACCACCCAGTCAAAACGAATGCCGGGGATGGCGCGCATCGCATCCGTCAGGGACGGCAACGTGTGCAGGACATCGCCCATCGAAGAGGTTTTTACGATCAAGACCCGCATTCGTTATCCTTCATCGTTCAACAGCAGATCGTTGAGTTCATCGAGGACACGCTGCGGCGTAATGTCGATCAGACTCTGGTGATAACCTTCTGCCGCATCGCCTTTGCGCACTTTGTGATAGCCGGTGATCAAACGAATCACCCGCGCTTTATGTGACAGCGGCGGCGTGAAGTCCGGGCTGCTTGGGCCATAGAGCGCGACCAGCGGGCGGTTCAGCGCAGCGGCGACGTGCATCAGGCCGGAATCGTTAGTGACGACCGCTTTACAAGCCGCCAACAAAATAACCGCCTGTTCCAGCTGGGTTTCGCCCGCCAGATTGCGGCACCAGGCCTGCTGTTCGTTGCTCAGCGTGGCGAGAATTTCGTTGCCCGCTTCGTGGTCTTTCGCCGAACCGAACAGTACAACCTGATAGCCTTCGTCGATCAGCTGTTTTGCCAGCTCGGCGTAGTGATAGTGCGGCCAGCGCTTTGCCGGACCGAATTCTGCACCAGGGCAGAAGCCGATCATCGGGCGCTCTGCCGACAGGCCAAATGCATTACAGGTCTGCGATTTTTCGCCGTCATGCACCTGCAGCTGCGGCCACAGCAGCGGCTGCGGCAGATCTTTCGCCGAGAGCATCACGCCTTTGTCGTACGCCAGTGCCACGTAACGCTCGACCATTAACGGCCAGGCGGCTTTATCCAGCACGCGCGCATCGTTGAGCAGACCGTAGCGCATCTCGCCACGCCAACCGGTGCGGTGCGGCACGCCAGCAAAGAACGGCACTAAGGCAGATTTAAAGGAGTTCGGCAGGACATACGCGCGATCATAGCGTTTCTCGCGCAGGCTATGCCCGAGCTTGCGGCGTTCGCCAATTTCCAGCGCCCCGTGGCCAAGCGGCATTGGGATCGCTTCGTTGACTTCCGGCATGCGCGACAATAGCGGACGGCACCACGCGGGTGCCATCACGTCGATTATCGCCTGGGGATAGCGCGCCTTGAGCGTGCGATAGAGACTTTGCGACATCATCATGTCGCCCACCCAGGACGGGCCAATCACCAGAATTCTCATGATTATGAATCGCGGTTCAGCCAGGCCATATATTCCGTCACGCCTTCGGCAACGGTCTTGAACGGCTTGTCGTAGCCCGCAGCACGCAGGTTAGTCAGATCCGCCTGGGTGAACGCCTGGTAGCGACCTTTCAGTTTTTCCGGGAACGGAATGTATTCGAGGCTGCCTTTTTGATGGTAAGCCAGCGCCGCGTCGGCCACGGCCTGGAAAGATTCCGCGCGACCAGTGCCCAGATTGAAGATGCCGGAGACACCGTTTTCCCAGAACCACAGGTTCACTGCCGCCACGTCGCCCACGTAGACGAAATCGCGTTTGAAGCCATCGCTACCTTCAAACAATTTCGGGCTTTCGCCGTTGTTCAACTGGGTGTTCAGGTGGAATGCTACGCTCGCCATGCTGCCTTTGTGGCCTTCGCGCGGTCCGTAGACGTTGAAGTAGCGGAAGCCGACGATCTGGGAATTCGCTTCTGGCAGAACCTGACGTACGTATTCGTCGAACAGGAATTTGGAGTAACCGTACACGTTCAGCGGCTGCTCGTATTCGCGCGATTCAATAAAGTCAGAGGTACGGCCGCCGTAGGTTGCGGCAGAAGAGGCGTACAGGAACGGAATGTCACGCTCCAGGCAGTAGTGCAGAACCTCTTTAGAGTACTGATAGTTGTTATCCATCATGTACTTGCCGTCCCACTCGGTGGTGGAAGAGCAGGCGCCTTCGTGGAAGATAGCTTCGATCTCGCCGAACTCTTCACCTGCCATAATCTGGATAAGGAAGTCTTCTTTATCCATGTAGTCAGCAATGTTCAGATCGACCAGGTTCACAAACTTGGTGCCGTCTTTCAGGTTGTCGACAACCAGAATGTCGGTGATGCCTTTGTCATTCAGGGCTTTGATAATATTGCTGCCGATAAAGCCCGCGCCGCCGGTAACGATGATCATAACGGTAACCTTTGTAGTGTGGAGTTCGGGGCAATCCCGAACACTAATACTCATATCATATCATTAGTATGGCGACCCTTCAGCCATTCACCGATATGCAGCAGGGGTACACGTGATTTATGCTGCAAAAACGATAACTGATGATGCGTCATCTCGTATCGACGTATAGGTTTGGGTAATATGTGCCGAAATTTGCCGAGTCTGGAGAATTGCAATGCGTGGTGATTTTTACAAACAGTTAAACAACGACCTCGAGACCGCACGCGCGGAAGGGTTGTTCAAAGAAGAACGTATTATCACATCTGCACAGCAGGCGGACATCACCGTCGCTGACGGCAGCAAAGTGATTAACTTTTGCGCGAACAACTACTTAGGTCTTGCGAATCACCCTGAGCTGATTGCCGCTGCCAAAAACGGCATGGACACCCACGGTTTTGGTATGGCCTCCGTGCGTTTTATCTGCGGCACCCAGGACAGCCACAAACAGCTTGAGAGCAAGCTGGCGGCGTTCCTCGGGATGGAAGATGCGATTCTCTACTCTTCCTGCTTCGACGCCAACGGCGGCCTGTTCGAGACCTTGCTGGGCGCGGAAGACGCAATTATCTCTGACGCCCTCAACCATGCCTCGATCATCGACGGCGTGCGTCTGTGTAAAGCGAAGCGTTTCCGCTACGCCAACAACGACATGCAGGAGCTGGAAGCGCGCCTAAAAGAGGCGCGTGAAGCCGGTGCTCGCCACGTCTTAATCGCCACCGACGGCGTGTTCTCGATGGACGGCGTGATCGCCAACCTGAAGGGCGTGTGCGATCTGGCAGACAAATACGATGCGCTGGTGATGGTCGATGACTCTCACGCAGTCGGTTTTGTCGGTGAGAACGGTCGCGGTTCCCACGAATATTGCGACGTGATGGGCCGCGTGGACATCATCACCGGCACGCTGGGCAAAGCGCTCGGCGGCGCATCCGGCGGCTATACCGCGGCGCGCAAGGAAGTGGTCGAATGGCTGCGCCAGCGCTCCCGTCCGTATCTGTTCTCTAACTCTCTGGCCCCGGCGATTGTCTCTGCCTCCATTAAAGTGCTGGAGATGGTGGAGTCCGGCGCTGAGCTGCGCGATCGCCTGTGGTCCAACGCCCGTCTGTTTCGCGAACAAATGACTGCTGCAGGCTTTACGCTGGCCGGTGCCGATCACGCGATTATCCCGGTGATGCTGGGCGACGCGGTGGTGGCGCAAAACTTTGCCCGCGCGCTGCAAAAAGAGGGGATTTATGTCACCGGGTTCTTCTTCCCGGTGGTGCCAAAAGGTCAGGCGCGTATCCGCACCCAGATGTCTGCGGCGCATTCGCCTGAACAAATTGAGCGTGCGGTGGCAGCCTTTACCCGCATCGGCAAACAACTGGGCGTGATTGCCTGAGGACGTGTGATGAAAGCGTTATCCAAACTGAAAGCGGAAGAAGGGATTTGGATGACCGACGTGCCGGAGCCGGAAGTCGGTCATAACGATCTGCTGATCAAAATCCGTAAAACCGCGATTTGCGGCACGGACGTTCACATCTACAACTGGGATCAGTGGTCGCAAAAAACCATTCCGGTTCCGATGGTTGTGGGACACGAATACGTCGGCGAAGTGGTCGGTATCGGCCAGGAAGTGAAAGGCTTTAAAATCGGCGATCGCGTCTCCGGTGAAGGGCATATCACCTGCGGTCACTGCCGTAACTGTCGCGGTGGTCGCACGCATCTGTGTCGCAACACCGTGGGCGTGGGCGTAAACCGTCCGGGCTGTTTCGCCGAGTATCTGGTGATCCCGGCGTTCAACGCGTTCAAAATCCCGGATAATATCTCCGACGATCTGGCGTCTATCTTCGACCCGTTTGGCAACGCGGTTCATACGGCGTTGTCGTTCGACCTGGTTGGCGAAGACGTGCTGGTATCCGGCGCGGGCCCAATTGGCATCATGGCGGCAGCGGTGGCGAAACACGTCGGTGCGCGTAACGTGGTAATTACCGATGTGAACGAATACCGTTTGTCTCTGGCGCGCAAAATGGGCGTGACCCGGGCGGTGGACGTCTCGAAAGAGAACCTGAGCGACGTGATGACCGAACTCGGCATGACCGAAGGCTTCGATGTGGGCCTGGAGATGTCCGGCGCGCCGCCAGCGTTTCGTACCATGCTCGACACCATGAACCACGGTGGCCGTATCGCCATGCTGGGTATTCCGCCGTCTGATATGTCCATCGACTGGAACAAAGTCATCTTTAAGGGCTTGTTCATCAAAGGCATTTATGGCCGTGAGATGTTTGAAACCTGGTACAAAATGGCAGCGCTGATCCAGTCTGGTCTGGACCTGACGCCGATCATCACTCACCACTTCGGTATTGATGATTTCCAGAAAGGCTTCGACGCCATGCGCTCGGGCCAGTCCGGAAAAGTGATTCTGAGCTGGGATTAATTTTGAAAGCGCCTGCGGGCGCTTTTTTTTCGACCCTTTCACACTTCTCGCATACGCAATCGGATTATTTCGATTTTTACTTCGCTTTTTTACCCACACGCTTATAAAGTTTGTTTAAGTTTCGTTTACTTTTACAGCGCCTATGTTCAAGCTTACCGTTTGTTTATTGACCTGTAACTCAGCGCGTCTGCTGCGTGAAGTCCTGCCACCGCTGCTCACCGTAGCGGATGAATTTGTCGTGGTGGATTCCGGGAGTACGGATGCCACACTGGATATCTGTCGTGAATACGGGCTTTCCACTCACTATCACCCCTATGCGATGCACGGCGCGCAGATGAATCATGCGATTGATTTAGCCAGCAACGATTGGGTGCTGTGCATGGACAGCGATGAGATCCTCGATGGCGAACTGGTCGATTTTATTCTGGCGCTCAAAGCGGGCGACGAACCTGCCGTAAACCAGGCCTGGCGCATCCCGCGCTACTGGCATGTTTTGGGGGAAGAAGTCCGGACAATTTATCCCGTCTCATCGCCGGATTTTCCGGTGCGTCTGTTTAATCGCGCTCAAGCCCGTTTCAATCACCGCCCGGTGGATGACAAAGTGGAAGGCACACTTCAGGCAATCAAAATGCCAGGACGAGTTCGCCACGACACCTTTTATAATCTTCATGAAGTCTTTAATAAGCTGAACAGTTACACCTCGCGACTGGTTAAATACCAGAACGTGCGGCCTTCTATTGGTCGTGGCGTGGTTAGCGGTATCGGTGCGTTCTTCAAATGGTATCTGTTCAGCGGTGCCTGGCGGCAGGGGAAAGTGGGGATCGTGACGGGCCTGTACGCGGCTTCGTATAGCTTCCTGAAGTATTTCAAAGCCTGGTATCAGCATCAGGATGAAAAAGAGTCCGTGGCGAAAAAGCCAGCGGACTCTCATCTCACAGAATAACCCTTACGCTTTCTTACCCCAGCCTTGCCACTGGTGCTGGAAGTAAGTCACCAGCGAACTTTGGCTGACGCTCTCACCAATCACCGTGAAGAATCGGGTGGCGTAGACCGGTTCAGGCGGCTGTTTCGGTTTGCAAATCTTCACGCCGCGGAACGGGTTTTTCGGCTCTGTGCGCGGGTTGTTACCTGGTGGCGTGGAGTTATCAGGCCGTGAGGTATCCACCTGCGGTTCGTTGAGCAGATCGCTCGGGCGCACCAGTGTGATGTCCGAAGGGAGTGTCGGCAGCATTTGCTGCAACACGCGCACCGTCGATGGATGCGGATGCCCAATGGCGATCGCCGAGCCGGTGCGCTGAGCAAGTTTCACGGCGCGATTGAACTGGAAACGAATATCAGCTTCATTCTGCGTGTCATCGAGGAACACTTTGCGCTTAATCACCTTCACGCCCGTACCCTGGGCGGCGCGCATCGACTGGCTATTACCGATGGTCATGCTGTCGAGAAAATAGAGATTGTAGCGCTCCAGCGCCTGCATCACTTTCTGCATCCCGAACAGGCTGGAGGTCATCGCGCTGCCCATATGGTTGTTCAACCCAACCGCAAACGGCACTTTGCCATAGGCGTCACGGATAATGCGCTCGATCTCGTCGCTGCTCATGTCCGGGCGCAGGGTGTCTTTTTCCAGCGGCTGTTTGCTGAGCGGTGCCATCGGCAGGTGGATGAGGACCTCATGCCCGCTGTTGTGGGCTTTAGTCGCCATTTCACGGGCGTGGGGTGCATTGGGTAAAACGGCAACGGAAATGGCCGACGGCATCGCCAGCACCTGATTCTCATTGTGCGGACGGTAGCCAAAATCGTCAATGACGATGGCTAATTTGCCTGCGTAAACCGGTGAAGCCAGCGCCAGTGCACTGACGACGGAGAGAACAATACGACGAAATTGAAGCAAAACTTATCTTCCCAACCACGGCTGTGGATTGACCGCCTGACCCTGGCGACGAATTTCGAAATAGAGTGACGGGCGGCCCTGACCGCCACTACTGCCCACAAGGGCGATAGGTTGTCCTGCGCGGACCTGTGTACCGACGCTGACCAGCGCGCTTTGGTTGTAGCCGTAAAGACTCATGTCGCCTTTCCCATGCTCAACCACTACCACCAGTCCGTAACCCTGTAGCCAGTCGGCGAGGATCACGCGGCCATCGGCGATGGCTTTGACTTCGCTGCCTTCCGATGCGCCAATGACGATACCCTTCCAACGTAGCTCACCCTGCAGTTGTTCGCCATAGCGATGCAGAATAGAACCGCGAACCGGCCAGAAAGCTTGTCCGCGTGGTGCACCCAGTCCGCCGGTACGTGAAATGAGCGAACGCTCGCTTTCCGTCGGTTTGTAGGTTGAGCCTTTGCGAGACGCTTCCTGCTGGCGATCTTTCACGGCCTGCGCGTCGCGCGCCTCTTTTTCGGCGCGCGCTTTGGCAGCCGCTTCAGCGCGGGCAATGCTGTTGCGCAGTTTGGATTCGTTGGCGCGCATTTCACCCAGCTGCGTCTGGCCTTCCTGAATCGAAGACTCCAGCCCGGAAAGGGTTTTCTTACGCTCGTTCCGCGCCTGTTCCAGCTTCGCCTGCTGCGCCTGCTGATCGTAAAGCAGAGTTTGCTGCTGGCTCTGTTTCTCTTCCAGCTCGGCTTTTTGCGAGGTGACCTCTTCGCGCGTCTGTTTGAGCTGCGCGATAGTTTCCTGACGCGCCTGGTTCAGATAGCCAAAATAAGCCTGCAGGCGCTGGCCGCGCTGGCTCTCTTCTCCGCTGAGGATCAGCTGAATGCCGGTGTGTTCGCCCTGGCGAAACGCGGCGTCGAGCTGTGCCGCAAGATTACGCTCCTGGGCATCTCGCTGCTTTTCCAGTTTGGCAATCGACGCATTCATCTCGTCGATTTGCTTATTCAGCACAGAAAGGGTGTTCTGGGTTTCGCGCAGTTTACGCGCAGCGGCGGAGATGGCTTCTTCCTGCTGCTTTAATTGTGCGAGCAGAGAGGAGCGTTGTTGTTGCTGTTGGCGTACCGCGCGCTCTTTGGCGGCGATATCGGCCTGAATCGATTTGAGCTGATCGCGATCGTCAGCGTGGGCGGATGCGGCGCACAGCAATACGCCAGCGCTGAGTGCGCTGGCGTAAAGCAGAGGCCTGACTGATAACCGTAACGGTTTCACGACCCATGTGATTGAAAAAATCGCCTTTCCCCTCATGGGGAGGGATTATTCCACGATGAACAGCGGCTTGCCAGTCATCTCTTGCGGGATTTCCATGCCCATCAGCGTCAACATGGTCGGCGCGATGTCGGAAAGCTTACCGCCCTCTACTGGTTTCAGAGATTTCTCACCCACGTAGATCAGCGGAACTGGCAGGTTGGTGTGTGCTGTATGAGCCTGACCGGTAGACGGATCGCGCATCTGCTCTGCGTTGCCGTGGTCAGCCGTAATCAGCAGCTGGCCGCCGACGGATTCCACCGCTTTAGCGACTTCGTCAACGCAGTTATCCAGAGCTTCAATCGCTTTCACTGCGGCTTCCATCACGCCGGTATGACCAACCATGTCGCCGTTCGGGTAGTTACAGATGATGGTGTCGTATTTACCGCTCTTGATCGCCGCGACCAGTTTCTCGGTCAGCTCAGCGGAGCTCATTTCCGGCTGCAGATCGTAGGTCGCCACTTTCGGGGAGTTGATCAGAATGCGATCTTCGCCTTTGAACGGCTCTTCTATACCACCGTTGAAGAAGAAGGTCACGTGCGCATACTTCTCGGTTTCGGAGATACGCAGCTGGGTTTTATCGTTCTTCGCCATCCACTCGCCGAAGGTGTTGGCGAGCGATGCGGGTGGGTACGCGCAAGGCACTTTGATGTCTGCGGCGTATTCGGTCAGCATGATGAAGTCGAGGTTCACGACTTTCTTACGAGCAAAACCGTCGAAATCGTTGTTCACGAAAGCGCGGGTGATTTCACGTGCGCGGTCAGCGCGGAAGTTCATGAAGATCAACGCATCGCCGTCTTCCATTGTCGCATCGGCCTGGCCTTCAGCACGGATAACGGTCGCTTTCACGAATTCGTCGTTTTCATCGCGCGCGTAAGCGGCTTCCAGCCCTGCAACTGCGGTATCAAACTGGAATTCGCCTTTCGCCTGAGTCATCAGGTCGTAAGCTTGCTCAACGCGATCCCAACGGTTGTCGCGGTCCATGGCGAAGTAGCGACCAATGATGGACGCCACGCGGCCTTTGCCCAGTTCAGCAAATTTATCTTCGAACGTTTGCAGGGAGGATTTCGCGCTGCGCGGCGGGGTGTCGCGACCGTCGAGGAAAGCGTGCAGATAGATTTTCTCTGCGCCGCGCTCGGCTGCCATCTCAACCATTGCCAGGATGTGATCTTCGTGGCTGTGAACGCCACCGGCAGAGAGCAGACCCATGATGTGAACGGCTTTACCGGCTTTCACCGCTTTATCCACCGCGCCAGTCAGCGTTGGGTTGCTGAAGAAAGTCCGTTCTTTAATTTCAACGTCCAGACGGGTCAGGTCCTGATAAACAATACGACCCGCGCCCAGGTTGACGTGTCCAACTTCGGAGTTGCCCATCTGACGGTCTGGCAGGCCAACTTCCAGGCCAGAAGCGTCAATCAGGGTATGCGGGCGTTTGGCCCACAGTGCATCCATGACCGGGGTTTTAGCGTTGAAAATGGCGTTATCCTGGCTGTCTTCGCGATAGCCATAACCATCCAGAATCACCAGTACCATAGGTTTTTTAGAGACCGACATTGCGACATCCTCATGCTCAAGAGACAAAAAATTTGCCTGATTTTACTACAGCTGAATCGATAAAGTAGCCACAGAAGATCAAAGAAAGCGCTGGCACAGACAGCGGCTATCCTCATTTTGACGCTTTTTTTTCGTGGCATGCCGCAGAAAATGGATTAGCTTATTCTCGCTGGCTGTATTTGCCACAACGCACAGGTATACTCCTGTCCTGGTTTTTTTAATCACTACGTCGGGAGTTGTTACCCCCCATGCAAGAAATTATGCAATTTGTTAGCCGCCACCCAGTACTGAGTATCGCGTGGATTGGTTTACTGGCCGCTGTGCTGTTCACTACGTTTAAAGGTCTTACGTCTAAAGTTAAGGTCATTACCCGTGGCGAAGCAACGCGCCTCATCAACAAAGAAGACGCGGTCGTTGTGGATCTGCGCCAACGTGATGATTTCCGTAAAGGTCACATTGCCGGTTCTATTAACCTGCTACCGACAGAAATCAAAGCTAACAATCTTGGCGAGCTGGAAAAGCATAAAGACAAACCGATTATCGTCGTTGACGGTACCGGGATGCAGGCTCAGGACCCAGCAAGCGCACTCACCAAAGCCGGCTTTGATAAAGTCTTCGTGCTGAAAGACGGCGTGTCTGGCTGGAGCGGTGAAAACTTGCCTTTAGTTCGCGGTAAATAAGAGGAACGACGTGATGGCCAATATTGAAATCTACACCAAAGCGACCTGCCCGTTTTGCCATCGTGCAAAAGCGCTGCTGAACAGCAAAGGGGTAACTTTCCAGGAACTGCCCATTGATGGTGATGCGGCAAAACGTGAAGAGATGATCAAACGTAGTGGCCGCACGACGGTTCCGCAGATTTTTATTGATGCGCAGCACATTGGCGGCTGTGATGACTTGTATGCGCTGGATGCAAGCGGCGGGCTCGATCCCCTGCTGTGATAGCGTTTTAGGACAATTAAAAAGGGTATTTCCATGTCAGAACAAAACAACAACGAAATGAGTTTCCAGATCCAGCGCATCTACACCAAAGATGTCTCTTTCGAAGCGCCAAATGCGCCGCACGTTTTCCAGAAAGATTGGCAGCCAGAGGTTAAACTTGATCTTGATACTGCATCTACCCAACTGGCAGATGACGTGTATGAAGTTGTGCTGCGTGTGACCGTTACCGCTGCGCTGGGCGAAGAAACTGCATTCCTGTGCGAAGTACAGCAGGGCGGTATCTTCTCCGTTGGCGGTATCGAAGGCAACCAGCTGGCGCATTGCCTGGGTGCATACTGCCCGAACATCCTGTTCCCGTATGCTCGCGAATGCATCACCAGCCTGGTCTCTCGCGGTACATTCCCGCAGCTGAACCTTGCGCCAGTGAACTTCGATGCGTTGTTCATGAACTATCTGCAGCAGCAAGCTGGCGAAGGTACTGACCAACATCAGGATGCCTGATGAGTACAGTTAATGCGTCAATGACTGTGATCGGTGCCGGCTCGTACGGCACCGCTCTTGCCATCACTCTGGCGAGAAATGGTCACGAAGTGGTCCTTTGGGGCCACGATCCCAAACATATCGCGACGTTGCAACACGACCGCTGCAACGTCGCGTTTCTTCCTGACGTGCCTTTCCCTGATTCGCTGCATCTCGAAAGCGATCTCTCAGTCGCGCTTGCCGCCAGCCGCAACATTCTCGTTGTTGTACCCAGCCACGTGTTTGGCCAGGTGCTGCACCAGATCAAAGCGCTGATGCGCTCCGATGCACGTATTGTGTGGGCCACGAAAGGTCTGGAAGCTGAAACGGGCCGTCTGTTGCAGGATGTCGCTCGCGAAATCCTCGGGCCGGACATTCCGCTCGCGGTGATCTCCGGGCCGACGTTCGCCAAAGAGCTGGCCGCAGGCCTGCCGACGGCGATCTCCCTGGCATCCACCGATCAAACTTTCTCCGACGATCTACAGCATTTACTGCATTGCGGTAAGAGCTTCCGCGTTTACAGCAACCCTGATTTTATCGGTGTGCAGCTGGGCGGTGCGGTGAAAAACGTTATCGCCATTGGCGCAGGAATGTCCGACGGTATCGGCTTTGGCGCGAACGCGCGTACGGCGCTGATCACTCGTGGGTTGACCGAGATGTCTCGTTTGGGAACCGCGCTGGGTGCCGATCCTGCCACCTTTATGGGGATGGCCGGTTTAGGCGATTTAGTGCTGACTTGCACCGATAACCAGTCGCGTAATCGCCGTTTCGGCATGATGCTTGGACAGGGCATGGATGTGATCGGCGCGCAGGAAAAAATCGGCCAGGTGGTTGAAGGCTACCGCAATACCAAAGAAGTTCGGGAATTGGCGCACCGTTTTGGTGTCGAAATGCCAATAACCGAGGAAATTTATCAGGTATTGTATTGCGGAAAAAATGCGCGCGAGGCAGCATTAACGCTGTTAGGTCGCTCACGCAAGGACGAGCGCAGCAGTAACTAATCGCAGGGACCCGTTGTCGCCCAACGACACGGCCAGCAGAGACTGGCCGGTCGTCTATTACGTCTGGAGTATGCAATGCCGTGTGAAGAACTGGATATCGTCTGGAACAATATTAAAGCCGAAGCCCGGGCTCTGGCCGACTGCGAGCCGATGCTGGCCAGTTTTTACCACGCGACGCTACTCAAGCATGAAAACCTCGGCAGCGCCCTGAGCTATATGCTCGCCAACAAACTGGCTTCCTCCATCATGCCCGCTATTGCCATTCGCGAAGTGGTGGAAGAGGCGTATGCCGCTGATCCTGAAATGATTGCCTCCGCTGCCTGTGATATTCAGGCGGTGCGTACACGTGACCCGGCAGTCGATAAATATTCTACGCCGCTGCTGTATCTGAAAGGCTTCCACGCCCTGCAGGCTTACCGCATCGGCCACTGGCTGTGGAACGAGGGCCGCCGTGCGCTGGCTATCTTCCTGCAAAATCAAGTTTCCGTGACCTTCCAGGTCGATATCCATCCGGCGGCGAAAATTGGCCGGGGCATTATGCTCGACCACGCCACGGGCATTGTGGTTGGGGAGACGGCGGTCATTGAAGATGACGTCTCTATCCTGCAATCCGTGACCCTGGGCGGTACCGGTAAAACCAGCGGCGATCGCCACCCGAAAATCCGTGAAGGGGTGATGATTGGCGCGGGGGCGAAAATTCTCGGCAATATCGAAGTGGGGCGTGGCGCGAAGATTGGCGCCGGTTCCGTCGTGTTGCAGCCCGTTCCGCCGCATACCACCGCCGCTGGCGTACCCGCCCGCATCGTCGGCAAGCCAGAGAGCGATAAACCGGCGATGGATATGGATCAGCACTTCAACGGTATTCACCACACCTTTGAGTATGGCGACGGGATTTAAAACACCGCCCGGTGGCGCTGCGCTTACCGGGCCTACAAACCCGTAGGTCGGGTAAGCGAAGCGCCACCCGACAATATCAGCTCCGCAATACCGCGCCGGCATATCCCAGCTGGCGCCAGGCTTCATACACCACCACCGACACCGCATTCGACAGGTTCATGCTGCGGCTGTCCGGCATCATCGGAATACGGATTTTTTGCTCAGCTGGCAGGGCGTCAAGAATGGTGGCAGGCAGGCCGCGCGTCTCCGGGCCAAACATCAGATAGTCCCCTTCCTGATAGCTCACCGCGCTGTGCGCCGGCGTGCCTTTGGTCGTCAGGGCAAACATCCGCTGCGGCTTTTCCGCATCCATAAACGCGGCATAATCGTGATGGCGCACCACGGCGGTGAACTCGTGGTAATCCAGCCCGGCGCGGCGCAGGCGTTTGTCATCCCACGCAAAACCCATTGGCTCGATGATGTGCAGACGAAAACCGGTGTTAGCGCACAGGCGGATGATATTCCCGGTATTCGGCGGGATTTCTGGTTCGAATAATACGATGTTAAGCATGCAGCCCCCTTAAAATGCGGGGGCAGAATAGCAGATATTTCCCCTCACCCTAACCCTCTCCCACAGGGAGAGGGGACTTTCTTTTCTCCCTCTCCCTGTGGGAGAGGGCCGGGGTGAGGGCAACAGACAGCACTTAACCTAAGCCGCGTCCCCTTGCGCCAGCGGAGCCAGCGCCGCAGGAAGTTTACTCAGCTCCTGAACCAGCGAATCCTTACTGATCTCTCCGATAGTTTTCGCCCCGGTCAGCGTCATCGCTACTTTCATCTCTTTCTCAATCAGGTTCAGGAGATTTGCCACGCCTGCCTGGCCGTGCGTCGCCAGAGCGTACAGATATGCACGGCCCAGCAGCACGCTGTCAGCGCCAAGGGCAATCATGCGTACCACGTCCAGCCCGTTGCGGATGCCGCTGTCGGCCAGAATCGCGATATCGCCTTTCACCGCATCGGCAATGGCGGGCAGCGCACGAGCAGAGGAGAGCACGCCGTCGAGCTGGCGACCGCCGTGGTTCGACACTACAATCCCGTCTGCACCAAAGCGCACCGCGTCGCGGGCGTCTTCAGGATCGAGAATGCCTTTGATCACCATCGGGCCGTCCCAGAATTCGCGGATCCACTCCAGATCTTTCCACGAGATCGACGGGTCGAAGTTATTCGCCAGCCAGCCGATGTAATCCTCCAGCCCGGTTGGTTTGCCTAGATAGGCCGAAATATTGCCCAAATCGTGCGGGCGACCGTTCACGCCGACATCCCACGCCCACTGGGGATGCGTCACCGCCTGCCAGTAGCGGCGCAGGGCCGCGTTCGCGCCGCTCATGCCCGAGTGCGCATCGCGATAGCGAGCGCCTGGCGTGGGCATATCGACCGTAAACACCAGCGTTGAACAGCCCGCCGCTTTGGCGCGTTCCAGCGCGTTACGCATAAAGCCGCGATCGCGCAGGACGTACAGCTGGAACCACATCGGGCGCTTGATGGTCGGGGCCACTTCTTCGATAGGGCAGACGGAAACGGTCGAGAGGGTAAACGGAATGCCTTTGGCATCGGCTGCCGCGGCGGCCTGCACCTCACCACGACGGGCGTACATACCGCACAGACCTACCGGCGCCAGAGCCACGGGCATTGAGAGTGTTTCGTTGAACAGCTTTGTTTCAAGGCTCAGATCGGACATATTCTTCAGCACGCGCTGGCGTAGTGCCACTTCGGACAAATCTTCCACGTTGCGACGCAAGGTGTATTCGGAATACGCCCCGCCGTCGATATAGTGAAACAAGAAGGGTGGCAGGATGCGCTGCGCCGCTGCGCGATAGTCACTGGCTGCAGAAATAATCATGCTTTGTTCTCCCTGGAATTATCATGATCGCCTGGCAGGCGGGTTATGCGCGCCTGCCGGGCCTGATCTTCATCGAATCGTTTAATGGTGGTGTGGACGAAGCCGAGGTGCGCCATCATCGCTTTACGTGCGGCTTCGGCATCACCTTGCAGAATGGCGTCGAGTACGGCCTGATGCTGCTCTGTGAGCTGGGCAAAGACCGGCGGGACGAGATACATACGCTGGCGGCTCTGTTTGACAGACGATTGCAGCAGATCGAAAAATCCGCGCATGGTTTGCAGGAGCACCACGTTATGCGAGGCCTCGGCAATGGCGAGGTGGAAACGCACGTCGGCCTGCGAGGCGATATCCGGGTTATCGCTCTGCGTCGCCTCAAAGCAGGCCTGGAGCTTCTCTTTGTCGGCGTCCGTAGCGCGCATCGCCGCGTGCCAGGCGGTACTGGCTTCGATGGCGTGGCGCGCTTCGAGGATGTCGAAACTGTAGTCCGGGTCGTTCTCCATCAGCGTTTTGAGAGGCTGAACGATGTTTTGCTCGGACCAGTCATCGTGCTGCCAGCGGACGAACGTCCCGCCGCCGCGACGGCTCAGCAACACGCCTTCGCTGACCAGTGTCGCCAGCGCTTCGCGTAAAGAATTGCGCGACACACCAAGCTGCGCCGCCAGTTGCCGTTCTGCGGGCAATTTCATGCCCGCTTCCAGCTGTTGTTCTTCAATCAGCGCCCGCACGCGAGAGGCAATCTCGTCGGACAGGCGTCTGGGCATCACTATCATGGAATCATCCAGGTTAAGACATAGGCCTGAAGCGTGGTAATCACGCCCACCATGCAGGTGAAAATCAGGCTGTGTTTGACGGTAAAGCGGAACAGGTCTGACTCTTTCCCCACCAGTCCCACCGCCGCACAGGCAATGGCGATAGATTGCGGGGAGATCATCTTCCCGGTCACGCCGCCGGTGGTGTTCGCGGCTACCAGCAGCACATCCGATACGCCAATCTGCTGGGCGGCGGTCGCCTGTAGCGCGGCAAAGAGGGCGTTAGACGAGGTATCGGAACCCGTCAGGAACACGCCCAGCCAGCCGAGGAACGGCGAGAAGAACGTAAACGCGTGTCCGGTATGGGCCAGAGCTAACGCCAGCGTCGAGGACAGGCCGGAATAGTTCGAGATAAACGCGAACGCCAGCACCATCCCGATGGAGTAAATCGGCAGAGCCAGCTCTTTCAGCGTGCTGGCAAAGGTCTGGATGGCGGCGGCAGGTTTCATGCGCAGCCACACCACAGAAAGAATAGCCGCAAACAGGATCGCCGTGCCGGTCGCGGAGAACCAGTCGAACTTATAGACCGCCGCATAAGGCGTCGCTTCATGAACGACCGGCGGCATACGCGCTACCATCTTGTCGAGGAACGGTACGGAGATATTAATCACCATGTCATAAAGCGCACCGCCAGGAGCGAACAAGGCTTTGAACGGTGGGACGCTCCAGAGCGTGACCGTGGCGGTCAGGAACAGGAACGGCGACCACGCGCGAACAATCTGACCGACGCTGTAATTTGTGCGCGCCAGCGTTTGATCGACCTGCGACGCGCCCATATCGCCGAAGCGGAAAGTACGCACCGGCTGCCAGCGTTTCAGGAATAGGGTCAGACAGACCAGCGACACCAGCGACGAGATGATGTCCGGAAGTTCAGGGCCGATAAAGTTGGAACTGAGATATTGGGCGATAGCAAAAGAGCCGCCCGCAACGACCACCGCAGGCCAGGTCTCTTTCACGCCGCGCCAGCCGTCCATAATCGCCATAATCCAGAACAGCACGATAATGGTCAGGAACGGCAGCTGACGGCCTACCATCTGGCCAATCTCAAAGCTGTCTAAACCTGTCACCTGCCCGGCAACAAGAATCGGAATCCCCATCGCACCAAACGCCACCGGGGCGGTGTTAACGATCAGGCACAGGCCCGCGGCATACAGCGGGTTAAAGCCGAGCCCGACTAGCAGCGCAGCGGTGATCGCCACCGGCGCACCAAAACCAGCAGCCCCTTCGAGGAACGCCCCAAAGCAGAAACCGACAATCAGCATTTGCAGACGCTGATCGGGCGTAATGGACAGAATCGACGAACGGATGATGTCAAACTGCCCGGTTTTCACCGAGATTTTATAGACGAAGACCGCCGCGATAATGATCCACGCAATCGGCCACAGGCCGTAGAAGAAGCCGTAAACCACCGAGGCCAGCGCGTGATCGACCGGCATTTTGTAGAAGAACAGTGCCACCATCAGCGCAATCGCGACGGTGTATGTCGCGGCGAGGTAGCCCTTCAGCTTGAGTTTAATCAGCGCGAAGAAGAAGAACAGGATCGGCAGCGATGCGATCAAGCTCGACAGCCAGATGTTTCCGGCCGGATCGTAGTTTTGTTGCCAGAGGCTCATTGCAGGTCTCCTGAGGACCGCACAGTCCGCTTCGCGGTGAGTCTGCGCTCATCTCGGCGTCACAGTCTGTGTAAAAGTGGTCCTGCCAATATTGTGATGTAGGGGTAATGACAACAAATGGTTAATCAAATGTTATGGATGGGCAATGATTTTGTGATTGGAATTGATGGAAGTGTGAACCAGGGGAAGATTGGTTAGAGGATTGGTTGGGCCAATTTTAAGGCGTGCGGTTTGGTGCCCTCACCCCAGCCCTCTCCCACTGTACGGTCCGGGGACATGGTAGACAGGTGTTCGGGGACATGGTGAACACTATTTAACATCCTTTACCCATGGTGATCGACTTTTTCTTCAGGTCGATCACCCCCACTTTCGTGCTGTACCACCACACCTCATAACAGCCATCTTCAGCCCCTTCCTTCAGTCCCACATATTC
>NZ_PQVS01000011.1:0-171318 GCF_002922995.1 Lelliottia sp. 7254-16
GTAGCGGGCGAAATGCCGTAGTGACGGCAAAGAGAACGGATGTTCGCCCCGTCTTGCGAGGCGAACAGAACAAACTCGGTACGTAATGACATGGTATCTCTCGCATCCCAGGGCATAAGCGACTCCAAAAACGGGTTCGTATGCCTTAGTTGTAAGTGTCTACCATGTCCCCGAACAAGTGTTCATGATGTCCCCGGACCGTACACTCCCACGGGGAGAGGGAGAAAAGCAAGCGAGTTCCCTCTCCCACAGGGAGAGGGTGGTCAAGTTCCCTCTCTCGTTGGGAGAGGGGTAAGGCGTGATGCGCAAATCAGAAGCTATAACTCGCCCCTACCTGCACCGTGCGGTCGCGCCCAATCCAGCAGTTTGTCGCGTCGTAGCAGGTAAACGTCTCTTTGTTAGTGATGTTCTGCGCGCTGGCTTTCAGGGTCAGCCCTGCCAGTGACGGCATGATTTCACCCATCTGATAAGACGCGGCCAGGTCATACTGCGTGGTGCCGCCCAGTTTGCCCCGATCGTTGGTCGGCGCAATCTCCATCGGTCCGGTATAACGCGCTCCGGCTCCCAGGTTTAGCCCTTTCAGCGGCGTGCTGTCGAAGGTGTAGTCGCCCCACAGGTTAAAGGCGTTTTCCGGCACCTGCGTCGGGCGTTTGCCTTTGTACTTCTCGTCTTCGGTGTTGATCGCGTGGGTGTAGGCGTAGTTAGCGATCAGCGTCAGGTTATCGGTCGGACGGCTGATGGCCGACAACTCTGCCCCTTTCGATTCCACTTCACCGGTCTGGCGATAGTTGAGGAAGCCCGGATCGGTAGTGACCACGTTTTTCTGGCGAATGTTAAATACCGACGCAGTAAAGGTGGTGGCGTACTCTTCCAGCAGGTATTTCACCCCGCCCTCAACCTGTTTGCTGGTGGTCGGTTTGACGTCTTTGGCGGTCAGCGTGCCCTGCGGTGATACCGGCGCAAAGCCTTCGGAGTAGCTGATAAACGGTGAAATGCCGTTTTCGAAAGCATACAGCGCCCCCAGACGTTTGGTCACGCGGTCCTGCGACACCCACGCTTTATCGCCATTTTGCAGATAATCGGTGGTGACTGAACGGTAGTCGTCGTAGCGCAGACTGCCGAGCAAGTTCAGGCCGCCGAATTCAATCTGATCCTGCAGGTAGTAACCGTTCTGCTGATAGCTCAGACGGTTTTTCTGCGCGGTATACAGACCGAGCGAACCGTCGTTAACCTGTGAGTAGTCCGGGTCGCGCATATCGATGCCCGGCGTGTTAGACGCATAGCGATAGTGGAAGTGCGAGTTCAGCTTCTGATAGTCAAACCCGGCCAGCAGATGATGTTTCCAGTCGCCCAGTTCCAGCGTTTTGGTAACCTGGTTATCGATATTAACACTTTGCAGATCTTCATCGGTGGTGTAGGCAAAACGGTTCAGTTCATAGACCTGGGCGCCCGGGCCAGTGGAGTAGATGCTGCGCTGATGGGTGTCCACATCAAAATAACGCGCTTTTTGATTGAAGCCCCAGCCGCTGTCAAACTGATGTTCAAAGCTGTAGCCCAGCATCCACTGACGCTGTTTGAATCCGCTCCACTCGTCGCCCGCGTAGTCGCGTCGATCGGCGTATTTGGAACGCAGATAAGAGAGCGGCAGCGGGTTAGATGGCGTCAGGCTTGGGGAATTTTGCGCCAGCGCGTCAATCGTCAGACGCGTTTTATTATCGGGCTGCCAGGTGACGGACGGGGCCACCAGATAGTTTTCTGTGCGCGTGGTATGCGGCTGGTCGTCGCCCTCCGTCGCTTTACCCAGCAGGCGGTAGTTCCAGTCGCTGTCGGCGATTTGCCCGGTAGAGTCGAGAGTCCCCTCTTTCAGATTACGCGTCCCGGTATTGAAACCCACTTCCGTCTTCGCCGCTTTTTGCGGCTTTTTGCCCTGAATATTCACCAGCCCACCCGGCGAGCCGCCGCCGTAGAGCACGGAGGCCGGACCTTTCAAAATATCGACGCTCTCAATTAGCAGCGGGTCGATGCGCGCTTTGGTGTTTCCAGTGACGTTGTAGGGCAGTTGCAGTCCGTTGTAATACTCCTGCTCAACGGTGAAACCGCGAATTTTATATTCACTCATATAAGAGGTGTTGCCGCGCACTTCCGTCGACACGCCCGGCGCATAGCGCAGGATTTCGTTGACCGAACTGGCGTGACGCTGTTCGATCTCGGTAGCGGAAATGGTGTTGATGACCTGCGGGGTTTTACTCTCGGCCACCGCTGATTTGGTGGCGCTGTTGGTCCACTCTGGAAGCAGGCTGTCCTGTTCTGCTCCGGTGACTACAAGGGTTGATTCTTCCGCAAACGCACAGGTTTGCAACGCCAGTGTAACGGCTCCTGCCAAAGCACATACTGCAAAACGCGAGGTGTTCATAGTGTCGTCTTATTATTAGATGATACAAAGAACGACAATTATTCTCATTTCGATTAACAAAGCAATATGAGGGCAAAAAAAACGGCCCTCGCGATGAGAGCCGTTTCGGTGTTTATGCCCGTCTGAGTAAGCGGAATATCGCCAGCACAACGATCGCGCCCACCACAGCTACCAGGAAACTGTGCAGATTAAAGCCGCTAACGCTGCCACCGACGCCAAACATGGTCGCCAGCCAGCCGCCGACAACTGCACCCACAACCCCAAGCACACAGGTCAGAATAAAGCCGCCACCATCACGTCCCGGCATAATGAATTTTGCGATAACGCCGGCGATAAGACCAAAGACAATCCAGGCGATGATACCCATAGCGATGCCCTCTTGCAGATGAAATGCATGCGCTGAAAATGTTTCGCGCAAGTGACTTAAGTATAGGTCACCGCGTTAAAAGCGTTTTTTTCTCACCGACTTAATTACCTCTCATTTTTGAAAAAAAATCACCGGTTTGTATTAAGTTCCGCTCGCCATTGCCGATACTTCAGGGACAGTCCGTCAGACAATCGAGGAGCCATTCGGCGTGAGTAATTACAGTGAGCAGTTCCTGAAGCAAAATCCGCTGGCTGTATTAGGTGTATTACGCGACCTGCACAAGGGCGAAGTCCCTCTGCGCATAAGTTGGGCTACAAATCAGTTTATCAGCAAGATCCTTGAGGCTACTCCAGAACGCCTGGTCATTGACTTTGGCAGCCAGGAGTACGAAAACCGGGCAATACTGCGGGCGAAAAATATCTCTGTGATGGCGGAAACCAAAGGGGCAAAGGTTGAATTTGTGCTGCCTCTGGTGGAACAAGGTGATTATCTCGATCTCCCGGCCTTTATTACCCCACTGCCGGACAGCCTGTGGTTTGTGCAGCGCCGGGAGTATTTTCGTATTAACGCGCCGATGCATCCTTCCTATTTTTGTAAGGCCAAAATGCCGGACAAAAAAGAGATTCGCTTTCGCCTGTTCGACCTGTCATTAGGCGGGATGGGCGCATTGATGGACACACCACGACCGGACGGACTGGTAGAAGGGATGCGTTTTTCGCAAATCGAGCTGGATATGGGCGGCTGGGGACGCTTTTACTTCGACGCGCAGTTGATTGCGATCAGTGAACGCAAAGTGGTGGACAGCAAAAATGAGACCATTACCACACCACGACTGAGCTTTCGCTTTCTGAATGTCGGGCCTGGGGCCGAGAGGGAACTGCAGCGGATTATTTTCTCACTGGAGCGAGAAGCGCGGGAACGCGCGAATAAGGTGCTCTGAAACGCGCCGGACAGCCTTGCGCTGCCCGGCAACGACATTACATGGCGTCCATCGCTTTCTGTACTTTCCAGATATAGCGCGGCGCCTGTGGTGCCGGATGGTTGTTCACCACATGGTCAAAGAACTCGTCTTTGTCCATGCCGTTAATCTCTTTGATGGCCTTTTTGCGATCCGACGAGAAGGTTCGCAGTAACGCCCCCGCCCCGTTCACATACGAGACCACCAGCGCATACTGCATCACTTCCGGGTCCTCGATACCTTTCAGAATACCGTGCTCCAGAATGCTCAGATACGCGGTCCCCATCGATATATTACGTTCCGGGTTTTTCAGCTCGCTGGTCGACGGCTGACCTTTCCAGCCCATATAGCGATACACTTCGGCCCCGGCGGTGGAGGCTTTCAGCTGCATTAAGCCGACCGCATTGGATTTACTGACCAGTGTCGGGTTACCGCCGGACTCGACTGCAATGATCGCCGTCACCAGACGTGGGCTGACGCCCCAAGCCTTGCCCGCTTGTTCGCTGATTGGCATCCACTGCATCGCGCGTTTGACTGGCACTTCCGGGTTCCACGGCGGATTTTGATAATCCTGTTTTGAACTACAGCCCGCCAGCAATACCATCAAAAAAGCAAACCATCTCAATTTCACGTCATCTATCCTTATTGCGCTTACATATCCGCCCTTGAAGCAGACCGCCTACAGGCGGCATGATATAGGCATTTAGTTTCTCATTCAGCAAGGATTTGCCATGTCTCAGTTTCATCTTGTTGCCCCGTCCGGGTACTGCATTAACCAGGACGCTGCCCGGCTGGGCGTTCAGCGTCTGGAAGCATCCGGTCACAGGGTCGCAAACCAGACGATTATCCCCCGCCGTCTGCAGCGTTTTGCCGGAACCGAGCAGCAAAGAGTGGCTGATATCAACGACCTGGTCACGCTCGAAGGGAAAAACCAGATTATTCTGGCGGTGCGTGGCGGGTACGGTGCGAGCCGTTTACTGGAAACCATCGACTGGGACGGACTCGCCCGCCGTCAGCAGAAGGACCCGCTGCTGTTGTGTGGACACAGCGATTTCACGGTGATTCAACTTGGCCTGCTGGCCCTTCATAACGTCATCACCTTTTGCGGCCCCATGCTGGCCGGGAATTTTGGCGCACCGGAGCTGAATGCGTTTACCCAGGAACATTTCTGGCGTGCGTTACAGAACCCAAGGTTTAACGTGGAATGGCAGGGTAACGGCCCGGCGTGTGAAACCGAAGGACAGCTGTGGGGCGGCAATCTGGCGATGCTGGTGTCGCTCATCGGCACGCCGTGGCTGCCGCAGATTGAGAACGGCATTCTGGTGCTGGAGGATATTAACGAACATCCGTTCCGCGTCGAGCGGATGCTGTTGCAGCTGATGCACGCCGGTATTCTCTCCCGTCAGCGGGCGATTGTTTTAGGCAGTTTCAGCGGGGCGACGCCGAACGATTATGATGCGGGATATACGCTTGAAACGATGATCGATTATCTGCGAACACGTGTGGATATTCCGGTCATCAGCGGGCTGGCGTTTGGTCATGAACAGCAAACGGTGACTCTGCCGCTGGGTGCTCAGGCTATCCTTAAACACAATGAGGCTGGCACGGTATTAACGATTAGCGGTCATCCGATTATAAGCGCATAAAAAAGCCGTATTTCCACCTCAATAAAACGCTGTTTCTGTCGTTAATATGGTAGGGTTTTAGTATCAGCAACAACATTGAGGTGGGAGTAACAGAACATTGGATGCCGCAGCGATAATCAGTCTTTTCATTCTGGGTTCAGTATTAGTAACCTGCAGTATTTTATTAAGTTCATTTTCATCGCGCCTCGGCATACCTATCCTTGTTATCTTCCTGGCCATCGGCATGCTTGCGGGCATCGACGGCATCGGCGGTATTCCATTCGATAATTATCCCTTCGCCTACATGGTGAGTAACCTCGCGCTGGCGGTGATTTTGCTGGACGGCGGGATGCGCACCCAGGCCAGCTCCTTTCGCGTGGCACTCGGCCCGGCGCTGTCGCTAGCGACCGTTGGCGTACTGATCACCTCCGGCCTGACCGGGATGATGGCCGCCTGGCTGTTTCATCTGAATATCATGGAAGGCTTACTGATCGGCGCGATTGTCGGCTCGACCGATGCGGCGGCGGTGTTTTCTCTGCTCGGCGGTAAAGGGCTGAACGAACGTGTCGGCTCGACGCTGGAGATTGAATCCGGCAGTAACGATCCGATGGCGGTATTCCTGACCATCACCCTGATTGAGATGATTCAGGCGCACGAAACCGGCCTGAGCTGGATGTTTGCCTGGCATATTCTCCAGCAGTTTGGCCTCGGAATTGTGATTGGCCTTTCCGGTGGCTATTTGCTGCAGCAGATGATTAACCGTATTTCCCTGCCCGCCGGGCTGTATCCGCTGCTGGCCCTGAGCGGCGGAATTTTGATTTTCGCCCTCACCACGGCGATGGACGGTAGCGGTATTCTGGCGGTGTATCTGTGCGGTTTCCTGCTGGGCAATCGCCCGATCCGCAACCGCCACGCGATTTTGCAGAACTTTGATGGCCTGGCCTGGCTGGCGCAAATCGGCATGTTCCTGGTGCTCGGCCTGCTGGTGACGCCATCTGATTTGCTGCCGATTGCCATTCCGGCACTGATCCTCTCGGCGTGGATGATTTTCTTCGCCCGTCCGCTGTCAGTGTTTGCCGGGCTGCTGCCATTCCGCGGGTTTAACCTGCGCGAACGGATATTTATCAGTTGGGTGGGCCTGCGCGGCGCGGTGCCGATCATTCTGGCCGTGTTCCCGATGATGGCCGGGCTGGATAACTCCCGCCTGTTCTTTAACGTCGCGTTCTTCGTGGTGCTGGTGTCGCTGCTGTTCCAGGGAACCTCGCTCGGATGGGCGGCAAAAAAAGCCAAAGTGGTGGTACCACCGGTCGGATTGCCGGTCTCGCGCGTGGGGCTGGATATCCACCCGGAGAACCCGTGGGAGCAGTTTGTTTATCAGCTGAGCGCTGATAAATGGTGCGTGGGCGCGTCGCTTCGTGACCTGCATATGCCGACGGAAACGCGGATTGCGGCGCTGTTTCGCGATAACGCCCTGCTCCATCCGACGGGCAGCACCCGTCTGCGCGAGGGGGATATCCTCTGCGTGATTGGGCGTGAAACGGATTTACCGGCGCTGGGGAAACTGTTCAGCCAGTCGCCGCCGGTGGCGCTGGACCAGCGCTTCTTCGGCGATTTTATTCTGGAAGCCAACGCGAAGTTTGCCGACGTGGCGTTGATTTACGGCCTGGACGAAGGGCTGGAGTATCGCGATAAGCAGCAAACACTGGGCGAGATTGTGCAGCAACTGCTGGGCGCTGCGCCGGTGGTGGGTGACCAGGTGGAGTTTGCCGGAATGATCTGGACCGTCGCCGAGAAAGAAGATAACGCGGTGCGCAAGGTGGGCGTGCGTCCGATGGAGGATGAGCCGGAGTAGTTTTTGTGCCGGGTGAAGTGCGGTCTGGTGCCCTCACCCCGGCCCTCTCCCACAGGGAGAGGGAGAAAACACTAAAAAGGCAACCTTGCGGTTGCCTTTTGCTTTTTACCTTGTAGGCCGGATAAGGCGCAGCCGCCATCCGGCAAGATGTTACACCGTCACAACTGGTACACGAGGCGCCAGAGCGGTCAACAGCTCATACCCCACCGTCCCCGCCGCTGCGGCCACGTCATCGACTTTCACCTCGTTCCCCCACAGCTCCACCGGCGAACCGATGCCTGCTTGCGGGCATGGCGTTAAATCTATCGCCATCATATCCATCGACACCGTGCCGACAGTGCCAGTACGAACGCCATCAATCCACACTGGCGTGCCTGTTGGTGCAATGCGCGGATAGCCGTCAGCATAGCCACCCGCCACAATGCCAATCCGCTGCTCGCCCGTCGAGTGATAGCGGCTGCCATACCCGACGGTGTCGCCCGCTTTTAAGGTCTGAATACCAATGATTTCACTGCGCAGGGTCATGACCGGTTTCAGGCCGCTGTTGGCGATATCCTGCCACTGGCCCGACGGCGACGCGCCGTACAGAATAATGCCTGGACGCACCCAGTCGTAATGCGCTTCCGGGTGCCAGAGCGTCGCGGCGGAGTTAGACAGGGAGCGAGCGCAGTCCAGCCCTTCTGCCGCCTGGTTGATACGCAGCATCGCGTCGTCAATACCGTCCGGTTTTTCAGCATCGGCAAAGTGCGCCATCAGCGTCATTTCCCCGACGTTTTTCAGGGCCCGCAGCTGTTGCCATACCGTATGTACGCGATCCGGCTGGAAGCCGAGACGGTTCATGCCGCTGTTCACTTTCAGGTAGATGTCCAGCGGCGCATGCAGTTTGGCGTTTTGCAGGGCTTTAATTTGCCAGTTGCTGTGTACGCTGGTGGTCAAACGATACTTATCCAGTAGCGGCAGTTCGTCGGCGTGGAAAAAACCTTCAAGCAGCAGAATTGGCCCTTTCCAGCCGCGTTCGCGCAGCAGGATCGCCTCTTCCAGATTTAACAGCGCAAAGCCATCGGTTGCGCTCAGCGCACTCCAGATGGACTCAATTCCGTGACCGTAGCCGTTGGCTTTCACCACCGACCAGACGCGAGAGCCTGGCGCTGCACGGCGGACTATCTGCAGGTTGTTTTTCAGCGCCTGCAAATCCAGCTGAGCCAGAATAGGACGGGACATGACTGCTCCTTGTTAATTATGCGCGCCATGCAGATGCTGCGGGCGAGATGGCGTGAATCCGGACTGATAGCGCGCGGCACTTAAGTCATCAAACGGAATCGCCGGGGTGCGGCCCGAGATCAAATCACTCAGCAGTTGCCCTGAACCGCAAGCCATCGTCCAGCCCAGCGTTCCGTGGCCGGTATTGGTCCATAGGTTCTTAAACGGCGTGCGGCCCACAATCGGCGTGCCGTCCGGCGTCATAGGACGTAAACCGGTCCAGAACGTGGCCTGCTCAACAAAGCCCCCGCGCGGGAACAGATCGCGTACCACCATCTCCAGGGTTTCGCGGCGCGGTTTTAGCAATTCCGTATTGAAACCGACAATTTCTGCCATCCCGCCGACGCGGATACGATCATCGAAGCGGGTAATAGCGATTTTGTAGGTTTCATCAAGGATAGTTGAAACCGGCGCGCCGTTGTCCTCTTTCACCGGAATGGTGAGCGAGTAGCCTTTCAGCGGATACACCGGAATATCGAGCAGACCTTTCAGCATCGCCGTGGAGTAAGAGCCAAACGCCATCACGTAGGCATCGGCTTTGATCACTTCGTCGCCGCACTTCACGCCGTAGATTTTTTCGCCTTCTGACAGCAGCCGATCGACGGAGGTGTTGTAGCGGAACATCACACCCGCTTGTTCGCACATCTTCGCCAGACGCTGGGTAAAGAGCTGGCAGTCGCCGGTTTCATCGTTCGGCAATCGCAGTCCGCCCGTCAGTTTGTGTGCCACTTCAGCCAGCGCCGGTTCGACCTGCGCCAGCTGGCTGGCTTCGAGCAGCTGATACGGTACGCCGGCATCTTCCAGTACGGCAATATCGCGGGTAGCGTTTTCATACTGCTGCGCGGTGCGAAAGAGCTGGAGAGTGCCCCCCTGCCGCCCTTCGTATTCAATACCGGTAGTGTGGCGCAGCGCTTTCAGGCAGTCGCGGCTGTACTCTGCCAGGCGCACCATGCGGCCTTTGTTTTCCATGTAGTGGCGTGTATCGCAGTTGCGCAGCATCTGCCACATCCATTTGAGCTGGGAAGTCGTGCCATCAAGGCTTATCGCCAGCGGCGCGTGGCGCTGGAACATCCATTTAATGGCTTTCAGCGGCACGCCCGGAGCCGCCCACGGCGCCGCATAGCCTGGGGAGATTTGCCCGGCGTTAGCCGCGCTGGTCTCCAGTGCCGATCCCGGTTCGCGATCGATGACCGTCACCTCATGTCCTGCCTGGCTCAAATACCAGGCGCTGGTGACGCCGACAACCCCACTTCCCAGTATGACAACTCGCATAGCCACTCCATTATGAGCAAAAGAACAATCTTCTAATTACAGATTGATAACCTAGTTGAAAATATTATTCAACATACGACTTTTTTATGGTGACTTATCTCACACCTTCCCCAGCCAGCGGGGATGGCGCTTATTTAGGATCTTTTCCTGCGCGCTCTTTTTAGCCAGCAGAAAATTCTGTGAGACACCCGTTTTATGTGGGATCGAAAACGGGAAATCGCAAAGAAAAAATTTCTGTGTCAGCACGCTTTTCAATGCGTTGTTCTATGCTTGAAAAGAGGTTCTCCAGACTAGAGAGAGCTATCAACAACGAGGGCGCGCTAATGGCTACACTTGACTCCATGAACAAGGACAGCACTCGTCTCAGCGATGGACCCGACTGGACCTTCGAGCTGCTGGATGTCTATCTGGCCGAAATCGACCGGGTGGCAAAGCTGTATCGGCTGGACACCTATCCGCACCAGATCGAAGTCATTACCTCCGAACAGATGATGGACGCCTACTCAAGCGTCGGGATGCCGATTAATTATCCGCACTGGTCATTCGGTAAAAAATTCATTGAGACGGAGCGACTCTATAAGCACGGTCAGCAAGGGCTGGCGTATGAAATAGTCATTAACTCCAACCCCTGTATCGCCTATTTGATGGAAGAGAACACCATTACCATGCAAGCGCTGGTGATGGCGCACGCCTGTTACGGGCATAACTCGTTCTTCAAAAATAACTATCTGTTCCGCAGCTGGACCGATGCCAGCTCGATTGTTGATTACCTGATATTCGCGCGGAAATACATTACCGAATGCGAAGAGCGCTACGGCGTGGACGAGGTGGAAAAACTGCTCGACTCCTGTCATGCGCTGATGAATTACGGCGTCGATCGCTACAAACGGCCGCAAAAAATCTCCCTGCAGGAGGAGAAAGCGCGGCAAAAAAGCCGTGAAGAGTATCTGCAAAGTCAGGTAAATATGCTCTGGCGCACCCTGCCGAAACGCGAAGAGGAAAAAACGGTCGCCGAAGCGCGGCGTTATCCGTCTGAGCCGCAGGAGAACTTACTCTACTTTATGGAAAAAAATGCGCCACTGCTGGAACCGTGGCAGCGAGAAATCTTACGTATTGTGCGTAAGGTGAGTCAGTATTTTTATCCGCAAAAACAGACGCAGGTGATGAACGAAGGCTGGGCGACATTCTGGCACTACACCATTCTTAATCACCTGTATGACGAAGGCAAAGTGACCGAGCGCTTTATGCTCGAGTTTCTGCACAGCCACACAAACGTGGTGTTCCAGCCGCCTTACAACAGCCCGTGGTACAGCGGGATTAACCCGTATGCTCTTGGTTTTGCCATGTTCCAGGATATCAAACGCATCTGCCAGTCGCCGACGGAAGAGGATAAATACTGGTTCCCGGATATTGCCGGCTCAGACTGGCTTGAGACACTGCATTTCGCGATGCGTGACTTTAAAGATGAGAGTTTTATCAGCCAGTTTATGTCGCCGAAAATCATGCGTGATTTCCGCTTCTTTACCGTGCTGGATGATGACCGGAATAATTATCTGGAAATTTCTGCGATTCACAATGAAGAGGGCTATCGCGAGATACGCTCACGTCTCTCTTCACAGTACAACCTGAGCAATCTGGAACCCAATATCCAGGTCTGGAACGTGGATTTACGTGGCGATCGTTCTTTGACGCTGCGCTACATTCCGCACAACCGCGCGCCGCTGGATAAAGGGCGTAAAGAGGTGCTCAAGCATGTTCATCGCCTGTGGGGTTTTGACGTGCTGATGGAGCAGCAGAACGAAGACGGAAGCGTGGAGTTGCTGGATCGTTGCCCGGCGCGAGCTAATACGTTGTAGTTGTTGTGCCGCTTTTTACCGGGTGGCGGCTGCGCCTTATCCGGCCTACAAAATGCGTCTTCGTTGGGCAAAAAAAAGCCTCTCAATCGAGAGGCTTTTTTTCTGTTAATGGCCGTGAATCGCTAAATCACCCGGCAGATTCTTCTGCATCCGATGCCAGATCTCGCCGCTGTCGTGACCGTAGCGGCGCACTGTTTCGTAAACCTGATCGTGCAGGCCTTCCGTACACAGTTCACTCAGCTTATGGTAGAAACCCATCGCCAGACTGCGTGCTTCCGGATTGGCGAAGTAGTGACGACCAATGCGGGTATACAGCCCTTTCATGCCGTTGAGGATCAGTCCATAAATTGGGTTGCCTGAGGCAAACGCCAGACCACGGAAAATGTTGTAATCAAGGGTCGCGAATGCGTCAGCATGATCGTCAACCGACGTCGCCGTGGCAAGCACTTCCAGCGCTTTATCAGGATGCTGGCGGAAAGCAGTACGGATAAAGATGGTGGATATATTGGTGCGTACCGACAGCAGATTATCAATCAGCTGCGGAACGCTTTCGTGATCGAGACGGGCAAGCGTTTCAAGAATATTCAGGCCCGACGTTTCCCAGAAGTTATTCACTTTGGTCGGTTTGCCGTGTTGAATCGTCAACCAGCCATCACGCGCCAGACGCTGAAGCACTTCGCGCAAGGTGGTGCGAGTCACGCCAATCAGTTCAGAAAGTTCACGTTCAGCGGGAAGGATCGTTCCAGGAGCAAAACGGTTATTCCAGATACTTTCAATGATGTACTCTTCAGCGAAACCCGCCGGGCTTTGCGCCTTAATGACCATAGTGAGATTTCCATTACACAGCTTTAGCTAATTCACTCATCATACCAGAGGCTGACTGTGGCAGGTAGCGCAGCGATACCGGAAAAAAGGGATCACCGTTTCATTTTTATCAAATACCCGTCCCTTGCTGTGCGTCAAATTTACCCTCATTCGTTATACGCAATAATTGACACAACCAGATATACTGGCCGCGTATTAAGTCCTGGTAACGGTCTGTTCGCTATCCGGTTTGACTTTTTGCATTATAAACATCCAATTACGCTTTATTTTGCCAGGACCCTCTGACGCTTAAATCGTTTTGGTTTACACTGCGCTTTCTGAACCTGTTCCAGGGAAATGATTATGTTGCGATTTTTGAACCAGTGCTCTCGCGGTCGCGGAGCATGGTTGTTGATGGCCTTGACCGCCTTTGCGCTGGAAATGGTAGCGCTATGGTTCCAGCATGTGATGTTGCTGAAACCCTGTGTGCTGTGTATTTACGAACGTTGTGCGCTTTTCGGCATCATGGGTGCAGGGCTTGTGGGTGCGATTGCGCCTAAATCCCCGCTACGTTACGCCGGGATCGCCATTTGGTTGTACAGCGCCTGGAAAGGCATTGAGCTGGCCTGGCAGCACACTATGATGCAGCTGCACCCATCACCGTTTATGACCTGCGATTTTGCTGCTCGCTTCCCGAGCTGGTTGCCGCTGGATAAATGGCTGCCACAGGTGTTTGTGGCCTCCGGAGATTGCTCCGTTCGTCAGTGGGAATTCCTGACGCTGGAGATGCCCCAGTGGTTAGTCGGTATTTTCGTCGCTTACTTCGTGATAGCGCTGCTGGTGCTGATTGCCCAGCCGTTCAAACCGAAAAAACGCGATTTGTTTGGCAGGTAAGTCTTTCCCCCTCTCCCCGTGGGAGAGGGCCGGGGTGAGGGCATCAGACCGCACCGCACAATCCCATTAAAAAAACCCGCCTCGGCGGGTTTTTTATTTATGCATGTTTGGGATGGTTGAGAATATGGTCTTCCCAGTCCTGCACTTCTGACTCTTTCACCGCAATATGTCTGACTGAGATGCGCTCGCCATGCATCGCCGCTTTGGAGCCCGTCAACAGCGGATGCCAGTCCGGCAGCCCTTTTCCTTCCGCCAGCAGGCGATACGCGCAGGTATGCGGCAGCCATTCAAAAGTCGGGAGATTGTCGCGGGTCAGCTTGATGCAGTCCGGCTCGTATTCGAAACGGCGCTCGTAGTTGCGGCACTGACAGGTTTTGATGTTCAGTTGCTTGCAGGCGACATTAGTGAAGTAGATTTCGTCGGTGTCTTCGTCCATCAGCTTATGCAGGCAGCACTGCCCGCAGCCGTCACACAGCGATTCCCACTCCACGTCGGTCATTTCGTCGAGAGTCTTGCTTTGCCAGAAAGGGGTTTCGCTCATAAGGATGTCCACACGTCAAAAGAAAGCGCACCTTATAACCAGTCTGGCACGTGGATGCAAGTTTTGCCGCCGATTAACAGCGGCAACGGCGTTTTACAGCACGCGGGTCTTAACGGATTGCCCGTTAAAACCAATGTCGAGTTCGTCACCGCTGGCAAGCGGGCCGACACCTTCAGGCGTACCGGTGAGGATCACATCGCCCGGTTTGAGGGTAAAGTAACGGCTCATGTAGGCGATCAACGGCAGGATTTTGTGGATCATGTCTGAGGTGTTGCCCTGCTGGCGGACGTCACCGTTAATTTTCAAACTCAGGGACGTGTTCTGCGGGTCGGCGTTAAATTCTGCGGCCGGAATAAAACCGGAGATCGGACATGAATTATCAAAGCCTTTGGCTTTTTCCCACGGCTGCCCGGCTTTCTTCATTTTGCCCTGAATGTCGCGCAGAGTCAGATCCAGCGCAATGCCATAGCCCGCGATCGCTTTCTGCACGTGCTCCTCAGATGCCTGACGCAACGTGCCGCCAATCAGCACTGCCAGTTCGACTTCATGGTGAACCGAACCCAGCCCCTGCGGCAACGCCAGCGGCTGGCGGATATCGCAGAGCGCCGTTTCCGGCTTGATAAACAACACAGGCTCTTCTGGCACGGCACTGCCCATTTCCTGAATGTGCTTCGCATAGTTGCTGCCGACGCAAACCACTTTGCTCACGGGATAATCCAGTAATGCGCCTTGCCAGTTGTGATGTTGATACATGCTCGTCCCCTAAACGGTTGATATGTCACCCACGGAGTTGGCCGGGGTTATTTTATTCCGTCACCCGCGAGATGCTGTTTTAATAAATTCTCAGGAGGTGGCGGAAGCTGTAAATAATAGCCCTGTTCTTTCAGCGCAGTTTTGACTTTTTCCAGATCGGCATTCACCAGTTTTTTACGACCATCCAGCGGCAGCAGCATCGCCAGCTGCGGCGCACCGAAGCCTTTCATTAATTCTTCCGGCACGCGGGAAAAATCGTCTTTTTTCTCGACATAAAGATAGGTCTGGTCGCGTTTAGTACTTCTGTAGATCACACAAAACATGTTTTTACTCTGAATTATCGGTGGTTGCTTGCCTCAATATACCAGTGACTATAACATGCCTGATACTCTTCGGAATATCGCAACGAATGTGCTGCGATTAACAGCAAATTGAGTAAGGCCAGGATGTCAAACACGCCCATCGAGCTTAAAGGCAGTAGCTTCACCTTATCAGTGGTTCATTTGCATGATGCAAAACCCGAGGTTATTCGTCAGGCGTTAGAAGACAAAATCGCGCAGGCCCCCGCTTTCCTGAAACACGCCCCTGTGGTGGTGAACGTCAGTGGTCTGGTCGCACCTGTAAACTGGCAGCATTTGCAACAGGCGGTCTCCTCGACCGGTCTGCGTATTGTCGGCATTAGCGGCTGCAAAGATGCCCGACTGAAAGATGAAATTGAGCGCGCCGGGCTTCCTCTTCTGACCGAAGGGAAAGAAAAAGCCGCGCGTTCTGCGCCAAAAGAAGCCCCAACACCCCCGCCGCCCGCGCAAAACGTTACACCAGTCACAAAAACGCGAATGATTGATGTGCCGGTTCGTTCCGGTCAGCGCATTTATGCACCAAACTGTGATCTGATTGTAACAAGCCACGTGAGTGCTGGCGCAGAGCTGATTGCTGATGGCAATATTCACGTCTACGGTATGATGCGGGGACGCGCGCTGGCGGGTGCCAGTGGCGATCGGGATGCGCAAATTTTCTGTACCCATCTGACGGCGGAGCTGGTTTCCATCGCAGGTGAATATTGGCTGAGTGACAAGATCCCAGCCGAATTTTATGGCAAAGCGGCGCGTCTGCGTCTGGCAGAGAACGCTTTGACTGTTCAACCGTTGAATTGATCCCTTTTTAACAAGGAATTTCTATGGCACGCATTATTGTTGTGACTTCGGGTAAAGGAGGCGTTGGCAAGACCACCTCCAGCGCGGCCATCGCTACTGGTTTGGCCCAGAAGGGAAAGAAGACAGTTGTTATCGACTTCGATATCGGCCTGCGTAACCTCGACCTGATCATGGGCTGCGAGCGTCGCGTGGTGTATGACTTTGTTAACGTCATCCAGGGCGATGCGACCTTAAACCAGGCGCTGATTAAAGACAAGCGCACGGAAAACCTCTTTATTCTCCCGGCCTCTCAGACGCGCGACAAAGACGCGCTGACCCGTGAAGGCGTGGAGAAAGTGCTCGACGAGCTGAAAAAGATGGAGTTCGACTTTGTGGTCTGCGACTCCCCTGCCGGTATCGAAACCGGTGCGCTGATGGCGCTGTACTTCGCTGACGAAGCCATCATCACCACCAACCCTGAAGTGTCGTCCGTGCGTGACTCAGACCGTATTCTGGGCATTCTGGCCTCTAAATCGCGTCGCGCGGAGAATGGTCAGGACCCGATTAAAGAGCACCTGCTGCTGACCCGCTACAATCCGGGCCGCGTCAACAAAGGTGACATGCTGAGCATGGAAGACGTGCTGGAGATCCTGCGCATCAAACTGGTCGGCGTGATTCCGGAAGACCAATCCGTATTACGCGCCTCTAACCAGGGTGAGCCGGTTATCCTGGACATCATGGCAGACGCAGGTAAAGCATACGCCGATACCGTTGATCGTCTGTTGGGAGAAGAACGTCCTTTCCGCTTCATTGAAGAAGAGAAGAAAGGTTTCCTCAAACGCCTGTTCGGAGGATAAGTTATGGCATTACTGGACTTTTTTCTCTCGCGGAAAAAAAGCACCGCTAACATCGCAAAAGAGCGACTGCAAATTATCGTTGCGGAACGCCGCCGCAGCGATGCTGAACCTCACTATTTGCCTCAGCTGCGCAAAGACATCCTGGAAGTGATTTGTAAGTACGTGCAGATCGACCCAGAGATGGTGACCGTGCAGCTTGAGCAGAAGGATGGAGATATTTCGATTCTGGAGCTGAACGTGACGCTGCCAGAAGCGGAAGAATCACGCCCGTAGCAGCATTGTAAACATGTCGTTTGTAGGCCGGGTAAGCGCGCAGCGCCACCCGGCAAATTCCCCGGTGGCGCTTCGCTTACCGGGGCTACAAAACCAACATATCCTCTGTTTACTGCGGATAGGTTTCCAGCAGGGTTTTCAGTCGTTCGCCCATCAGTTCCCCGCGCCAGCCCGCGATCAGTTCCGGCAAGCCATTGTTCGGTTTTAACTTCCAGTGCCAGTTCAGCAGCTGATTGATCTGACGGCGTGAGGCCAGCAGCTCAGGGCTAATCTTATTTTCCGTTCCCACTTCCAGCACCAACGCTTTGATATCTTTAAACGCTTTGCGATAGCCTGGCATGTCCATCAGATTTAACAGCGGTTCAGGCAGTTGGTCTTCTGGCAATTCCTGCGCTTTTGCAACCAGTGCCAGCAGCGTTTTACCGTGGAAGCGAATTTCGCTACCGGATAAACCAATGCTGTCCAGTTCACCCATGCTGCCCGGCATGTAACGCGCCACGGCCCACAGATGCTCTTCACGCACCACAAAGTTCACCGCCAAATCGCGCTCGCGCGCTTTGCGCAGACGCCAGTCGGCCAGTAATTGCAGGCAGGCAAGCTGGCGCGTACGCAGCTGCCAGGCATTGGTGATTTCGCGCCAGGCATCTTTCGGATCGAGAACTTCCTGACGACGCTGCTGGGTCATACGGCATTCGTTGAGCGCCGCATCCAGCCAACCCGCCTCTTCGGCCTCTTTCATCAACTGGCCGCAGATCGGCAGCAGGTAAAATACATCGGCGGCCGCATAATCGAGCTGACGCTCGGTCAGCGGACGAGCCAGCCAGTCGGTGCGTGATTCGCTCTTGTCGAGTGCAATCCCGGTGTACTCTTCCACCATTGCGGCAAAGCCCCAGGAAAGCGGACGGCCTGAGAAGGCGGCGAGGATTTGCGTATCAATCAGCGGCTCCGGCATCACACCGAAGGTATTCATGAACACTTCCAGATCTTCACTGCCCGCGTGCAGATATTTGGTGACAGCCGTATCGAGCAGCAGTTCGCGCATCGGCGTCCAGTCCGTAATCCCTAGCGGATCAATCAGCGAGACTTTCTTGCCGTCGTACATCTGAATCAGACCCAACTGAGGATAGTAGGTCCGCGTGCGAACAAACTCGGTATCCAGAGCGATGGCGGGAAAATCGCGGGTGACGTCGCACAGCGTTGCCAGCTCGTCGTTGGTGGTGATCATCTGGTAGTTCAAAACGATTTCTCTTTGGTTTGCGCCCATAAAAAACGCCGGCTAACCGGCGTGTGATGGCGACTCACTCGAAGCTTAGGCTTTATTGTCCACTTTGGCGCGGGCTTCGTCACGTAATTCTCGTCGTAATATCTTCCCGACGTTCGATTTTGGCAGCTCGTCGCGGAACTCAACCAGCTTTGGCACTTTGTAGCCGGTGAGCTGACGGCGACAGAAGGCGACCAGTTCGTCTTCTGTTAGCGAGGCGTCTTTTTTGACCACGAAGATCTTCACCGCTTCACCACTGCTGCCGGACGGTACGCCGACGGCAGCCACTTCCTGCACGCCGTCGTGCTGCATCACCACGTCTTCGATTTCGTTCGGATAGACGTTAAAGCCGGAGACCAGGATCATGTCTTTCTTGCGATCGACAATGCGCAGGAAGCCCTCGTCGTCCATCACTGCGATGTCGCCCGTGTAGAGCCAGCCATCTTTGATGATCTCGTCCGTCGCGTCAGGACGCTGCCAGTAGCCGAGCATCACCTGTGGGCCTTTGACGCACAGTTCACCCGGCTCGCCGTGCGGCACTTCGTTACCTTCGTCGTCGACCAGTTTGGCTTCCGTCGACGGTACCGGCAGACCAATACTACCGCTGTGATAATCGATATCATGCGGGTTGACGCTGACCAGTGGCGCGCACTCCGTCAGACCGTAGCCCTCCAGCAGATACTGCCCGGTGAGTTTCACCCAACGGTCTGCAACCGCCTGCTGAACCGGCATCCCGCCGCCCGCAGAGAGGTGCAGCGAGGAAAAGTCGAGCTGCTGGAACTCTTTGTTATTGAGCAGCGCGTTAAACAACGTGTTGACGCCGGTCATCGCGGTGAAAGGATATTTCGCCAACTCTTTCACCAGCCCCGGAATATCGCGCGGGTTAGTGATGAGTAAATTCTGTCCGCCCAGCTCGATAAACAGCAGGCAGTTCATCGTCAGAGCAAAAATGTGATACAGCGGCAGCGCCGTGACGACCAGCTCTTTGCCGCGATGCAGCAGCGGGCCGTAGGTCGCGTTGACCTGTTCGAGGTTCGCCAGCATGTTGCGGTGGGTCAGCATCGCCCCTTTTGCTACGCCGGTGGTGCCGCCGGTGTACTGCAGGAAGGCCAGATCGTCTGACACCACTTCCGGTTTCACGTACTGCATGCGATACCCGCTGTGCAGCGCCCGGCGGAAGGAGATGGCATCCGGGAGATGGTATTTCGGCACCAGACGCTTGACGTATTTAACGACAAAGTTAACCAGCGTGCCTTTGGCGGTCGAAAGCTGATCGCCCATTCGGGTCAGGATCACGTGGCGGACCTGGGTCTTATCAACCACTTTTTCCAGAGTATGGGCAAAGTTAGAGACAATAACGATAGCCGCCGCGCCGCTGTCGTTGAGCTGGTGTTCCAGCTCACGCGGGGTATACAGCGGGTTCACGTTAACGACGATCATCCCCGCGCGCAAAATACCGAATAGCGCCACCGGATACTGCAGCAGGTTCGGCATCATCAGCGCGACGCGGTCGCCCTTCTTCAGCCCCAACCCTTCCTGTAAATAGGCCGCAAACGCCCGACTGCGTTCTTCCAGTTTGCGGAAGGTCATCACTTCGCCCATGTTCACAAACGCAGGCTGATCCGCATAGCGCGAAACCGAGTGCTCAAATAATTCAACCAGGGATTGATAACGGTCAGGATTGATCTCCGCAGGCACATCTGCGGGATAACGGTTAAGCCAAACCTTTTTCAATGCATCACCTCTGAAATGAGTGTTCGTCGTCATCACAACCCCGATAATAAACAGTTCGTTAACATTATATTAACTCAGCGTACCAGTTTATTAATTGTTCGGATTTAAGGTTGCGAAGCGCGTCACTCTTTTTTTGTGTTTCGTCCGTAAAAAACAGAGACAGCGGCTGAGCCGCTGTCTCTTATCTAAATATAACAGTAACTTACTCGGTAACGATGGTCTGCACTTGCGCCGGGCCTGGGTTGTACCAACCCCATCCACCGTAGCCGCCATAGCGATAAGGGTGTGGTCCCCACATCCACGGGTCCATCGGCTGCGGCGGTAGCATGACCTGCTGTGTCAGGTGCCAGCGTTTATAACCGTTCGCCTGCATGGTCATGAATTTATACGGCGTGTTGCCGATTTTGCCCTGTACCGAACCGGTAATCGGCCCGACGACCGTCACCAGCTGACCACGAAAATCCACCGGGTCGAGGAAACCGTTCACGTCGGCGTAAATGCGCCCACGTGAGGGTTCGCCAAGGGTTGGTCGTGCCCCGCTGTCCAGCGGTACCGTCGCAATTTCAAGGCGGGTTTTGCCCTGCTGGTTCTGGATATCGACCACTTTACCGCCGAAGCGCGCTTCCTGGCCGACGTACAGTTCAGGGGCATTCATCACCCGCACCAGATCCTGCTGCGGCGTTGGGCTGCTCCCTTTGATCGCGTCAGGAACGGTGACACATCCACTTAATGCCACAGCGATAGCGCCCGCTATGAAGAGGCGTACAACTTTTGTTTGAACCGCCATGATGCGACTCCCTTTTCTCAGTGCTTATTACTGAGATTCACGCCCTGCCCGGAAGTTTCTTCCAGGCCACTTCATTTCGCAAATAAACTGGCTCAGCGTGTTCAACGGCCACGGTTTTTCCCGCCGCCAGCAGCTGACAGGCGATCGGCAGCATGTCTTCGGCATGCGGAAGTAACACCTGACCATCGACTAACGAGAGACCGCTGTTTTTTGCCATATCCGGCCAGGCTGGCCAGCCTGTACCGACTGTAGCCCAAACGCCCGTAAGGTGTTTCAACCGTTCAGCAACGGCCTCAGGTTTGAGCACCGATTCGGTCTCTTCCCCGTGCCAGACGCCCTGCTCATCGCGGGTGTATTCCGCCCAGTAGACTTCGCCCATGCGGGCGTCAATAGCGGCCAGCACGCGCGTCGCGCCCGTCATGCGCCATGCGCCCTGCGCCATCGTGGCCAGCGTCGAGACGCCGATCATCGGGAGATTGGCACCCAGCGCCAGGCCCTGAGCGATACCAATGCCGATGCGCACACCGGTGAAGCTGCCTGGCCCACGGCCAAACGCCAGCGCGTCGAGTTCAGTTAAGGAGGTGTTGCCCTGGTGAAGGATCTCTTTCACCAGCGGCAGAATACGTTGGGTATGTTCCCGGGGGCACTCTTCAAAATGGGCAAAGAGGGAACCGTTATCCCACAGGGCTGCCGAGCAGGCCTCTGTAGCGGTATCAATAGCCAGAATTCGCATGGGTCTCGCGCTCTCGCAATAGTCAGTCACAAAATGGCGCGCATCTTAGCACACCCCAAGGGAAATTACTCCGCCGTTGGATTCGCCAGGAAACGCACCGCGCGATTAATGTCCCGCGTACGCGGTGCGGGCGGCAGGCTGGCGAGGAATGTCGCGCCGTACGGGCGCATCACCAGACGGTTATCGCAGATAACCAAAACGCCTCTGTCATCCGTATCACGGATCAGACGCCCGACGCCCTGTTTCAGGGTAATGACCGCATCCGGCAACTGGACGTCATCGAAGGGATCGCCCCCGCGCAGACGGCAGTCTTCCATCCGCGCTTTCAGCAGCGGATCGTCCGGCGAGGTAAACGGCAGTTTGTCGATGATGACTAATGATAGCGCATCGCCGCGCACGTCCACTCCTTCCCAGAAGCTGCTGGTCGCTACCAGCAGCGCATTTCCGGCGGTGACGAACTGCTGCAACAGCTGGCCTTTGCTGGTTTCGCCCTGTAACAGCACGGGCAACGTCATGGTGGCGCGGAATTGCTCGGCCAGATCGCGCATCATGGCGTGCGAGGTGCACAGCATAAAGCAGCGGCCATTGTTGGCTTCGATCATCGGTTTGAGCATCGCTGCGAGATGTTTCGCCGCGCCCGGCTGGTTCGGTAGCGGTAAATTGCGCGGCACACAGAGCAGCGCCTGAGTTTCGTAATCGAACGGGCTGGGCAGCAGGAGCGAATCCGACTCCTCAATGCCGAGGCGTTCGGTGAAATGGTGCAGGTCGTCGTTCACGGAGAGCGTCGCGGAGGTGAAGATCCAGCTCCCTGGCTTTTGCGCCATCACCTCTTTGAACTTATCGGCGACGGTCAGCGGCGTCAGTGCGAGGGTAAACTGGCGGGCGGTGCATTCGTACCAGTAGCTAAAGCCGGGCTGGTTGATCTCTTTCAGGCGTTTCAGGCGCGTACGATACAGCGTGGCACGTTCGAAAGCCGCATCGAGCAGCGCGCTGCGCCCAAGCGACAATTTCGCGACGTCGTAGCAGAGTTCCAGCGCATCATCGAGCAAGAGCAGCGCGCGCTGGATGTTGCTGTCGGCTAACAGCTCGCGCAAGTTCCCACGATAGCCAGGCTCACCCAGCTGCATACGGAAATCCTGCGCGCTTTGCGCCAGCCGGTCGGCACACTTTTGCAGCTGTTGGGTGTCGCGCAGTTCGGTGCGATAGGCAATGGTGAAATCTTTGGCGAGATCCTGAAGCTGGCGGCTGGAGAGCGACTGACCAAAATACTGGCTGGCGATGTCCGGCAGCTGATGGGCTTCATCGAAAATCATCACTTCCGCCTCCGGGATCAGTTCGCCGAAGCCGCCGTCTTTGACCACCATATCCGCCAGGAACAGGTGATGGTTCACCACCACCACGTCGGCGTCCATCGCCGTTTTACGCGCTTTGACGACGAAGCAATCTTTATACAGCGGGCAGTCGCTACCCAGGCAGTTGTCGTTGGTGCTGGTCACCAGCGGCCATGCCTGAGAATCTTCGGCGACGCTGGCGCAAGTGCTGATATCCCCGTCGGTAGTCTGATTGGCCCACGCGCGAAGAATGATTACATCGCTCAGCGTATTGACCGGCAGATCGCCCCCGGCCAGCGCCTGCTGTTCGAGGCGCTCCAGACACAGATAGTTCGAACGCCCCTTCAGGAGCGCCAGTCGGCCTTTGTATTTCAGGGCTTTTGCTACCGTCGGCAAATCGCGGCTGTAGAGCTGATCCTGCAACGCTTTCGAGCCGGTGGAGATAATCACTTTTTTCTTCGCGCGCAATGCAGGGGCAAGATAGGCGTAGGTTTTGCCCGTCCCGGTCCCCGCCTCGACCACCAGCGACTGGGTATTTTTGATGGCGCGGGTGACCGCTTCTGCCATGTGTCGTTGCGGCTCACGCGGTTTAAAACCGGGAATCGCCTGCGCTAACTGACCGTCTGCTGAAAAATCGTCTGCCACGTTGCTCTCTCACTGTATTTTTGCACAGGGATTATGTCAGCCCGCCCTCTCCTGTGCCAGTCGAAATAGACGTTGACGGAACATTATGGCAGTCTTGCGGCCTGAAGCCATTTATGAGGAAAGGTTTATGACAATTGTGCGCATTGATGCCGAAGCACGCTGGTCTGACGTTGTGATTCACAACCAGACGCTCTATTACACCGGTGTACCGGAAAATCTGGACGCCGACGCGTTTGAGCAAACGGCCAATACGCTGGCGCAAATTGACGCGATTCTGGAAAAACAGGGCAGCGATAAATCACGCATTCTGGATGCCACCATTTTCCTGGCGAACAAAGACGATTTTGCAGCGATGAACAAAGCCTGGGATGCGTGGGTTGTGGCGGGTCACGCGCCTGTACGCTGTACGGTACAGGCCACGCTGATGAAGCCGCAGTATAAAGTTGAGATCAAGATAATCGCGGCGGTATAAGACGATTACTCGTCTTCTTCTTCGTCATCCTCGAAACGCGCCACGATCCGATCGCCGGTATGGGTGGCGCGAATTTCCTGGGCAACGGTGGTAATCGCTTCGCCGCTGCTCATCCCCTGGGACATCAGCTCCTGAATTCGCTCGACCGCATTTTGCTGCTGTTCGTGACTGAGGGAAGGTAAACCTGCAAACATGATCAACTCCTGCTAAATTATCTGCGCTAATACATTCACGCAGCCCGGTAGTATGCCACACATGAACCCGTTACCCCCTACTGTCATTTCATTATCCTGGCGTCATGACGCCGCCGAATTTTGGTTTGCACGCCTAAGTCATCTCCCGTGGGCGATGCTTCTGCATTCAGGGCACGCGGATCATGCCTTTAGCCGCTTTGATATCCTGGTGGCCGACCCGCTCACTACGCTTTTGACGCACGGCGGCACGACGCGTATTTCGTCTGACGCTGAACGCATCTGCGGCGATGACCCGCTGTTGTTGCTTGAGCAGGAAATTAACGCCTTGCCGTTCGTCGCCTCGGCGAATGTGGACATGCCCTTCCAGGGCGGCGCACTGGGGCTGTTCGGCTACGATTTAGGCCGTCGATTCGAAACCTTGCCAGACCATGCGCAGAATGATATTTCCCTGCCGGACATGGCCGTCGGGCTTTACGACTGGGCGGTGATTGTCGATCACCACAAAAAAACCGTTTCCCTGCTTAGCCATACCGACGCCCACGCGCGGCTGGCGTGGTTAGAGGCGCAACAGCCCGTTTCACCCTCTAATTTTACCTTAACATCCGCCTGGCGATCCAACATGAGCGCTGACGCGTACGCCGATAAATTCCGGCAGGTGCAGGCGTATCTGCACAGCGGTGATTGTTATCAGGTAAACCTCGCCCAGCGTTTCCAGGCAAGTTTTACCGGCGACGAGTGGCAGGCCTTTACACACCTGAACGCCAGCAATCGCGCGCCGTTCAGCGCGTTTCTGCGTCTGGAACAGGGCGCGGTCCTGAGCCTGTCGCCAGAGCGTTTTATTCATCTCGCCGAGGGCAAGATTCAGACGAGGCCGATCAAAGGCACCCTGCCGCGCCTCGCCGACCCGCAAGCCGATAAGCAGCAGGCGGAAAAACTCGCGGCGTCACCGAAAGATCGCGCCGAGAATCTGATGATTGTCGATCTGATGCGCAACGACATTGGTCGCGTGGCAGCGCCCGGCAGCGTGCGCGTGCCCGAGTTATTCGTCGTAGAGCCCTTCCCGGCGGTGCATCATTTGGTCAGCACTATCACGGCACAACTTCCCGCCAGCCGTTCGGCCTGCGACCTGCTACGCGCGGCGTTTCCGGGTGGCTCGATCACCGGCGCGCCGAAAGTGCGCGCCATGCAGATCATTGATGAATTAGAACCTCATCGTCGCAACGCCTGGTGCGGCAGCATCGGGTATGTGAGCGTCTGTGGGACAATGGATACCAGCATCACTATCCGCACTCTGACGGCCTGCAACGGGCAGATTTATTGCTCTGCAGGCGGCGGCATTGTGGCCGACAGCCAGTGTGACGCGGAATATCAGGAAACCTTTGATAAAGTGAACCGCATCCTGCATCAACTGGAGAGCTAACGTTTGGATACCCACGATTTGACCCTGGATGATTTTCTGTCGCGCTTTCAGCTACTGCGCCCGCAGGTAAACCGCGACACGCTGAACAGCCGCCAGGCAGCGGTATTGATTCCCGTGGTGCGCCGCGAACAGCCAGGATTGTTACTCACCAAGCGCTCGTCACATCTGCGTAAACATGCTGGCCAGGTGGCATTTCCTGGCGGCGCGGTGGATGCGTCTGACGCCTCTCTCATTGCCGCCGCACTGCGCGAAGCTCAGGAAGAGGTGGCCATTCCGCCGGAGGCCGTTGAAGTGATTGGCGTGTTGCCACCGGTAGACAGCGTGACCGGTTTTCAGGTGACGCCCGTCGTGGGGATTATTCCGCCCAATCTTCACTATCACGCCAGCGAAGATGAAGTGGCAGCGGTGTTTGAAATGCCGCTGGCAGAAGCACTGCGTTTGAGTCGTTATCATCCGCTGGATATTCAACGGCGTGGGCACGATCATCGGGTGTGGTTGTCGTGGTATCAGCATTATTTTGTCTGGGGCATGACGGCAGGCATTATCCGTGAGCTGGCGCTGCAAATCGGCCTGAAGCCTTGACTATACTTTACATTCCGATTTTTTCTGCGCGTTTGCGAGTGACGTCGCATCATTAGTAAATCAGGGGTTATTCATTAGTTTAATTCATGTGAATAGTTAAGCCGACCTACAGGTTCCCTCTTACACTATGCGCAGTTATAACATCGTTACTGGAACCCCGGTAACCCTGTCAGGAGTGAGAAAGTGATTAGTATATTCGACATGTTCAAAGTGGGGATTGGCCCGTCTTCTTCCCACACTGTAGGCCCAATGAAGGCCGGTAAACAGTTCGTCGATGATCTGGTCGAAAAAGGATTACTGGAAAGCACTACCCGCGTGGCCGTTGATGTTTACGGTTCGCTCTCTTTAACGGGTAAGGGCCACCACACCGATATCGCCATTATTATGGGTCTGGCAGGTAACATGCCGGACACAGTGGATATTGACGCCATTCCGGCGTTTATCCGCGACACTGAAACACGCGGTCGTCTGCTGCTGGCTAACGGCAAGCACGAAGTGGATTTCCCCCACGACGACGGTATGCGTTTTCGTAGCGACAACCTGTCGCTGCATGAAAACGGGATGCAGATCCACGCCTTTAATGGCGACAAAGTGATCTACAGCAAAACCTATTACTCGATCGGCGGTGGTTTTATCGTCGATGAAGAGCATTTCGGCAAAGACGCGGTGAGCGACGTTAACGTTCCTTATCCGTTCAAATATGCCCAGGATATGCTGGACTACTGCAAAGAGACCGGCCTGTCACTCTCCGGCATGGTGATGCAGAACGAACTGGCGCTGCACAGCAAAAAAGAGATCGAAGACTATTTTGCTAACGTCTGGCAAACCATGCAGGCGTGTATCGATCGCGGGATCAACACCGAAGGCGTATTGCCTGGGCCGCTGCGCGTACCGCGTCGCGCCTCTGCCCTGCGTCGTATGCTGGTGACGACCGATAAGTTCTCCAACGATCCGATGAACGTGGTCGACTGGGTGAATATGTTCGCACTGGCGGTGAACGAAGAGAACGCCGCCGGTGGCCGCGTGGTAACAGCGCCAACCAACGGTGCCTGCGGTATCGTTCCGGCTGTGCTGGCCTATTACGATCACTTTATCGAACCGGTCACCCCGGATATCTACATCCGCTATTTCCTCGCAGCGGGTGCAGTGGGCGCGTTGTACAAAATGAATGCGTCCATTTCCGGTGCCGAAGTCGGCTGTCAGGGCGAAGTTGGCGTGGCCTGCTCAATGGCCGCGGCTGGCCTGTCTGAGCTGCTGGGTGCAAGCCCGGAGCAGGTGTGCGTGGCGGCGGAAATCGGCATGGAGCATAACCTCGGTCTGACCTGCGACCCGGTTGCCGGCCAGGTGCAGGTGCCGTGCATCGAGCGTAACGCTATCGCCTCGGTGAAAGCGATCAACGCCTCGCGCATGGCGATGCGCCGCACCAGCGAACCGCGCGTGTCGCTGGATAAGGTCATCGAAACCATGTACGAAACCGGTAAAGACATGAACGCCAAATACCGTGAAACCTCACGCGGCGGTCTGGCCATTAAGGTGCAGTGCGACTAAGCACTCCATTGATTATTCTCTCTCGCCCATCTGCAACGGATGGGCGATATTTATTCGCTTTCTCGTCACCGTAACATTTCCCCACTACACTTTCTGTGTTGCCCTGGCTCCTGTGCTGGCGGCTTATCGAGCCCCCTTTCATGCAGAATGCGCAAAGGATCATTAAAAGCTATCGCCGAAACCGCATTATGGTCTGTGTGCTGGTGGCTTTTATTACGCTCTTTCTGACCCTCGGCATTCGGTTTATTTCACAGCGCAATTTAAATCAGGAACGTATTCACACCTTTGTCAGCCACTCGGTGAATGCGCTGGATAAGATCCTGATGCCGCTGCAGGCGGGCCGAGAAACCTTGCAAGCTCTGGTCGGATCGCCCTGTCCTGACGCCCATCTGGCGCTGCGTAAACGGGCCGCAACCCTGCAAACCGTGCGTTCTATTGCGCTGATTAAAGACGGTATCCTTTACTGCTCCAGCATTTTTGGCGATCGCGATGTTCCCATCCGCCAGGTGCAACCCGATCTGCCCTCCAGCCAGCCGCAACTGGTCCTGTCGACGGACAAATCGCTGCTCAAAGGCAGTCCGATTCTGATCCAGTGGTATCCGGTTTCCGACAGCGGAGAAGATGGCGTGATGCAGATTGTGAATATCGATCTGATCACCAAAATGATGCTTGAGCCGCAGCGCCCGCTGATCACCGATGTGAGTCTGAACGTCGGGAACAAATTCCTGCGTTACGGGCAGAACGTCGCTGACACGCTGGCAGTCACGCAAGACGCCATGATCCTGAGCCAAACATCAGGCCATTTCCCCTTCACCATCACCGTCAGCGGGCCGGGTGCCAGCGAACTGGCGCTGATCAATCTTCCCTCACAGCTTCCGCTGGCCGTCCTGCTGAGCCTGCTGCTGGGCTATATCGCCTGGCTTGCCACTGCCAGTCGCATGAGTTTTACCTGGGAAATAAACCTTGGACTGGCCGCGCGGGAGTTCGAACTGTTCTGCCAGCCGTTGCTCAATGCCCGCACGCAGAAATGCGTCGGAGTGGAGATCCTGCTGCGCTGGAATAATCCTCGCCAGGGCTGGATTTCCCCCGACGTGTTTATTCCGCTGGCGGAGGAACATAATCTGATCGTTCCGCTGACACGCTACGTGATTATGGAAACCGTCCGTCAGATTGGCTATTTTCCGGCGAACAAAGGATTTCATATCGGCATTAACGTCGCAGCCAGCCACTTTCGCAATGGCGTGCTGCTCCAGGATCTGAATCGCTACTGGTTTAGCGCCCGTCCAAAACAACAGTTGATTGTCGAACTCACCGAGCGCGACGCGCTGCTGGATGTGGATTATCGCATCGTGCGGGAACTGCATCGTAAAGAGGTGAAGCTGGCGATTGATGATTTTGGTACTGGCAACAGCTCACTTTCATGGCTGGAAAAACTGCGCCCGGACGTGCTCAAAATAGACAAATCGTTTACCACCGCGCTGGGTACTGATGCAGTGAATTCGACAGTGACAGATATCATTATTGCGCTGGGGCAGCGGCTGAATATCGAGCTGGTCGCCGAGGGCGTGGAAACGCAGGAGCAGGCGCGCTATTTGCGCCATCACGGGGTCAATATCTTGCAGGGTTTCTTGTATGCGCGACCGATGCCGCTGAAGGATTTTCCGCAGTGGCTGGCAGAGAGTTCACCTCCGCCAGCACCGCGTAACGGGCATATCCTTCCGGTTATGCCGTTGCGTTAAACCTGATTACTCTTCTTCGTCGTGGTCGGACTGCTCTTTAACAATACGCACCATGTCTACGCGGTAATCGTTCGCCTGTACGATGGTGATTTGCAATCGCGGCAGTTCAATGATGTCGCCAACACGTGGGATCTGGCCGTTAACCGCAATGACTAACCCGGCAACGGTGGCAATATCTTCTTCATCGTTGATGATATTGTCGAGGCCCAGCGTATGTTGCAGAGCGTGCAGATCGGTGGTGCCTTTCACTAACCAGCCGTCGCCATCAGCAACAATTTCTGGCGTTTCATCGGCATCCGGGAATTCACCGGCAATCGCTTCCAGCACGTCCAGCGGCGTCACAAGGCCCTGCACCACACCAAATTCGTTGGTCACGATAACAAAGCTACCGCGCGCACGGCGCAGGACGCCCAGCAGATTGATCGGGTCCAGCGTTTCCGGGACCACAATTGCCGGAGAGGCCGCCGCGATAGCTTCCACGTTAACGCCTTCTTCCAGCGCCACCAGCATTTCTTTCGCGCGAACGACGCCGATTATCTCGTCCAGTTCACCGCGACATACCGGGAACAGGCTGTGCGGTGAGGAGAGCAACTGCTGGCGAATTTCATCCACGCTCAGGTTGGCATCTACCCAGCTAATTTCACCGCGCGGGGTCATGATCCCACGCAACGAGCGTGACGCCAGCGACAGCACGCCGTTAATCATGTAACGCTCTTCTTCAACAAACGCGCCTTCTGGCACCGGCACCGGGTTACGGTTCGCGGTTTCAGGCTGGACGTTGGTCTGGCGGCGACCGCCCATCAGACGCAGGATGGCGTCAGCGGTACGGGCACGCAGCGGCTGATTAGACTGCTGTTTGATAAAGTTACGGCGCGCAATCTGGTTAAACAGCTCGATAAGAATCGAGAAGCCAATCGCGGCGTACAGGTAGCCTTTAGGAATATGGAAACCGAAACCTTCTGCGACCAGGCTCAGGCCAATCATCAGCAGGAAGCTCAGACACAAGACCACAACCGTCGGATGTTCGTTCACAAAACGCGTCAGCGGCTTAGACGCCAGCAACATCACGGCCATTGCAATCACTACCGCGGCCATCATTACCGGCAGATGGTTCACCATGCCGACAGCGGTAATCACCGCATCCAGCGAGAAGACAGCATCAAGCACCACAATCTGCGCGACAACCACCCAGAAACTCGCATACCCCTTACCGTGTCCGTCGTCGTGCTGTCGGTTTTCCAGCCGTTCATGCAACTCGGTTGTCGCCTTGAAGAGCAGGAAAAGTCCCCCCACCAGCATGATCAAATCACGGCCGGAGAAGGTGAAATCCATCACGGTAAACAACGGTTTGGTCAGAGTGACCATCCACGAAATGACGGACAACAGCGCAAGTCGCATGATAAGCGCTAACGAAAGGCCGATTAAACGCGCTTTATCGCGCTGTTTTGGCGGCAGCTTATCCGCAAGGATGGCGATAAACACCAGGTTGTCGATACCAAGAACTATCTCAAGAACAACCAGCGTGAGTAATCCTACCCAGATTGACGGGTCCATTAAGAATTCCATGAAAAGCTCCTGCTAAAGGAATGACTAAACGGCGCCCCGAAAACAGTGGGCGAAATGACGGTAGACGTGTGCAATGGGTGGCGAGGTTCGCCGGCGAGCGAGGCGCAAAATGGCCTGTTAGATGACTGACGTCGGTGACGGTCCATACGGTGGGCTGTAGCCCTATACTCCTGGTAATTAAACGGAGGCTAAACATATCAGAGACAATAGCTTTTTAGCAAAGATTTACTTTCCTTTGCAAAGTTATGTTACAGAGTCGATTTTCATTTGAGATAAATCTGCTCTGTGAAGCTAAATTACGGATCTTCATCACATAAATTATTTTTTCACTATCTAAAATAAATCCCGGAAGTCTTAGTTAACTTAACTATAACCCTTATCTGAATCGATTCGGTGCGCCGAAAACGTTTCTCAGTACGCCTGCGGGCAGGCGTATTAATGATAATAAAAGGAGGTAGCAAGTGACCATTGCTATTGTAATAGGCACACATGGTTGGGCTGCAGAGCAGTTACTCAAAACCGCAGAAATGCTGTTGGGTGAGCAGGAAAACGTCGGCTGGATTGATTTCGTCCCTGGCGAAAACGCTGAAACGCTGATTGAGAAATACACTGCTCAACTGGAGAAGCTGGATACCAGCAAAGGCGTGCTGTTTCTCGTTGATACATGGGGTGGCAGTCCGTTTAACGCCGCCAGCCGCATTGTCGTCGATAAAGAGCATCATGAAGTTGTCGCTGGCGTAAACATCCCGATGCTGGTGGAAACGCTGATGGCGCGTGACGACAACCCGAGCTTTGACGAACTGGTCGCTCTGGCTGTTGAAACCGGTCGTGAAGGTGTGAAAGCGCTGAAGGCACAACCCGTAGAAAAACCTGCTCCGGTTGCTGCTGCCGTGAAATCTGCCGTTCCCACCAAACCTATGGGCGCGAACGATTACATGGTTATCGGGCTGGCGCGTATTGATGACCGCTTAATCCACGGCCAGGTGGCAACGCGCTGGACCAAAGAAACCAACGTGAAACGCATTATCGTCGTCAGCGACGAAGTGGCCGCCGATCACGTTCGTAAAACCCTTCTCACCCAGGTTGCTCCTCCGGGCGTTACCGCACACGTCGTGGACGTCGCTAAGATGATCCGCGTGTATAACAACCCAAAATATGCCGGTGAACGCGTAATGCTCCTGTTCACCAACCCGACAGACGTTGAGCGCGTTGTGGAAGGCGGCGTGAAAATCACCTCCGTGAATATCGGTGGTATGGCTTTCCGTCAGGGCAAAACGCAGGTAAACAACGCGATTTCCGTCGATGAAAAAGATATCGAAGCCTTCAATAAGCTGAATGCACGCGGTATTGAACTGGAAGCCCGTAAAGTTTCCACGGATCAGAGACTGAAAATGATGGATTTGATCGGCAAAGTTGGGAAATAACCCAGGCGCTGATTTTTCACATAAAGCTTATGTTATAGGAGAAGTACAATGGAGATTACCACTCTTCAGATTGTGCTGGTGTTCATCGTCGCGTGTATTGCGGGTATGGAATCCGTACTTGATGAATTTCAGTTCCACCGTCCACTGGTGGCCTGTACGTTGATTGGCGCCGTTCTCGGCGATATGAAAACCGGTATTATCATCGGTGGTACGCTGGAAATGATCGCTCTGGGCTGGATGAACATCGGTGCGGCAGTTGCGCCTGATGCGGCACTGGCATCCATCATTTCTACGGTTCTGGTTATTGCCGGGCATCAAAGCATCGGTGCCGGTATCGCACTGGCTATCCCACTGGCAGCAGCTGGCCAGGTTCTGACCATCATCGTTCGTACTATCACCGTGGCCTTCCAGCACGCGGCGGACAAGGCGGCAGATAATGGCAACCTGACGGCGCTCTCGTGGATCCACGTCTCGTCCCTGTTCCTGCAGGCAATGCGTATCGCTATCCCTGCGGTTATCGTTGCCATCTCTGTTGGTACCAGCGAAGTGCAGAGCATGCTGAACGCGATTCCAGAAGTCGTGACCGGCGGTCTGAACATCGCGGGTGGCATGATCGTGGTGGTTGGTTATGCGATGGTCATCAACATGATGCGTGCAGGCTACCTGATGCCGTTCTTCTACCTCGGCTTTGTTACCGCGGCGTTCACTAACTTCAACCTGGTTGCTCTGGGTGTGATTGGTGCGGTGATGGCGATTCTGTACATCCAGCTGAGCCCGAAATATAACCGCGTCGCGGGTGCACCAGCGCAGGCTGCTGGTAACAACGATCTCGATAACGAACTGGACTAGCAGGTGAGCGAAATGGTTGATATGACAAAAACTACCACCGAGAAAAAACTCACTCCGGGTGATATTCGTGGCGTATTCCTGCGTTCGAACCTGTTCCAGGGTTCATGGAACTTCGAACGTATGCAGGCGCTGGGCTTCTGCTTCTCTATGGTACCGGCGATTAGACGCCTGTATCCGGAAAACAACGAAGCACGTCGCCAGGCGATTAAACGTCACCTGGAATTCTTTAACACCCATCCTTACGTTGCGGCTCCGGTTCTCGGCGTAACCTTAGCGATGGAAGAGCAGCGTGCGAACGGCGCAGAGATTGACGATGGTGCTATCAACGGTATCAAAGTTGGTCTGATGGGTCCGCTGGCAGGCGTGGGTGACCCGATCTTCTGGGGTACCGTGCGTCCGGTCTTCGCGGCACTCGGCGCGGGTATCGCGATGAGCGGCAGCCTGCTCGGTCCACTGCTGTTCTTCATTCTGTTCAACGCAGTCCGTCTGGCGACCCGTTACTACGGCGTGGCTTACGGCTACCGTAAAGGTGTCGATATCGTTTCTGATATGGGCGGCGGCTTCCTGCAGAAACTGACTGAGGGGGCGTCCATTCTCGGCCTCTTTGTCATGGGGGCCCTGGTGAACAAGTGGACGCACGTGAACATCCCGCTGGTGGTGTCGACTATCACCGGCCAGGATGGGCAAACGCGTGTAACCACCGTGCAGACCATCCTGGACCAGCTGATGCCGGGCCTGGTGCCACTGCTGCTGACCTTCGCCTGTATGTGGCTGCTGCGTAAGAAAGTGAACGCCCTGTGGATCATCGTTGGCTTCTTCGTCATCGGTATCGTGGGTTACGCTATCGGCCTGCTGGGTCTGTAAGTTTTTGCTTTATCCACCGGGGGCTTGCCCCCGGTTTTTTATTCTGGAGGACGAATGACGGTTACGGACATCGTACTGGTTCTGTTTATTGTTGCCCTTCTGGCGTACGCCATTTATGACGAATTCATTATGCCCCGCCGCCACGGCGAGACATTGCTCAGCGTTCCCCTTCTGCGACGCGGTCGGGTTGATGCGTTTATCTTTGCTGGCCTTCTCGCCATCCTGATTTACAACAATGCCATGAGTCATGGAGCATTATTAACCACATGGTTATTATGTGCGCTGGCATTAATGGCGATTTATCTCTTTTGGATCAGGGCGCCTAAGGCAATCTTTAAACGGGATGGTTTTTTCTTCGCCAATGCGTGGATAGAATATAACCGTATTAAAGAGATGAATTTATCCGAAGACGGTGTGCTGGTGATGCAATTAGAACAACGCCGATTGCTCATCCGGGTGAAGGATATCGATGATCTTGAGAAAATATACAAAACAATGGTTAAAACTCAATAGGTTATATTTATAGCAATGGCTATATATTGTCCCTTTCGAATATGTGCAATATATAGCCTCAGCTATATTCCAGACTGAATTAACTTATATTTATTAACGTTATTCTCACCGATAAATCTAAATGAAAATCGTTATCAACTGGTTAATGTAATAACACATTCCTGTTGTTGTTTTATATTCTAAAAATATGTTAAGGTTGCGCCCGTCGTTGGGGAGTAGCCGATTTCCCGTCCCAGGGAAATGTACGTGTCAACATACTCGTTGAAAAACGTGGTGCGTACGGATCGCTTACTGCACAGTTTCTGTGCATTGAGGTCAGGCGAGACCATAGATACATCAACTGCTGTTTACTGGGGGCAGTGATGTGTCATATGGATATCCCCGGTCTGGACGCTTTTTATGAATATCTCCGCTACGATCCTTCTCGCTTTCGGCATGTCCATGGACGCTTTCGCGGCTTCGATGGGAAAAGGTGCCACTCTCCACAAACCAAAATTCTCTGAAGCCCTGCGCACCGGTCTTATTTTTGGCGCCATTGAAACGCTCACCCCGCTTATTGGCTGGGCGATGGGTATGCTGGCCAGCCAATTTGTTCTGGAATGGAACCACTGGATTGCCTTTATTCTGCTGGCGTTCCTCGGCGGGCGTATGGTCATTGAAGGGTGTCGCGGAAATACCGCTGAAGACGAAGCGCCGATTCACCGCCACGGTTTCTGGCTGCTGGTGACCACCGCGATTGCCACCAGCCTTGATGCGATGGCCGTCGGTGTCGGTCTGGCGTTTTTGCAGGTGAATATTATCGCCACCGCGCTGGCTATCGGCTGCGCGACGTTGATTATGTCGACGCTGGGCATGATGGTCGGTCGATTTATCGGCCCGCTGTTAGGTAAGCGAGCCGAAATTCTGGGCGGTATTGTGCTAATCGGAATTGGCGGACAGATCCTCTGGTCGCACTTCTACGGTTAACTCTCGCGCTGCCAGCAGTGAAGACTAAAATCTGTCTGGCAGCGGAACTGTTCTTGTTTCCCTAAAGTTTCCCACACTTCCGGTTTTGCCCGCCACGCGAACGGTGTCATCTGAAGTAGCGCCACCGCCTCTTCGCCTTGCAGATCCATTTCGTAACCCAATGACTGTTCATGCTTCAGCGCAAAACCTGCCAGCTGTTCTGAATGCGGGGCGTGCAGACGTACTTCGTCATAAATCAACCCTTTCATTTCCATCAGGTGTTTCGGTCCTGGCGTAACGGTCAGCACCCAGCCGCCGGGTTTAACCACCCGCGCCAGCTCTTGCGCTTTGCACGGGGCGTAAATACGAATAATGGCGTCCTGACTGGCGTCTTCAAACGGCAGGCGATGGCTGGAGGCAACACAAAATGTCACCTGAGGATAGCGCTTCGCGGCGGCACGGATCGCTGATTTAGACACATCAAGGCCGACAGTTTCTGCACCTTTACTCTTAGCGACATCCGCGAACGCCGCCGTGTAATAGCCTTCACCACAGCCAATATCCAGAATCGACGTCGCGCCTTCACCCAGCACATGGGTAAGCCAATTAGCGACAGCGTCACGCAGCGGCTGATAATGTCCGGCTTCCAGAAATGCGCGACGGGCCTGCATCATCTCAGCGGAATCGCCCGGATCGCGCGAACGCTTATGCTGAACCGGCAGCAAATTCACGTACCCTTCTTTCGCCTGGTCAAACCGGTGCCCCTGCGGACAGGTATAGCTGTTTTCTTCGCGCGTCAGCAACGCGTGGCATAGGGGACAACTGAATGACATGGTAACTCCAGACAATAGCAAAGGGCGAAAGTGTACCGCTATTCGCCCTTGTATAAAACGCCTGGCTTAGCGCATGACGATAAGATGGCTGGAATCGGGCGCTAAGCCGTCGGGTTCGACATTTTCGATGCGCAGGACATCGCCCATAATCTGGCTAAACACCGGGGCTGACACTGCGCCGCCATAATAGCTTCCATTTTGCGGATCGTTAATAACGACGGCCAGCGCAAATCTGGGGCGACTGGCCGGAGCGACACCCGCCGTGTAGGCAACGTATTTGTCGACATACTTCCCGTCATCACCGATTTTTTTCGCAGTACCGGTTTTTATCGCCACGCGATAATCCCGCACTGCCGCTTTAATACCGCCTCCGCCAGGGAGTGCCACGCTTTCCATCATATGTTCGACCTGATGAACAATCTCTTCAGGCATGACCTGATGCCCCATGACAGGTGGATCGATTCGCGTGATTGACAGCGGACGCTCAAGGCCATAGCTGCCGATGGTGGCGTAAACGTGCGCCAGCTGCAGCGGCGTGACCATCAGTCCATAACCAAAGGCAAATGTCGCCCGATCAAGCTGGCTCCAGAATTTACGCTGCGGAAGTAAGCCGCTGCTCTCACCGGTCAGCCCCAGGCCTGTGCTTTCACCAAAACCGAAACCCTGATAGGTATCTAACAAATGTTGTATTGGCATCGCCAGCGAGAGCCGCGACACCCCTGTATCGCTCGACTTTTGCAAAATGCCGGTCAGCGATAATTCAGGATAGTAGCCCACGTCGCGGATTCGGTGGCCGTCAAGCATGTACGGATGCGTATCTATCACACTGTCAGGCTGAACCAGACCCTGATGCAATGCCGTCATCAGCACCAGAGGTTTGACGGTTGAGCCAGGCTCGAAGGTATCGCTGATAGCACGGTTACGGAAATCATTCAGCGTTGCGCCTTCCCGATTGTTGGGATTAAAGTCTGGGAAGCTCGCCATCGAAAGAATTTCCCCGGTCTGCACGTTAATCAGTACCGCCGCGCCCGACTCGGCTTTATTCCACGCCACTGCGTTGTCTAATGCATCTTCGGTGATTGTCTGCAGTCGCTCATCGATACTGAGCTGAATATTGTGCGCAGGCACCGGAGAAAATTCCGTCAGGTTTTCAATGACATGCCCGTAGCGATCTTCTCTCACTCGCCTGACACCCGGCTGGCCAGTCAGTTGGCTATTAAAGCTCTTTTCGACGCCCTCAATCCCCTGCCCGTCAATGTTGGTAAAACCGAGAAGATTGGCCGCCACATGCCCGGCAGGATAAAAGCGACGTGACTCATCGCGTAAATTAATCCCCGGCAAGTTGAGTTTATCGATCCATTGCGCCTGTGAAGGGTCAACCTGGCGGGCAAGATAGATGAAACGTCCCTGTGGAGTGCTATTGATGCGCGCAGCCAGAGTGCTAAGAGATATGTGCAGGGCGCTGGCTAGCGCCTGCCAACGATCGTCAAAACCGACTCCGCCTTTCGCCAGAATTGTTTTCGGGTCAGCCCACACTGCTCTGACCGGCACACTTACCGCCAGCGGTCGACCTTCTCGGTCGGTAATCATTCCCCGTGGTGCGTTGATCGCGACTTCTCGCAGGGAGCGCATATCTTCCTGTTTAACCAGGTTGTCAGGTTTGATGATTTGTAGCCAGGCGACGCGACCCAGCAGGAATGCGAGACTAAAGAAAATGGCAAGGCAAAGCAGTGCAAAACGCGCCGGGGTGAAGTTACCGGCAGGGATAGAGAGTTTCTTTTTCACCCGAGCTCCAGGTCTAATTAACAGCGCCTTGATTTAACGAGAAAAAGAGTTCCTTTGGTGCGAAAACAATGCTTCTAACCTCGCAGCTTTGCAACAAACTACTAACAGAAGTGAAGAAGGTAACATTTTGAAAAAAAAGGATTAAAAAAGCCCCGCAGAAGCGAGGCTTTATGTCTGAGAGCGAAACGCAATAGCGCTTCTAAATCAGCAGGGATTCGATCAGATAGCGGTTACGTTAACAGCAGCCGGACCTTTCTGGCCGTCCTGAATTTCGAACTCAACGTTCTGGCCTTCAGCCAGAGTTTTGAAGCCGTTACCCTGGATTGCAGAGAAGTGTACGAACACGTCTTTGCTGCCATCAGCAGGAGTAATGAAGCCAAAACCTTTAGACTCGTTGAACCACTTAACTTGACCTTTAATCTTTGCCATTTGCAAAATTCCTTAGATTGTTTTCTTAGCCCGCAGGCATTAACTTAGATAAAACTGAGACATTACTGATTGAGGCACTAATATAAGGTTCGGCAGAGAAGCGGTATTCAACGACAACGTGTTTACTCAGGACTTCTTTACTGAAAATGCCACACATAAACAGAACTGTACCTCGTTTGACCCAAAACGTGTTATTACATACAACGAAAATTATGGCAAGCCATTTTTAAACGTGTCTAGATCCGCCGCACAAACTCTGATGTTACTTTGCTACATTATGCACAACTGCACGCACACTAATAGCACAGCCACCGGAGTTAGCCCGCCTGACAGCAACCTTCATAGCCACTGTAATCTATAGCAATTTTACCTTAGCTCAATCTTTGATACAGATCCAGAGTGCGTCGAATGTTTATTGAGCGCAATGATTGAGTTAGAACAATTTGCGAAAAGTTATGCTGAAATCAACGTAAGGGTTTGAGTTTCTCAATGAAATAAACCGGTTATTTGTTGTTCAGCTTCTTCATATAAGTCTGAAACTCCCGTTTTCTGTATTGCACCAAAATAATGAAAGTTTAGTGACACTGCTTCAAAAGAAAGCAAGAAAAACGTTTCGATGGAAATACGCGACAAGTGACAGGGTTGTAATAGAGAATATATTCAGCGAGGCGGCGAAAGATCACAGGGATAAATATTGACCAATTTTCAATATTCTAAAGTTGTCATTAATCGGGGCTACATTACTCAGCGCCTGAGTGAGCTCCAGCACCGGCTCGTCGAGAGACTCATCGGCCAGCTCAAACACGCCCCAGTGGATCGGAAAGGCGAGCGGCATTGCCATTTGTTGCCAAAGTGCGATGGCGGATTGCGGGTCCATATGATGAGAGGCCATGAACCAGCGCGGTGCATACGCACCAGCGGGTAAAGCAGCGGCGGTGATCTCCCCCAGCCTTTCAGGAATGTCGAGCAGCTGAGGGGAATATCCCGTGTCGCCGCTGAACCAGAAACGCTGAGTCGTCCCTTCGAATACCCACCCGCACCACAGCGAGCGGTTACGATCCCAGAATGTCCGCATACTCCAGTGCTGGGCCGGCACAGCGGTCAGGGAAATGCCCTGAAAGATCGCACACTGCCACCAGTCAAGCTCAGTGATATTTTTAGCACCGCGACGACGAAACCAATCGCCTAGCCCCAAAGGAACGAAAATGGCGAGTTCAGGAAAGCGACGCAGTAGAGGGCGAATAGTGGCAGAATCGAGATGATCGTAGTGATTGTGAGAGATGATTAATGCATCAATTCGTGGAAGGGAATCCACGCTAATGGCAGGCGGTGTTTTGCGTTCTGGCCCAGCGAATGGCAAGGGTGAAGCGCGCCTGGACAATACCGGGTCGGTCAGCAGATATTGTCCATTTAAACGTAAAAGCACGCTGGCATGCCCCAGCCACCACACGCCATCTTCTGAGCGTTCATTCAGTTCGACCGGCTGCCACCATTGTTGAATAAAATGGTCATAGCCGAGTGAAGGCGATTTCGGTAAACCCGCCTCTTTTCGCTCTTTACGCCAACGTTCAACGTCACCCGGTTGATGACCCGCAGCGTCAATATTGCGAAAACCGTCAGGGCTGTGATGTTGTAGGGAGGGGTTATACCAGGGATTTTTCCAGACCATAGCCGCCTCCCCCTGCTCTGCGTGTTAGCGCTCAGCCACCAGACGAATGAAATCATCTTCGTCTTCTTTGGCCGCTTCAACCGGTGCTTTAGGCACGTCTTTCTCTTCAGGCTCATTGGCTTCGCACAGTCGGCGAAGCAACGCATTCTGGCGCTTCTGCTGGTCAAGCAGCGCTTCCAGCAGCTCAATCTGTTCATTGGTACGCGAACTGGCACGATTCACAAAGAACCAAAACACCAGCCCGATAACCATAACAATCACAGAGATCACCATTGAGGCTACGTTCAGTAGCCCCGAATTCACTAACTCACCCATTTTACCACCTCAATAAAAACGCCATTTTAGCACTGACGCAGAGGAAGGGTACCATCTGTTAGAAAAATGAGTACTACCAGGGGATGAATTGATTGATCGCGCAAATGCCACTAAAAAACTGTACATCCTGATCGCACATCACATTGATCGTCTGTGTCCATAAAATGACGCATGCAATCAGCACAACGATCAGAATTACCCAGCGAAATTTTTTCACTCCACACTCCGTCTTATTACCTGATATCTCCAGGTTATCACGGTTATCTTAAACAAAAACTAACTGTACCTTCATCAGAAAATTTTCAGAATTATGCACTTGTTTCATAGAGTAAAACTATTACGCTTAATAGCATTATTAGCAAAAAAAAAGAGGCATCAATGCGATTCATTATTCGGACAATTATTGTCCTTGCTATTGTGTGGATTGGTTTATTACTTTCTGGATACGGCGTGCTGATGGGAAGCACAGAAAACGCAGCAGGACTGGGCATTCAATGTAAGTACTTGACCGCTAATGGCGTCAACACTGCACAGTATTTGCACACTGACAGCGGTATTATCGGTCTGTCCAATTGCCCTGTGCTGCGTAAAAGTAAGATGGTCGTGGATAACGGTTAATCTGGCTTGCCACCGAATAAAAAAACGCCGCATTTTTAGCGGCGTTTTTTATTGGCTGATTTTAGAACGGATAGTCGTTATAGCCCATCTGTTCAGAAATCTTGCGCGCCGCCGTATGCAGCATTTCAACATACTCGTGCAGGCGCTCTTCCGAGAAACGCAGCGTCGGGAAAGAGATGCTCAGGCCCGCGATAACCACACCAAAGCGATCAAACACAGGGACGCCGATACAACGTAAGCCCTCTTCCTGCTCCTGGTTATCTTCGCCATAGCCCTGCTCGCGGACTTTATCCAGCACAGTCAGCAACTCATCGGTGCTGGTGATGGTGCGTTCAGTACTGCGCTTGTATTCAACACCTTCGAGGATTTCTTTAACTTCCTCGCGGTCACGCCACGCCAGCAGAACCTTACCGATAGCGGTACTGTAAAGCGGGTTACGACGACCAATGCGTGAGTACATACGCAGGTTGTACATGGAGTCGATTTTGTGGATGTAGACGATGCTGTCTTCATCCAGCGCGCCCAGGTGGACGGTCTCTTTCGTCAGGCGTGAAAGTTCACGCATTTGAATGTCAGCGCTGCGAATGAGATCCACATTTTGCAGAGCACGGGCACCCAGTTCGAACAATTTCAGGGTCAGAGAATATTTCTCAGATTCACCTTCCTGTGCCACATAGCCCAGAGATTTCATGGTTTGCAGAAAGCGATAAACGGTGCTTTTCGACATCATCACACGCTGCGACAACTCTGTAATACCAATCTCGCGCTCTTCACCAAGCGCCTGTAAGATGCCAAACACCTTCAGCACGGAAGAAACAGAATCTGGCTGTTTATCCAAATCTGCGATAGCCATTAATCACCTCATTGCGAGTGTTTTATAAAAATCAGAACCGGTTTTTATTATAAATTCGTGACCGGCAAGCTGCAATCAATCTGCGTTTACTTCGTTACAAATCTGCGACATAAAACCGAAATAACGATGCTAAAATAGTTACCCTGAGAATAATATCACCCTGAGCGTTTCATTTCCCATGGAAAAAAATCCCTCTGATGGTTTGCCCTTGCCGCAACGGTACGGTGCAATTGCTACCATTATTATCGGTATCTCAATGGCTGTCCTTGACGGCGCCATTGCAAACGTGGCACTTCCTACTATCGCCAGCGATTTGCACGCTTCCGCCGCCAGTTCCATTTGGGTGGTCAATGCGTACCAGATTGCTATTGTTGTTTCCCTGCTCTCTTTCTCATTTCTTGGAGATATGTTCGGCTATCGCCGCGTCTACCAATGCGGCCTGGCTGTGTTTACTGTCACGTCCCTGTTTTGCGCACTTTCTGACTCTCTGCACACGCTCACCTTTGCGCGTATCGCACAGGGATTTGGCGGCGCGGCACTGATGAGCGTGAATACCGCGCTGATACGCCTTATCTACCCGCAACGTCACCTTGGACGTGGGATGGGGATTAACTCGTTCATTGTGGCGGTTTCTTCTGCCGCCGGGCCAACCATTGCAGCAGCCATTCTCTCGGTCGCGTCGTGGCAGTGGCTGTTCCTGATTAACGTGCCGCTGGGGATTATTGCCCTACTTTTTGCCCTGCGCTATCTGCCTGAAAACAGTGCCAAAAGCTCGATGCCGCGCTTTGACCTACCGAGCGCAGTGATGAATGCCCTGACCTTTGGCTTGCTGATAACAGCACTCAGCGGCTTTGCCCAGGGACAATCTCTGGCATTAATTGCTGCTGAGATTGTCGCCATGCTGGTCATCGGTTTCTTCTTTGTCCGCCGCCAGCTGGCACTGCCCACCCCGCTTCTGCCTGTCGATCTGCTGCGCATTCCGCTGTTTTCCCTCTCGATTGGCACGTCCATTTGCTCTTTCTGCGCCCAGATGCTGGCCCTGGTCTCTTTGCCCTTCTTTTTGCAAGGCGTGATTGGACGCACTGAAGTCGAAACCGGTTTACTGCTCACCCCGTGGCCGCTGGCGACTATGGTGATGGCTCCGCTTGCGGGCTATCTCATTGAACGGGTTCATGCGGGATTACTGGGTGCGTTAGGATTAGTGGTGATGGCGACCGGACTGTTCGCGCTGGCAATGCTGCCAGCGGCACCGACGGATCCGGATATTATCTGGCGCATGATCCTGTGCGGGGCCGGTTTTGGCCTGTTCCAGTCACCGAATAATCACACCATCATCACCGCCGCTCCGCGTCATCGCAGCGGTGGTGCCAGCGGAATGCTAGGCACCGCGCGTCTGTTAGGACAAAGCTCAGGGGCCGCGCTGGTGGCGCTAATGTTTAACGTCGCCGGACAAAATGGCACGCATGTCGCGCTCTTTACAGCCGGAACGCTAGCCACACTCGCCGCCGTCATCAGCGGCCTGCGCGTTACGCAACCTCGCGTTGAGGCATAAAAAAAGCCGGGTGGCAATTTCTGCTCAACCCGGCTTCTATTTCGTACTGCTCGGTTACTTAATGTATTCCCCACTGCGCAGCGCTTCGATACGCTTATCCAGTGGCGGGTGAGTCATAAAGAGCTCACTCAGCGATTTTGATTTACCGTTGATGCAAAATGCCATCATGCTGGTTGCTTCCTGCGGCTCATAGCTGGTTTTCAGGCGCTGGAGTGCGGCAATCATCTTCTCGCGACCCACCAGTTTTGCTGAACCCGCATCCGCATGGAACTCACGATGACGGGAGAACCACATGGTAATGATACTTGCCAGAATACCGAACACCAGTTCCAGCACCATGGCGACCGCGAAATAGATCAGCGGGTTGCCGTTGCTTTCTTCACCGTCATCACGGTTGCCGCCCATGAAGCCTGCTGCAATCTGCGCCAGAATACGCGAGATAAAGATGACGAAGGTGTTTACCACGCCCTGAATCAGGGTCATGGTCACCATGTCGCCGTTGGCGATGTGGCTGATTTCATGGGCAATAACGGCTTCAGCTTCATCACGGCTCATATTCTGCAGCAGACCGGTGCTCACAGCCACCAGCGATGCATCACGACGAGCCCCCGTTGCAAAGGCGTTAATATCCGGTGCGTGATAAATCGCTACCTGCGGCATAGCGATACCCGCCTGGCGCGACTGCTGTGCCACGGTATTCATCAGCCACTGTTCCATATCGTTACGCGGCTGTTCAATAACTTCGCCACCGACCGACTTCAGAGCCATCCACTTCGACATCAGCAGAGAAATAAACGATCCACCAAAACCGAACAGCAGCGCCATAATCAGCAGGCCTTGAACGCTGCTCGATTGGATCCCTGTCAGGCTTAGCACAAGCCCGAATACCACCATAACCGCAAGGTTGGTGACCAGGAAGAGCGCGATTCGCATCATAATTTTCTTTTAACCTCTGTTTAACAAAACGCACTATGCGATTACCCACATCGTATGGGTATTGTGGCTATTTTCAAGGATTCGAGGGGCGTAAGTCACCAGAAAGACACAACTTTACATTGTTTATTGGCTTACTGACGGGACGATGCAGAACTAAAAAAAACAGGCACAATTTCTTGTGCCTGTTGGGGACTTATTTCGCCGGAGCGGGCTGTTCAGCCGGTTTGCTCTTTTCCTGATTTGCCAGGTCGAGAGCGATATGCACCGTCTCGTCAAGGTAAGGATCAGGCTCCTGGTAATCCTTCGGCAGATCTTCCAGGTTTTTCAGCAATGGCTTGCCTTCTCGTTTGAAACGGTCGTTGATGCGCGCCAGTCGGGTGGCATCATCTTCGTTGTTTTCTTTCTCACGCTGAGCGTAGTTAAGAGAAACGATATTCCGCTTATCTTTCAGGGCATTAAAGCGCGCAATGTCCTTCATGATGTACTGGAATTCCGGGTCTTTAGCGATACGATCGTTATGCGCTTTCAGCAACTCAGGTCCGAACTGGGTCATGTCGCCTGATTTCACGAAGGTGGCAGCATTAATGCTATCCCACGGCAACGCGTTATCTTCAAACTTCTCGCCCGTTTCTGTCTCTTCGGTGCCCGTCGGCATCATGATGTCCGGCGTCACGCCTTTACGCTGTGTACTGCCACCGTTCACGCGATAGAACTTCTGAATGGTGTACTGTACAGAACCCAGCGCAGGCCATTCAGGGCGCAGCATCTGATCGTAAATGCGGTTCAGGGAACGGTATTGCTGCACCGTACCTTTACCGAATGTCGGTTCGCCGACAATCAGGGCACGACCATAATCCTGCATAGCCGCCGCAAAGATTTCAGATGCCGAAGCACTGAAACGATCGACCAGCACAACCAGCGGACCTTTGTAGTAAACAACGCCGTCGGTGTCAGCATCTTCACGCACTTTGCCATTGTTATCACGTACCTGAACCACAGGACCAGACGGGATAAACAGGCCAGAAAGCGAAACTGCTTCGGTCAGCGCTCCGCCGCCGTTGGTACGCAAATCAATGATAACGCTACTGACATTCTGCTTTTCAAGCTTCTGAAGCTGTACTTTGACATCATCGGTCAGACCGACATAGAAGCCAGGAATATCAAGGACGCCAACTTTCTCTTTGCCGACCGTTTTCACGGACATTTTCACCGCGCGGTCTTCAAGACGGATGCGCTCGCGAGTCAGCGTAACAATACGGGTTTTGGTGCCTTTACCTGCAGGCAAGATCTCAAGGCGAACCTTGCTGCCTTTCGGGCCTTTAATTAATGCGACGACATCGTCCAGACGCCAGCCGATCACATCGACAATGTTCTGCCCTGTCTGACCGACGCCCACGATACGGTCGCCGACGCTAATCGTTTTACTTTTCGAAGCCGGGCCACCTGCCACCATGGAGTTGATGACCGTATAGTCTTCATCCATTTGCAGCACCGCACCAATACCTTCCAGAGACAGGCTCATTTCGGTATTGAATTGTTCGGTGTTGCGCGGGGAAAGGTAGTTTGTATGCGGGTCGATTTCGTGCGCAAAGGCAGTCATTGCCAGAGAGAACACGTCTTCGCTGTTGGTCTGCGCCAGACGGCGAATCGCCGATTTGTAGCGACGAGTCAGCGTTTCGCGAATCTCTTTCTCATCTTTACCGGTGAGTTTGAGGCTCAGCTCATCGAACTTAACTTTGCCGTCCCACAGCGCATTCAATTCAGCTTCATCTTTCGGCCACGGCGCTTTGCTGCGGTCAAGATTGAAGTTATCGTTGCCGGTGAAGTCCATTGGACGTTCCAGCACTTTCAGCGCGTATTGATAACGTTCAAAACGACGCTTCTGGGAAAGATTGTAGAGATCGTAGAACAGATCGAGTTTACCGCTGCGCAGCTCATCACCGACGTCGGTTTTACGTTTTGCGAACTGTTCAATGTCACTGGCCAGCAGCACATTGTGACTGTAATCCAGCAGGTTCAGATACCGATCAAAAATTTTGGCCGAAAAGGCCTGATCGAGATCGAACTGACGATAATGTGAACGGGTGAAACGCGAAGTTACGCGCTCACTCACCGTTGCGTGCTGAGTCTCTTCCTTTAACACCGGAATTTGATCTGCACGCGTAATATCGTCCACTGCGAAAGCGTGGCCTGTTATTGCAAACAGGCCAGCCAGCGCGGTGATCTTAAAAAGAGTGTTCATGCCAGGCTTGGCCTCCGTTTCAGAACACCAGGTGTTCTGCGCGTACAATCATTGACATACCAGAAGTCAGCTGCACACGAACGCCATCTTTGGTGATTTCGAGTACGGTGGCATCCATCGCATTGTTACCCGCTTTCACCTTCAGCGCCTGACCAACGCTCAGAGCGTTAATGTCTGAAACCGGAGTGAGGCGTTGTTCTTCGCGAGGCGCACGCTGTGCTTTAGCGGCTGGTTTATCAGCACGCGGTTTACGATCGCTGTTTTCATTACGACGCGGAGCCGGACGAGGTTTACGCTCACGACGTGGAGCCTCTTCCTGACCATTTGCCGCAGCCGCTTCGCGTTTTTTCGCCTGTTGCTCAGCACGCTGTGCCTGAACGCGCGCTTTGGCTTCTTCAAGCTGCTTACGTGCATGTTCAACATGCTGCTCGTCCAGCTCGCCGCAAGGGTTGCCGTCGAGATCGACACGGGTCGCGCCCAGCTTGATACCGTAAAGGTAACGCCAGCTTGACGTATAAAGACGTAAGGCAGAACGCAGTTGAGTTTTGCTGAGACTCATCTCACCCTCAACGCGCGCTACCAGATCCTGAAAAATACCAATTTTCAGGGGGCGAGCTTCGCCTTCAGCAGTGAAACACTGTGGGAAACGCTCAGCCAAAAAGGCAATGACTTCTTTACTACTATTCAACTTAGGTTGATTTTCCATGAAATTTCCTGATTACAACGGACGTTGCCAACTTGCCGCAGGCATGAACAGGCGACATTATAATGACGCCATCAGTAAATGCTACGTTATCCGTTGATTATCCTGCGACGCTCGCAAAGAATTTTTGATAATCGGTCGCGATTAATACGTTTTCAAGATTTGCAACCAGTTCACGCAGGCCTTGCTCGTCCTCGGCATCAAAGCGTCCGAAGACGGTGCTGTCGATATCCAGTACGCCAATAATCTGATTTTTTACGGTCAGCGGCAGAACGATTTCGGAATTACTCGCCGAATCGCATGCAATGTGTCCGTCGAAGGCATGTACATCTTCAACGCGCTGCACCTGATTTTGCGCCACCGCAGTACCGCACACGCCACGTCCCACCGGAATCCGCACGCAAGCAAGCTTGCCCTGGAATGGCCCGAGCACCAGCGTCTCCCCTTCCAGAAGGTAGAAACCCGCCCAGTTCACATCTGACAGTCGTTCAAACAGCAGCGCACTGGTGTTAGCCAGCGTGGCTAAAAAACTGGTCTCACCTGTCATCAATGCCTGGAAATCGCGGTTCAAATCCGCGTAGAATTCTGTTTTGTTCATTAATCAATCACTTGGTTGTCTTACAAAAAATGAGCATAGCCTATTAAAATAAACATTAAATGCGCTCATTCTCAAGATGAATCCCGAGATGAGTTAATATAACGTTAATTAATCCTTTTATGCGCGACTGATGGCACTCAATACTCGAAAACTTACGCCGGCAAAAAAGATCACTGTCCACTCGGTCAGCGATGCGCTACCTCGTGCACATTATCAGCGTTGCCCGCAGTGCGATACGCTTTTTATGTTGCCGAAGATGAAATCACATCAGAGTGCATATTGCCCGCGCTGCGACGCTAAAATACGCGATGGACGCGACTGGTCGTTGACGCGCCTGGCGGCGATGGCCGTTACCATGATTCTGCTGATGCCCTTTGCCTGGAGCGAGCCGCTGCTCAAGCTGTATCTGCTTGGCGTGCGTATCGACGCCAACCTGCTGATGGGAATCTGGCAGATGACCCGGCAGGGCGATCCGCTCACTGGCGCGATGGTGCTGTTTTGCACCGTCGGCGCGCCAATGGTGCTGGTGGCCGCCATTGCTTACCTGTGGTTTGGCAATATTCTGGGCATGAATTTACGCCCGGTTCTGCTGATGCTGGAGAAGCTCAAAGAGTGGGTAATGCTGGATATCTATCTGGTCGGCATTGGCGTAGCGTCAATCAAAGTTCAGGATTACGCCTTTTTACAGCCCGGCATCGGCCTGTTCGCCTTCGTCGCTCTGGTGTTACTGAGTATTCTGACGCTCATCCATCTGAACGTGGAACAACTCTGGGAGCGCTTTTATCCTCAGCGCCCGGCAACGCGGCCTGACCCAAATCTTCGGGCCTGTCTCGGCTGCCATTTTACCGGTCTGCCGGATGCTCGCGGTCGTTGTCCGCGCTGCCACATTCCGTTACGTCTGCGTCGTAAGCAGAGTCTGCAAAAGTGCTGGGCCGCGCTGATTGCTTCCATCGTGCTGCTGCTTCCCGCCAATCTGTTACCGATTTCTATCATTTACGTTAACGGTGCACGGCAGGAAGACACTATCATGTCGGGTATTGTGTCGCTGGCGAACAGTAACTTCGCCGTGGCGGGGGTGGTATTTATTGCCAGTATCCTGGTGCCCTTCACCAAAGTCATTGTCATGTTCACCTTGCTCATCAGTATTCAGTTCAAGTGTGAGCAAGGGTTACGCACGCGCATCCTGCTACTGCGGTTTGTCACGTGGATTGGCCGCTGGTCAATGCTGGATCTGTTCGTTATTTCGTTAATGATGTCGCTGATCAATCGCGATCAGTTACTCGCTTTTACTATGGGACCCGCGGCTTTTTATTTCGGCTCTGCGGTGATATTGACTATTCTTGCAGTGGAATGGCTGGATAGCCGCTTACTTTGGGATGCACATGAGTCAGGAAACGCCCGCTTCGACGACTGAAGCGAGAATTAAAACAAAACGCCGCATTTCGCCATTCTGGTTGCTGCCCGTCATCGCATTGATGATTGCGGGGTGGCTTATCTGGACCAGCTATCAGGATCGCGGTAATACCATCACTATCGATTTCCAGACGGCGGACGGCATCGTCGCGGGGCGAACCCCTGTGCGCTTCCAGGGCGTCGAAGTGGGAACGGTCGAGGATATCCGGCTTGGCAAAGATCTGAACAAAATTCAGGTTCGCGCCAGCATTAAAGCCGATATGCAGGATGCCCTGCGCACTGAGACTCAGTTCTGGTTAGTGACACCCAAAGCCTCTCTGGCGGGAGTTTCCGGGTTGGACGCGCTGGTTGGCGGCAACTATATCGGCATGATGCCCGGAAAAGGTGAGCCGCAGGAGCATTTCACCGCCCTGGACACTCAACCCAAATACCGGCTGAACAACGGCGATCTGATGATCCATCTGCACTCCCCGGACTTAGGTTCGCTGAGCAGCGGTTCGGTGGTCTATTTCCGCAAAATCCCGGTTGGACGCGTGTATGACTATGCCATTAACCCCAATAAACAGGGCGTCACCATTGATGTGCTCATCGAGCGCCGCTTCACTAGTCTGGTGAAAAAAGGCAGCCGTTTCTGGAATGTTTCGGGCGTTGATGCCGACGTCAGTTTCAGCGGTGCCAAAGTGAAGCTCGAAAGCCTTGCGGCGCTGGTCAACGGCGCTATCGCCTTCGACTCACCTGAAAATTCTGATACTGCTGCTGCGGATGACAACTTCGGCCTGTATGCCGATTTGGCCCATAGCCAGCGCGGCGTTATCGTGAAGCTGGCCCTGGCGGATGCCAAAGGACTTAACGCCGGTTCAACGCCATTGATGTACCAGGGTTTGCAGGTCGGGCAACTCACTAAACTGACCTTAAATCCAGGCGGTTCTGTCACGGGCGAAATGACCGTCGATCCGAGCGTGGTCGATCTTCTGCGCGAAAAAACGCGCATTGAGCTGCGTAATCCGAAGATTTCCTTGAGCGATGCCAGCATCAGCAGTTTGCTAACGGGCAGCACGTTTGAGTTGATTCCAGGCGAAGGCCAGCCCAACAGTAATTTTGTTATCGCACCGGCTGATAAAGCATTACTGCAAAAGCCAGGCGTGATGACGTTAAACCTGACCGCGCCAGAAAGTTATGGTATCGACGCAGGGCAACCGCTGATATTGCACGGCGTGCAAGTGGGTCAGGTACTTGAGCGTAAGCTGACAGAAAACGGCGTTACCTTCTCGGTTGCGATCGATCCGCAATACCGCGACCTGGTGCATGGCGACAGCAAATTTGTGGTCAACAGTCGGGTGGACGTAAAAGTCGGTCTTGATGGCGTGGAATTTCTCGGCGCAAGCGCCAGTGAGTGGATTAACGGCGGTATTCGTATTCTGCCCGGTCAGAAAGGGGCCATGCGCGAGAGCTATCCGCTCTATGCCAATCTGGACAAAGCGATCGAAAACAGTCTGAGTGATTTACCGACTACGACGTTGACGCTGCGTGCCGACACCCTGCCCGATATTCAGGCTGGCTCCGTGGTGTTATATCGCAAGTTTGAAGTCGGGGAAGTGATCACCGTGCGCCCGCGTGCCGACGCGTTTGATATCGAACTGCATATCAAACCGGAGTATCGCAATCTCCTCACCGCTAACAGCGTGTTCTGGGCCGAAGGCGGTGCAAAAGTGCAGCTTAACGGCAGCGGATTAACCGTGCAGGCGTCTCCCCTCTCCCGCGCACTGCGGGGTGCCATCAGCTTTGACAACTTAAGTGGCGCCGGTGCAAATCAGCGTAAAGGCGATAAACGTATTCTGTATCCGTCAGAAACAACTGCACGCGCGGTCGGCGGTCAGATTACGCTGCATGCCTTTGACGCAGGGAAACTCGCGGAAGGCATGCCAATTCGCTATCTGGGCATCGATATCGGGCAAATCCAGAAGCTGACATTAATTACTGCACGTAATGAAGTGCAGGCCACGGCGGTGCTTTACCCGGAATACATGCAGAACTTTGCCCGTACCGGCACGCGTTTCTCGGTAGTGACACCGCAGATTTCCGCCGCTGGCGTTGAGCATCTCGACACCATTCTGCAGCCATACATTAACGTTGAACCGGGTAACGGCAACGTGCGTCGCGAGTTTGAGCTGCAGGAAGCCACCATCACCGACTCTCGCTATCTCGATGGCTTAAGCATCGTGGTGGAAGTACCAGAAGCCGGTTCGATGAGTATCGGCACGCCGGTGTTGTTCCGTGGTATTGAAGTGGGTACCGTGACGGGGCTAACGCTGGGCACACTGTCCGATCGCGTGATGGTCGGGCTACGTATCAGCGAGCGTTATCAGCATCTGGTGCGCAACAACTCGGTATTCTGGCTGGCATCGGGCTATTCCCTTGATTTCGGCCTGACCGGTGGCGTGGTGAAAACCGGGACTTTCAATCAGTTCATTCGCGGCGGCATCGCCTTTGCCACTCCGCCGGGCACACCGCTCGCACCTAAAGCGCAGCCGGGCAAACACTTCCTGTTGCTCGAAAGTGAACCGAAAGAGTGGCGTGAATGGGGAACCGCCCTGCCACGTTAATCGAACGCTCCGGTGTCAACGCACCGGAGCGTTTATGGTACACTTCGCGCTTCATCTTTTCCCTGTGGTACGCCCGTGGCTCAACATTCCGTGTTTCTTCCTGACGAATTCCTGGCGCAAATGCGCGAGGCTCTTCCCGCTCATCTCTCAATGGATGATTTTATCGCCGCCTGCCAGCGTCCGTTACGCCGCAGCATTCGCGTAAACACACTTAAAATCAGCGTCGACGATTTCCTGACTCTGGTTTCGCCCTACCGCTGGCAGCTGACGCCGGTTCCGTGGTGTGCGGAAGGTTTCTGGATTGAACGTGAGGACGAAGACGCTCTCCCTCTCGGGAGCACCGCTGAGCATTTGAGCGGGCTGTTTTACATTCAGGAAGCCAGCTCAATGCTGCCCGTAGCCGCACTGTTCGCCGAGGGAAACCAGCCTGCGCGCGTCATGGACGTCGCCGCCGCTCCGGGCTCCAAAACCACGCAAATTGCCGCCCGCATGGGCAATCGCGGGGCGATTCTGGCCAATGAATTTTCAGCCAGCCGGGTAAAAGTCCTGCACGCCAACATCAGCCGCTGCGGGATCAGCAACGTCGCCCTGACCCACTTTGATGGCCGCGTGTTCGGCGCAGCCGTGCCAGAATCATTCGATGCGATCCTGCTTGATGCCCCGTGTTCGGGCGAAGGTGTCGTGCGTAAAGATCCCGATGCGTTGAAAAACTGGTCCGTCGCCAGCAACCTTGAAATTGCCGCCACCCAGCGCGAATTGATCGACAGCGCGTTTCACGCCCTGCGCCCGGGTGGGACGCTAATTTACTCCACCTGCACCCTGAATCGTGATGAAAACGAGTCAGTTTGCCTGTGGCTGAAAGAACAGTACCCGGACTCCGTCGAGTTCCTGCCGCTGGAATCGCTGTTCGATGGCGCAAAAGAAGCGCTAACGCCAGAAGGTTTCCTGCACGTTTTCCCGCAGATTTTCGACTGCGAAGGCTTCTTTGTTGCTCGTCTGCGCAAAACGGCAGCTATTGACGCTTTACCGACGCCTAAATTTAAAGTCGGCAACTTCCCATTCGCGCCATTGAAAACCCGTGAAACCGCGCAAATCACCGACGCGGCCAACAAAGTCGGGCTCCAATGGAGTGAAAACCTGCGCTTATGGCAGCGCGATAAAGAGATCTGGCTTTTCCCGGTCGAAATCGAGCCGCTGATTGGCAAAGTGCGTTTTTCCCGCATTGGATTGCGCCTGGCGGAAGTGCATAACAAAGGTTATCGCTGGCAGCATGAAGCGGTGATCGCGCTGGCGGGTGACGAAAATACATTCGCCCTGACACACAAAGAGGCTGAAGAGTGGTATCGCGGACGCGATGTCTACCCGGATCTCACGCCACCGGCTGACGAAATGATCGTCACTTACCAGGGCTTCCCGCTGGGGCTGGCGAAGAAAGTCGGTTCCCGATTGAAAAACAGTTACCCACGTGAACTGGTTCGCGATGGTCGCCTGTTTACCGGTAACGATCTCAGCGAATAAAAAACCGCACAATTTCACTGGCGCTTTTGCTCTCCTGCACTACGCTGAAAAATGGGCGATCACACTGGTCGTACCAGATTTTAAGCAAAACTGCGGAGAGCAATATGACAAAAACCAGCGTACGTATTGGCGCTTTTGAGATCGACGATGCGGAGTTGCGCGGCGATAATCAGGGCGATCGAACGTTAACCATTCCCTGTAAATCCGATCCGGATTTGTGTATGCAACTCGATGCCTGGGATGCCGATACCAGTATTCCGGCAATTCTTGATGGCGAACATTCCGTACTATACCGCGAACATTACGATCAGAAGTCCGATGCCTGGGTCATGCGCCTTGCCTGATTCCAAAAAGAACCCGCCCGAAGGCGGGTTATTTATGCCCTCAATATTTCCCCTGCGATAAATCCTCCCCTACACTAACCATTCGGATCGCCAGATCAGAGGATGAGATGTTCGCACTGGTACTGTTTGTTTGTTATCTGGATGGCGGCTGCGATGACATCGTGATTGATGTCTATAACAGCGAAATGCAGTGTGTTGTCTCCAAGAAAGAGCAGCGCATTCGCCACGGCGGTTGCTACCCGGTCGAAGAATTTATCGATGGATTCTGGACTCCGGCCCAGGAATACAGTGACTTTTAGCTACTGGAGTTGCGCGAGGGTGAAGGTGCCGCCAAACACAGCGCCGGTATCGATATAGTGCAGATTATTGAAGTCATATCGCTTTGCTATCGGCGTATGCCCGAACCAGAAATGGTCCGCTCCGGTTATGCCCTCGCCCCTGCCAGCCATCAAACCCGATAAACGCGACCTGTCCCACAGCACCCGTTGTTTACTGACAGACTTGTCACGGACATAGACCGACTCCGGGTAATCGGCATGAGCAATTACGTTAAGGCCATTAGCGCACAAAATTTCAATAATATGCGGTAATTCCCGGCACGCTTCGAGCAAAGCAATGGCCGTTAATTTTTGCGGGTTCGACAGTCTGGAAAACCATATACCGCCATTGATCGTCCAGAGCGCAAAATCATTATTCCCGAGCGCATCAAGAGCCATTTGTTCATGATTTCCCCGTACGGCGCGAAACCATTTTTCAGGTATCAGTTGCAGGCATTTAACGCTGTCAGGCCCTCGGTCAATGAGGTCACCGACTGAAATAAGCAAATCCTCATAAGGATTAAAATGACGCTGCTTCAACTCATCCATAAGCTGTTGCCAGCAACCATGAATGTCGCTCACAACCCAGATATGACGCCATTCTTGACCATCGAGTATTTGATACATAGGCCCTCCCTATAAGAGTATAGCTAATACACTTTTTAGCGTTCTGACTCGACGATGTTGCCAACTTCAATCATCGTTAAACGAAGCCGAAATAAAGGTTTAGCCACTCTTAAATCGTTCCAGTCTGGCCTTTAGAATAGAGAAAGAATTCTAAAGAGGTCTCCATCGTGTCTAATACCAGCCTGCCAATCGATGTAACGGAAGCACAGCCCGTCAATATTATTTCCTCCCTGACAAATGGTCAGCTTATACCTGGCCCGATCTGGAGGAAGCGTGACTATCGCATCAAGTTCTTCCTGCGCTCATTGCTGTTCTGGTCTTCGACAAATCGCATGCTGACCGCTCTGGCACATCGTGCGGATTTCTATCGCCTTCTGGCCGCACAGGTGACGCTGCCGAGCAAAACGCACCGTCAATATCTGACGCGCGGGATGAATGCAAACCAGCGTGCCGAGGCCATCGTTCATCACTATGAATGGCTCGATGCCTTGCCGGATGCTAATCTGGCGACCGCACTGACTCATCCGACGGCTCATCCGGTGCTCAATTTTCAGGCTAAAGATGACGCGAGTTATACCGTTTATGCATCGTCGGCCAGCAAAGCAGAGCGCGAAGGTGAAAGTACGCTATGGCTACGTGACGAAGAAGACACCCTGCTGGCGAGTCTGACGTTTAGCGTTGTTCCCGAAGGCGACAGTTCTGCGCTGGTGATCGGCGGATTGCAAGGCCCGCGTCGTGGAGTCACGCGCGAAACGATCAAAAAAGCCACTCGCGCCTGCCACGGCCTGTTCCCGAAACGGGTTCTGATGGAGGTGATTTTTAACCTTGCCGCCAAAAGCAATATCGCTGCCATTTATGGTGTCAGCGACGAAGGACACGTTTTCCGCGCCCTGCGCTATCGCCTGAGTAAAGGCCGCCACTTCCACGCCAGCTATGATGAGTTCTGGGCGTCCATCGACGGTAAGAAAATGTCCGCGTATCGCTGGCAGCTTCCACTGCAGATGGAGCGTAAATCTCTTGAGGATATCGCCAGTAAAAAACGCGCCGAATATCGCCGCCGTTTTGGCCTGCTGGATGAAATCGCAGAAGGCATCAACGCCCGCTTTTAACCGAGGTGGGGGTGAACGCCTCCACACAAAAATTTAACAAAACCGCCAAAAAGCGCTGGACTTTCGCCCGCCTGATTGTGGTATGGTTAATTTCGAGGCGCAGGATGTTCCTCATCTGCCATGAGTGAAAACAGGAAATAACGTTCACTTTCATGCAGATAAAAAGAGACCGAATACGATTCCTGTATTCGGTCCAGGGAAATGGCTCTTGGGAGAGAGCCGTGCGCTAAAAGTTGGCATTAATGCAGGCTCAAGTCGCCTGACACTTTAAGAATAGATGACGACGCCAGGTTTTCCAGTCCGCAGCAAAAGTGGTCAGAAAATTTCGCGATTGAGCATCCCAAAACAAAAAAACCGCACTGCTTCCTGTCAGAAGCCTGCGGTTTTTTTATTGGAAACCTAAGATTAACAGAGCGTGTTGGCACGCTCGATAAACGGGGCGAGGCTCATCTTCTGGCTCGGGTTTGTCGGGTCGTCAATCTGGATAATGCTGATGGGCTGGCCGTTGCTCTTGCCGCTGGCAACCTGCTGCTCGGCAACATCATTAAGCGGGTATTGCACCAGGGTGCTCGGATTGATGGCATAGAGTGCGTGGCCTGGACGGCAGGTCAGCATGACCTCTTCGCGGTTAAAAGCCCACTTATCTTTACCCACTTCAAAGCGGCTCACGGTAATCACCTGCGGAGCAGCAAACGCGGAACCGGCGCACGCCAGCAAGACGAGAGAAAGAACTGTTTTTTTCATACGTTTTAAACCTTGTCAGAAAGGCTCCCAGGTCGCGAACAGACTGACGATTGCCAGCACCAGCGCCCCCAGAACCACCTCAGCCTGTGTCATCCAGATAAAGAGTTGTTGTTCGCGCCCCGATTCAGGACGAAATCGCGGAACCAAAAGATACCGATTCAGCAGCGCAATAACCACCATCATCGCCACCAGCGCACATTTCACCAACAGTAATTGCCCATATTCCGTGCGCCACGGCCAGTTCAGGCCGAGGATCAGCAGCATATTGACTACACCGGTCAGGATCACCCCCGCCACCGCATAATGCCCGATACGCGAAAAACGCATCATGGTATAGATGGCCTGCACGCGCCAGCGCCCTTTTGCCAGCCGCATGCAAAACACCAGCGGGAGCAACGCGCCAACCCAGGTCGCTGCGCTGAGCAAATGAACTGCGTGATTAATCCGCTGCAGAACGCCCGGAACGCCGTCGCGCATCGCCGCATGACCAACACCCGCGAGTAAAATAAACTGGCCGATGGCGAGCAACAGCAACAGGCGCGCGCTTTTCGCAGGTGCAATCCAGGCCGCACAAGCGGTGAGGAGTGCCAGCACGATTTGCCACAGCCAGACGCCGCCAAACCGCGTGCTGGCGACCGCCTGCCAGATTTCCGGCTGAATAACGTCACCCCAGCCGTCGCCCATTAATCCGCCCTGCACCGCCAGCATCAACAGCGCCGTGAACAGGCTCACCAGCGCGGCCATTTTTTGCTGCCACTGGAATCGACGCGTCATCAGCCTGTGCAGGGAAAACGGAGCCAGCCATGCGCTGTAAAACGCATTGCCGAATATCAGCATCAGCGCCGCAAAATGCACAAAACGCAGAGCGACGTAACTGAACGCCAGCATCTTATTTCACGCTAAAGTGATAGCTGCCTTTAGTTTTATGGCCGTCAACAGAGACGACATGCCAGTCAACAGCATAGCTACCCGGCGTCAATGGCTGCTCAATAGGCACAATCAGCTGCGTGTTGTCGTTTTCTGCACGCTTCACCGCGCCGATTTTAACAATCTGCTGTTTATCGCCGGTGATTGAAACACCGCTGAATTTAGGCTCAATTCCTTCCGAAAAATTGAGCGTCAGCGCCTGTGGGGCAGCGGTCACAGCTGCGTCGGCAGCCGGGTACTGATGCTTCAAATGGGCATGAGCTAGCGCGGCAGGTACCGTCGCCACGGAAAACAGAAATGTCAGAGCGCAAGCCGCGCGGGATGCAGTGAATACCATATCAATCATTCCTTTGGGTTATGTCTATATGACAGAGGATAACTCTGTATAATATCTGAGTCGAGGACGATCCTGTGCAGGCTTGTCAACGCAGAGCAACCACGGTAAGGTCAGCGCCGCATAATCAGGAGAAGGCAATGAAGATCAATCTGGCTACTATCCCCCAGGATGAAATGGACAAAGTGAATGTCGATCTCGCGGCGGCGGGCGTGGCATTCAAAGAGCGCTATAACATGCCGGTTATCGCGGAAGTCGTTGAGCGCGAGCAGCCCGCTCATCTGCGCGACTGGTTTCGCGAGCGCTTAATTGCCCATCGTCTTAAATCCGTCACGCTGTCGCGCTTACCGTACGAACCTAAAGTTAAGTAAACCCGGCGCGTCGTTACACTTCCTTACATGGATTGTGGCAGGATAGAAAAACCCTGAAGTATTCAGGTGTATTATCAATCCCTGAGACGAGTGTATAAGGAAGTCACGATGTCCCAATGGAATATTGCCGCCGCGCAGTATGCCCCCCGGCATAACTGCATCGATGCCCACGTGCAGCATCATCTTCGCTTTATCAACGCAGCCGCCCGTCAGCAGTGCCACTTGCTCGTTTTCCCTGAACTCTCTCTGACCGGCCCTGCCGACGCCGATGCCGCGTTGCCCGACGCGCCCAGCGAGCAAGCATTAGCCCCCCTCGTCGAGGCGGCGCATACTCTGTCTATTACCGTAATTGCCGGCATCACTGTGGAAATCGGCGGTGAGCGTCAGAAAGGTTTGGCCCTCTTTTCCCCGAATCAGACTCACGTTTTACGCTATTCGCAGGGCAGCGGTGCGTGCCTGACGCCGGGTAACACGCAGCTTACGATTGTGGATGGTCAAACGGAACGATTGAGTCTCGATCCCCAGGCGGCGTTATTCACCTGTAGCCAGGCGGTCGGTGAGATGCGCTGGCGTGATTCCATCAGCCGCCTGCAACGCTTTGCCCATAAATATGCCATTACCGTGCTGATGGCGAATTCAGATGGTCACAGCGCACTTTGGGATTCTAGCGGACAATTGATTGTGCGCGCCGACCGGGGTGAGCTGTTATTAACCGGAACATGGGGCAAGCAGGGTTGGCAAGGTGATATCATTCCTTTACGCTAACGTTTTTACGGCCAGGAGTGAGCCATGCTGCGTGTAATCGACACCGAAACCTGTGATCTTCAGGGCGGGATTGTAGAGGTTGCGTCCGTTGACGTGATTGACGGACAGATCGTTAACCCCATGAGCCATCTGGTTCGGCCCGATCGCCCTATTAGCGCACAGGCGATGGCGATTCATCGCATCACCGAATCGATGGTGGCGGACAAACCGTGGATTGAAGAGGTGATACCGAACTACTTCGGCAGCCCGTGGTACGTAGCGCATAACGCCAGTTTTGACCGCCGCGTGTTACCGGAGATGCCCGGCGAGTGGATTTGCACCATGAAGCTGGCCCGTCGCGCCTGGCCGGGAATTAAATACAGCAATATGGCACTGTATAAATCCCGTAAGCTCAGCGTGAAAACGCCGGAAGGGTTACATCATCACCGTGCGCTGTACGATTGCTACATCACGGCGGCGTTACTCATTGATATTATGAATAACACTGGCTGGACGCCGGACGAGATGGCGACCATCACCGGTCGCCCCGCTCTGCTGACCACCTTTACCTTTGGTAAATATCGTGGCAAACCGGTGTCCGAAGTGGCCGAGCGCGATCCGGGCTATCTGCGCTGGTTATACAACAACCTCGACCGCATGAGCCCGGAGTTGCGCCTGACGCTGCGTCATTATCTCGACGAAGCCTAATCCGCCGCGTGGCCTGGCAGCGTCTCTTGCGCCAGGCCAATCAGGAATGCATATTCAAGTGCCACGCCTTCATAGGATTTAAATCGCCCTGATTTCCCGCCGTGACCAGAATCCATATCGGTACAGAGCAAAAGGAGATTATCGTCGGTTTTTAGCTCTCGCAGTTTCGCCACCCATTTCGCCGGTTCCCAATACTGCACCTGAGAATCATGCAGGCCGGTGGTCACCAGCATATGCGGATAGGCCTTCGCTTCGACATTATCGTACGGGCTGTACGCTTTCATGTAGCGATAGTAGGTTTCGTCCTGAGGGTTGCCCCACTCTTCAAATTCGCCCGTCGTTAACGGAATTGACTCATCGAGCATCGTGGTCACGACGTCAACGAACGGCACCTGGGCGACGATACCTTTAAACAGCTCTGGGCGCTGGTTAATCACCGTCCCCATCAGCATCCCACCTGCGCTGCCGCCCATGCCAAAGCACAGTTTCGGACAGCCGTAGCCCAGTGCAATCAAGCCATCGCACACGTCGAGATAGTCGTTGAAGGTGTTTTTCTTTTTCAGGAACTTGCCTTCTTCGTACCAGTGCTGACCCAATTCCCCGCCGCCGCGAACGTGTGCAATAGCGAACACAAATCCTCGATCGAGCAGACTGAGTCTGCTGCCACTAAAATCGGCGTCCATGCTGGCACCGTATGAACCATAGCCATACACCAGCAGCGGATTTTTGCTCTTGCGGAAATGATCTTTGTGATACACCAGCGATACCGGTACTTCCACGCCGTCTCGCGCCGTTATCCACAGATGCTCGCTGCGATAGTGGCTGGCATCAAAACCAGCCACTTCGGATTGCTTCAGCACTTTCCGCTGTCCGGTATTCATATCAAGCTCGAACAACGTGTCGGGGGTGGTCATCGACGAATAGCCATAGCGCAGACGCGAGGATTCCGGCTCCGGGTTATAGCCAATCCAGGTCACGTACGCCGGATCGTCAAAGGCGATCCCCACCACTTCGCGCGTTTTACGGTTGATTTGTCGGATACTGGTCAGCCCGCGCTGGCGCTCTTCCACCACCAGCCAATCGGTAAAGAGCGTGAAGCCCTCCAGCATCACCTGCTCGCGCGCCGGGATCAGCACTTCCCATTTACGCTCATCGCGCACTTTGGTTTTATACAGGCCAAAATTTTTGCCTTCCCGATTTGAGCGCAGATAGAACGTGTGCTGGAAATGGTCAAGGCTGTACTCGTGGTCTTTGCGGCGCGGTAAAAAACAGAGAGGCTGCGCGTCGGGCAGTTCTGCATCGAGCAGCAGCACTTCGGTGGTGGTGGCGCTGGCCAGCGAGATAATGACATAGTGACGCGAGGTGGTTTTGTGCAGGCTAACGTAAAAAGTGTCGTCCTTTTCCTCGTACACCAGCTCATCGTTGCCAGAGGATGTCCCTACGGTGTGCCGCCAGACCTGATAAGGCAGCAGCGTCGAGGCGTGCTTTTTGACGTAATAGACCGTTTCGGAATCATTCGCCCAGACAAAATCGGACGAAACGTTGTCCAGCATTTCCGGATACCAGTTTCCCGTTTCCAGATTACGAAAACGCAGGCCGTACTGGCGGCGAGACAAGTAATCTTCCGCCAACGCCATAATGGTGTTATCGGGTGAAATCCCCATCCCACCGAGAGTATAAAATTCGCTGTGCGCCGCGCGCTGATTGGCATCGAGCAGCGTTTCCCACTCGTCCCATTCCGCACAAAGCACTGACTGGCGCTGGTAAATGGCGTATTCGCTGCCCGGCTCGTAAAGATGGCGATAGCGGTAGCCGTTTTTGGTCCAGGGCGCGGAGATATCGCGCTGCGGCACACGCGCGACCATTTCTGTCAGCAGGCTGTCCTGAAGCGCCTGCTGCGAAGACATCACCTTTCGGCCGTAATCATTTTCCTGGTGAAGGTAATCAAGCACTTCCGGCTGCGCACGATCGTCGTCGCGCAGCCAATAGTAATTATCAATGCGCGTATCACCGTGGGTGGTGAGCGCTTTGGGAATGCGTCGGGCTTTTGGCAACATATCAGTTTTTCTTTTTGGTTTTACACCCTATAAGGGTGGCAAAACGCACGCACGATGCAAGCGAAACGTGACAGCTGCCGGGTAAAATTAACCCTGTAATGCCTGTTTTTGCTGTTGAATATCCTGTTCAATCCCTTCGCGCACGTCCTGCGGAATTTTTAGCGCATCACCAAGCGCATTCAGATAGCTGCGCTCCATAAAGTGATCGATATCGATAGCCGCTGCACTCAGGAAATAAAGCTCAAGCGCCTCTTCCTCGTTTTTCACACTTTGCGCCAGACGGTTTGGGTCCAGCGGTTGTTCAATCGCCTGCGCCACCAGCGCCCGGCCCTGCTGTTCAACACCCGCTTCGCGCATTTGCTGTTCGATAGCGGCGCGTTCTTTGTCATCAATATGCCCGTCGCTTTTAGCGGCAAACACCAGCGCCAGAATCAGTCGTTCGGTGCGCAAATCCATCGGCGTAACTTGCTGACCAAATTGCGGCTCATCCTGATGGGCGGTGCGCACTTTATCTTTGTATTTGTTCCATAACACCGTTCCGGCGATGGCACCGCCACCCGCCAGCAACGCGCCGGTGCCGTATTTCGCCAGCAATTTACGCGAGGATTTATTGGCTACCAGCAGGCCTGCCAGCCCGCCGAGCGCTCCAGGCACCAGCAGCTTACTCAGCCCCTCTCCGCCCGTTGACGACGCCTTTTGCCCTAACATGGACTGCAATTGATTCAACCAGCCTGACATGATTTTCCCCACTTAACGGTTCGCAATGGTTACAGCCTATGCGAGGTGATGTCAGGAAATGTCTGTCGGCACTAAAGAAGCGCAAATTTCCCGGGCACATCATCACGCTGGCTTCTGAGGGAAGACAGACGCAAACGTTTTCGTTTATACTGCGCGCAACTTTTTCAGGGGGAATTTATGACTCTTTTAGGAACTGCACTGCGTCCAGCCGCGACGCGCGTCATGCTGTTGGGTTCAGGCGAACTGGGAAAAGAAGTGGCTATTGAGTGCCAGCGCCTGGGCGTAGAAGTGATCGCCGTCGATCGGTATGCCGATGCGCCCGCCATGCACGTGGCACACCGCTCATACGTGATCAATATGCTCGACGGTGATGCCCTTCACGCACTGATTGAGCAGGAAAAACCTGATTATGTGGTCCCGGAAATCGAAGCTATCGCCACCGATACACTGATTGCCCTGGAGCACGAAGGACAGCGCGTAGTCCCTTGCGCCCGAGCGGCAAAACTGACCATGAACCGGGAAGGCATTCGCCGTCTTGCCGCAGAAGAGTTAGCGATTCCCACATCACGCTACCGCTTTGCCGATGGAAAAGACGATTTCCTGCAGGCCGTGGAACAGATTGGTTACCCGTGCATCATTAAGCCGGTGATGAGCTCCTCCGGCAAAGGCCAGAGCTTTATCCGTGACGCATCCGCACTTGATAAGGCGTGGGATTACGCCCAACAAGGCGGCCGCGCAGGTGCCGGGCGCGTCATTGTTGAAGGCGTAGTGAAGTTTGATTTCGAAATCACCCTGCTGACGGTCAGCGCGGTGGACGGCGTGCATTTCTGCGACCCGATTGGTCATCGTCAGGAAGATGGCGATTATCGTGAGTCCTGGCAGCCGCAGCAGATGAGTCAACTGGCGCTGGAGCGCGCGCAGGAGATGGCCCGTAAAGTGGTGCTGGCGCTGGGCGGTTACGGTCTGTTTGGCGTTGAGCTGTTCGTCTGCGGTGATGAGGTGATTTTCAGTGAAGTCTCGCCACGTCCGCACGACACCGGGATGGTGACGCTGATTTCACAGGATCTTTCGGAATTCGCCCTGCACGTGCGGGCATTCCTCGGCTTGCCGGTCGGCGGCATTCGTCAGTATGGCCCGGCTGCTTCCGCCGTGATCCTGCCGCAGCTAACCAGTCAGAATGTGACCTTCGGAAACGTTGAAGCCGCTGTCGGCGCGGGTTTGCAGCTGCGTCTGTTTGGTAAACCGGAAATTGATGGAAGCCGTCGTCTGGGCGTAGCGTTAGCCACAGGTGAAAGCGTGGAAAGTGCGGTTGAGCGCGCGAAAAATGCAGCGCAGGCCGTCAGTGTGAAGGGATAAAAAAAGCCGGGTGGCGCTGACGCTTACCCGGCCTACTTTTCAGAGTTTAACGACGGATATTACTTCGCGCCTTCAACCGCTTCACGCGCCAGCTTAGTAATGCGATCCCAGTCGCCCGCTTCCAGCGCATCCGCCGGGACCAGCCAGGAGCCACCGATACACAGAACGCTTTTCAGCGCCAGGTAGTCACGGTAGTTCGCTGGAGAGATGCCACCCGTTGGGCAGAAACGCACCTGAGAGAACGGACCCGCGATCGCCTGCAACGCTTTGGTGCCGCCGTTAGCTTCAGCCGGGAAGAATTTGAACTCTTTCAGGCCGTAATCCATACCCAGCATCAGCTCGGACACGGTGCTGATCCCAGGGATCAACGGAATAGTGCCTTCTGTTGCGGCTTTCAGCAGCGGCTCGGTCAGGCCTGGACTGATGGCGAACTGTGCGCCCGCTTCAGTCACTTCCGCCAGTTGCTGTGGATTCAGAACCGTACCGGCACCGATAATCGCATCCGGCACTTCTTTCGCGATAGCGCGAATCGCGTCCATCGCGCAAGCGGTACGCAGTGTGACTTCCAGAACACGAACACCACCTGCAACCAGCGCTTTCGCCATTGGGACGGCATGCTCCAGTTTGTTCACCACGATAACCGGCACTACCGGGCCAGTTGTCAGGATTGCTTCTGCACTTGTTTTCCAGTTTTTCATCAGTGTTTTTCTCTCGCCAGATCGTTAATTCTTGTCGTCTTAAAACGTAATACAGGTTGCGCCCTGCTCTGCACCGGAGAGTTTCTCGCGCAGTGCACTGAACATTTCGCGTCCTGTTCCCACACGCGACGCGCTCAGGTCAGGAATATGCGGCTTACGGGCTGCAAGTTCGGCTTCATCCACCAGCAGGGTCAGTTCGCCTGTCTGGCCATTGACGCGGATAATATCGCCATCGCGGACTTTCGCCAGTAACCCACCGTCGTAAGCTTCGGGAGTGACGTGGATCGCTGATGGCACTTTACCTGATGCGCCAGAGAGTCGTCCATCGGTGACCAACGCAATTTTGAAACAGCGGTCCAATAATACACCAAGTGGTGGCATAAGTTTATGTAATTCTGGCATGCCGTTGGCTTTTGGTCCCTGATGGCGAACGACCACCACGCAGTCTTTGTTCAGCAGACCCGCTTCGAAGGCCGGCAGCACGTCGTGCTGGCTTTCGAAAATCACCGCAGGAGCTTCGACAATCTGGTTTTCAACCGGCACTGCGGAGGTTTTCATCACCGCGCGACCGAGGTTTCCGCTCAACACTTTGGTGCCGCCGTGATGGGAGAATGGCTTCGCGAAAGTGGCGATAACCTGCTCATCGAGAGAATCCTGCGCGCCTTCGCGCCAGTCGAGCTGGCCGTCGTTCAGCCACGGCTCCAGGGTGTAACGTTGCAGGCCAAAACCGGCCACCGTATTGACGTCTTCATGCAGCAGCCCGCCTTTCAGCAGCTCGCGGATCAGCACTGGTACGCCGCCCGCCGCCTGGAAGTGGTTGATATCTGCCGGGCCGTTCGGGTAGAGACGCGCCATCAGCGGCACAATTTCTGACAGATCGGAGAAATCATCCCAGTTGATCTGTATACCCGCCGCACGCGCCATCGCCACCAGATGCATAGTGTGGTTGGTGGAACCGCCGGTCGCCAGCAACGCGACGATCCCGTTGACGATCACTTTTTCGTCGACCATTTTACCCAGCGGCATCCACTCGTTGCCGTTGCCGGTCAGACGCGTCACCTGGCGTGCGGCGGCTTCGGTCAGCGCCTGACGCAGCGGAGCATCCGGCTGAACGAACGACGAACCAGGTAGCTGCATCCCCATGAACTCCACCACCATCTGGTTGGTGTTGGCAGTGCCGTAAAACGTACAGGTACCCGCGGCGTGATATGACGCGGCTTCGGCTTCCAGCAGTGCGCTGCGATCCACTTTGCCTTCGGCGTACAGCTGACGGATGCGGACTTTTTCTTTATTCGGTAAACCGCTCGCCATCGGGCCAGACGGGACGAAAATGGCGGGTAAATGGCCGAATGACAACGCCGCCATCGCCAGACCTGGTACAATCTTGTCGCACACACCGAGGTACAGCGCACCGTCAAACATATTGTGGGACAGCCCCACCGCCGCGGACATCGCGATAATTTCACGGCTCAACAGGGACAGTTCCATTCCGTCCTGGCCCTGGGTCACACCGTCACACATGGCGGGCACACCGCCCGCAACTTGCCCGACCGCATTGGCGCTGTGCAGCGCTTTGCGGATAATTTCCGGGTAATGTTCATATGGCTGATGGGCGGAGAGCATATCGTTGTAGGAGGTGATGATCGCAATATTGTTACGCAGCATGCTTTTCAGCGAGGCTTTATCGTCCGGCTGGCAGGCGGCGAAACCGTGGGCCAGGTTACCGCAAGCGAGTTGCGAACGATGTACCGTATCGGTCTTCGCCTGCTGGATGCGGGCGAGGTAGGCAGAACGCGTCTCTTTTGAGCGCTCAGTAATGCGTTGTGTTACGCGTAACAATACAGGATTCATAGAAGCTCCTCTAATTTATCTGTCCTGGCTCGGGAGTTAACAAGGTGAATCGCTTGTATTAACAAGGCTGAAACGCTTGCAGTCCGTAGCTCGGGGGCAAAATCGCTGCAGCCAGTGTAATAAAAAAAGCTCCACGGGTGAATCCACGTGGAGCTTAAATGCTTAAAAATTGTGCCACAATCTGTGTTAGATCATGTTACCGGTAAAATAACCCGTTCGGATTAGCTTCCGGCTTACTCGAACTCGTTCCAGGAACGGCCATCGCGGGTGATCATCGCCACTGAAGCGACCGGTCCCCAGGTACCTGCCTGATACGGTTTAGGCGCATCCTGATCGGCGGCCCAGGCTTCAGTAATGGAGTCGACCCATTTCCAGGCTTCTTCCACTTCATCACGACGTACGAACAGCGCCTGAATACCACGCATGGTTTCGAGCAGCAGACGCTCGTAAGCATCGGCCAGGTGCGTTTCGTTAAAGGTTTCGGAGTAGCTCAGGTCCAGCTTGGTGGTCTGCAGGTTGTGCTTATGATCCAGACCCGGCACTTTGTTCAGCACCTGAATATCCACGCCTTCATCAGGCTGCAAACGGATAGTCAGCTTGTTCTGCGGCAGTTCCTGCCAGGACTCTTTGAACAGGTTCAGCTCTGGGTTTTTAAAATAAACCACCACTTCAGAACATTTGGTCGGCAGACGTTTACCGGTGCGCAGGTAGAACGGAACACCCGCCCAGCGCCAGTTATCGATATCAACGCGGATCGCCACAAACGTTTCGGTGTTGCTGGTCTTGTTCGCACCCTCTTCTTCCAGGTAGCCAGGGACTTTTTTGCCCTGCGCGAAACCAGCGGTGTACTGACCGCGAACGGTTTTCTCACGTACATTCGAGCGATCGATACGACGCAGAGATTTCAGCACTTTCACTTTTTCGTCGCGAATGTTGTCCGCTGACAGGTCAGACGGCGGAGACATGGCGATCATGCACAGGATTTGCAGCAGGTGGTTCTGAATCATGTCGCGCATCTGGCCGGCCTGGTCAAAGTAACCCCAACGGCCTTCGATGCCCACTTCTTCAGCCACGGTAATTTCGACGTGATCGATAGTGCGGTTGTCCCAGTTGTTGGCAAACAGGGAGTTCGCGAAACGCAGGGCCAGCAGGTTCAGAACCGTCTCTTTACCCAGATAGTGATCGATACGGTAAACCTGGCACTCTTCAAAGTACTCGCCCACCTGGTCATTGATTTCGCGGGAAGTGGCAAGCGAGGTGCCCAGCGGTTTTTCCATAACGACACGCGCAGGCTTGGCGTTGAGCTTCGCTTCGCCCAGGCCTTTGCAGATCGCGCCAAAGGTGCTTGGCGGCATGGCGAAATAGTTGATCGTGACGCGGTTTTCCTGGTCCAGCATTTTGCCCAGACGGCCAAATGCTTTGGTGTCATTGACGTCGAGGTTGCAGAAATCAAGACGTCCACTCAGCGCATCCCACAAACTTTCATCGATCTTTTCTTTCATGAACGTTTCGAGCGCTTCACGCACCACTTTGATGTAGGCGTCTTTATCCCAGTCAGCGCGGCCCACGCCCAGGATGCGAGTATCCGGGTGGATCTGGCCTGCTTTTTCCAGTTGATACAGGGAAGGCAGCAATTTCCGGCGTGCAAGATCGCCTTTCGCGCCGAAAATGACCAGGTCACATGCCTGGGCTGTTTGCGTTACCGCCATGTCATTCTCCTCAGTTGGATATCCTGGTGCTTTTGCCAGAATATCGTTGTAATTTTATTACAATGCACTGTACTGCTTTTACGTCATTCCCGAAACCATTAGCGCTTAACGTCGCGTGCGATAACGCGATTTTTCTCGGTTTACGCGCTTCAGTGACGGCAATCACTGCGAATCTGTTGATTCCTGGTTGCGAGCGGGTCGTTGAGAAAACCCGACCGCGATCAAGTAATGAAAAAAAACAACATTATTTCATGTTCTTCATTACCCTTCTGCAAGGCCACAGGGGTATATTCTTCCTAATTCGAATCACGATTTCATCAATTAATGAAATCGTTTCCACCCATGAGCGTCTTGTCAAAATGAACATGCTGGAAAAAATCCAGTTTCAACTGGAACACCTTAGCAAATCCGAGCGTAAAGTGGCTGAAGTTATTCTCGCCTCTCCAACGCAGGCCATTCATTCCAGCATCGCCGCTCTGGCGCAGGAGTCGGGTGTCAGCGAGCCCACCGTTAACCGTTTTTGTCGTAGCCTTGAGACGCGCGGGTTTCCCGATTTTAAACTGCATCTGGCTCAAAGTCTGGCAAACGGCACGCCCTATGTAAATCGTAATGTCGATGAAGATGACAGCGTAGAGGCTTATACCGGTAAAATATTTGAATCCGCGATGGCGACGCTCGACCACGTGCGTCAGTCGCTGGATAAAGCTTCGCTTAATCGCGCCGTTGATTTACTGACTCAGGCGAAGAAAATCGCCTTCTTCGGACTGGGTTCTTCAGCCGCTGTTGCGCACGACGCCATGAACAAATTTTTCCGCTTTAATGTCCCGGTTATTTACTCCGATGACATTGTGCTGCAACGCATGAGCTGTATGAATTGTAACGAAGATGACGTGGTGGTGCTGATCTCCCACACCGGGCGCACCAAAAGTCTGGTGGAACTGGCGCAGCTGGCGCGTGAAAACGATGCCATGGTGATTGCACTCACCACCGCAGGCACCCCCCTGGCGCGAGAAGCGACGTTAGCCATCACCCTGGACGTGCCGGAAGATACGGATATGTACATGCCGATGGTCTCCCGACTTGCACAATTAACCGTCATCGACGTGCTGGCTACCGGTTTTACACTGCGCCGTGGCGCGAAATTCAGAGATAACTTGAAGCGGGTCAAAGAAGCGCTCAAGGAATCGCGTTTTGATAAAGAATTGCTCATTAAGGGCGATGTACCCTAAATGTTTTTATAAGGTTGTTACTTTTTTCGGTATTCGGTAAGTTTCTACACAGCACCGAATCTATGTTCACGCAACACCAAAGTTGTTTCAGTCAACGGAGTATTACATGTCCAGAAGGCTTCGCAGAACCAAGATCGTGACCACTTTAGGCCCGGCAACCGACCGCGATAATAATCTTGAGAAAATTATCGCCGCAGGCGCCAACGTGGTACGCATGAACTTCTCTCACGGTACGCCAGAAGATCACAAATTACGTGCAGATAAAGTCCGTGAGATCGCGGCAAAACTGGGGCGTCATATCGCCATCCTCGGCGACCTGCAGGGTCCGAAGATCCGCGTATCGACGTTTAAAGAAGGCAAAGTTTTCCTCAACATCGGCGATAAATTCCTCCTCGACGCCAACCTCGGTAAAGGCGAAGGCGACAAAGAGAAAGTGGGCATCGACTATAAAGGTCTGCCTGCTGACGTAGTGCCGGGCGATATCCTGCTGCTGGATGATGGCCGCGTGCAGCTTAAAGTGCTGGAAGTTCAGGGCATGAAAGTGTTCACCGAAGTGACCGTTGGCGGCCCACTTTCCAACAACAAAGGCATTAACAAACTCGGCGGTGGCCTCTCTGCCGAAGCGCTGACCGACAAAGACAAAGCCGACATCATCACTGCAGCGCAGATTGGCGTCGACTACCTTGCCGTCTCCTTCCCGCGCTGCGGCGAAGACCTGAACTATGCTCGCCGTCTGGCGCGCGATGCAGGTTGCGACGCCAAAATCGTTGCGAAAGTAGAACGTGCGGAAGCCGTTTGCAGCCAGGACGCGATGGATGATGTGATTCTGGCCTCTGACGTGGTGATGGTTGCCCGTGGCGATTTGGGCGTTGAAATTGGTGACCCGGAACTGGTCGGTATTCAGAAAGCGTTGATCCGCCGTGCGCGTCAGCTGAACCGTTCTGTCATCACTGCGACCCAGATGATGGAATCAATGATTACCAACCCAATGCCGACGCGCGCAGAAGTGATGGACGTGGCCAACGCCGTACTGGACGGTACCGATGCGGTCATGTTATCAGCAGAAACGGCAGCAGGTCAGTATCCGGCTGAAACCGTGGCAGCCATGGCGCGCGTATGCCTGGGCGCAGAAAAAATCCCAAGCATTAATGTCTCCAAACACCGCCTGGACATTCAGTTTGATAACGTGGAAGAAGCGATTTCCATGTCCGCGATGTACGCGGCAAACCACCTGAAAGGTGTAACTGCGATCATCACCATGACCGAATCCGGACGCACTGCGCTGATGACGTCCCGTATCAGCTCCGGTCTGCCGATTTTCGCCATGTCTCGTCATGAGCGCACTCTGAATCTGACCGCGCTGTACCGTGGCGTTACGCCGGTTTACTTCGACAGCACCAACGACGGTGTTGCGGCGGCTAACGATGCGGTCAATCTGCTGCGCGACAAGGGCTATCTGGTTTCCGGTGATATCGTTATTGTGACTCAGGGTGACGTCATGAGCACCATCGGTTCGACGAACACCACTCGCGTGATGACCGTCGAGTAATATCGGCAGTTGTTGTAGCCAAAAAAATCCCCCGTCTCCGGGGGATTTTTTATTTCTTCACGAACAACTCTTTACGCTTATACGGCTCTTTCTCGCCGGGTTTACGCGTCTTAAGCAATTTCAGAATCCACGTGTACTGCTCAGCATGCGGGCCGACGAGGATTTCGACCTCTTCGTTCATCCGGCGTGCGATGGTGTTGTCGTCAGCTTCCAGAAGATCGTCCATCGGCGGTCGCACTTCGATGGTCAGACGATGGGTTTTGCCATCGTAAATCGGGAACAGCGGTACAACGCGGGCGCGGCAGACTTTCATCAGCCGACCAATCGCAGGCAGCGTAGCTTTATAAGTGGCAAAGAAATCGACAAATTCGCTGTGCTCAGCACCGTGATCCTGATCCGGCAAATAGTAGCCCCAGTAACCCTCACGCACCGACTTAATGAACGGTTTGATGCCATCGTTTCGCGCATGAAGGCGGCCACCAAAACGACGGCGGACGGTGTTCCACACATAATCAAAAATTTTGTTACCCTGGTTATGGAACATGGCTGCCATTTTCTGGCCCTGAGAAGCCATTAACATCGCGGGAATGTCCACGCCCCAGCCGTGCGGCACGAGGAAAATGACTTTTTCGTCGTTACGACGCATCTCATCGATAATCTCCAGCCCTTTCCAGTCTACGCGCTTCATGACCTTTTCCGGCCCGCGCAGCGCCAGCTCACCCATCATCGCCATCGCCTGTGGCGCAGTGGTGAACATGGCGTCAATAATCGCTTCGCGTTCGGCGTTGGTCTTTTCAGGGAAACAGTAATAAAGATTGATCTGCGCGCGACGACGCGCGCTTTTGCCCAGCCGTCCGGCTAACAGGCCAATTTTACCCAGCACCGGGTCACGTACAGATGCAGGAAGCAGCGCAATGCCCGCAAAGGCATAAACACCCAGCCACGCGCCCCAGTTGCGCGGGTGACGAAAAGATTTCTCAAACTCGGGAATGTATTCACTGTTGTTTTTTTGGGTTTCCATGCGGGTTCCAGGGTCTGGTGAAGCACAAAATAATAATGAGTTAGTGTAGCGAGGCAGGCTGCATCGCACAAAAGAAAAAGCCGGTGCATCTCTGCACCGGCTTTACAATAACGACAGGTTAGTCGAAGCGCAGTTGCGGCATAACCTCTTTAACCTGGGCCAGATAGTCGGTGCGATCTTTACCGGTCAGGCCTTCGGTGCGTGGCAGTTTCGCCGTCAACGGATTTACCGCCTGCTGGTTAATCCACACTTCATAGTGCAGATGCGGGCCAGTGGAGCGTCCGGTGTTGCCCGAAAGCGCAATGCGGTCACCGCGTTTCACTTTCTGTCCCGGCTGAACCAGCAGCTTACGCAGGTGCATGTAGCGGGTGGTGTAGGTGCGCCCGTGACGAACCGCCACGTAATATCCCGCCGCGCCGCTGCGTTTAGCGATAACCACTTCGCCGTCACCCACGGAAAGCACTGGCGTGCCCTGCGGCATCGCGAAGTCAACACCACGGTGCGGTGCTACGCGACCCGTAACCGGGTTCAGGCGACGCGGGTTAAAGTTGGACGATATACGGAACTGTTTCGCCGTCGGGAAACGCAGGAAACCTTTCGCCAGACCCGTACCGTTGCGGTCATAGAACTTACCGTCTTCAGCACGAATAGCGTAATAATCTTTGCCTTCTGAGCGTAAGCGCACACCCATCAGTTGGCTCTGTTCACGCTTGCCGTCCAGCATTTCGCGGGACATCAGAATCGAGAATTCGTCGCCTTTTTTCAGTTTTCGGAAGTCCATTTGCCACTGCATGGCTTTGATCACCGAACTGATTTCGCCGCTGGTTAATCCGGCTTCGCGCGCGCTGGCCACAAAGCTGCCACCCACGGTGCCTTTCAACACATTGTTGACCCAGTCGCCTTGCTGCATTTCGCTGGTCATTTTGAAACCGTTTCCAGACCGATCGTAGGTACGGGTTTCACGACGTGAGACTTCCCAGGTCAGACGCTGCAAATCGCCATCGGCGGTCAGCGTCCAGGATAATTGCTGGCCAATTTTGAGGTTACGCAGATCTTTATCGGATGCGGCGAGCTGGCTGATATCACCCATCTCAATACCGTACTGATTGAGAACGCTGCTCAACGTATCGCCCGTCGAGACAACGTATTCATGGATGCCAGCTTCGTTCGCGGTTTTGTCATCCAGCTCATCCTGAGGAATCGCTTCGTCTTCCTGAGCAGCCTGATCGATAGGCTCGCTGGCATCGGGCAGTAAGGAACGAATTTCGCTCTTTTCCAGCTCGATGGTTTTAATGATAGGGGCTGAATGTGGGTGGTACACATAGGGCCGCCAGACGGCGACCGCTAAGGTGAGAACTGTCAGGGACCCCAGCATAACGCGGTGGGGTCTGGGCAGATTATTAAATGCCAGGGCGACAGAGCGGGCTATCTGTTGCACGTGTTCACTTCCTCGTTAATCTCCTTTCAGGCAGCTCGAATACTGGTTCGCCAATTGGCTGAGGAACTGCGAGTAACTCGCCTTGCTCAGCTGAATATTGGTTCCAAGCGGGTCCAGGGTTCCCATGCGCACGGACGTTCCCCTGGCCACGGCTTCAACGACCGCTGGCCTGAACTGTGGCTCAGCAAAAACGCATGTCGCTTTTTGCTCAACCAACTGTGTTCTGATTTCATGTAAACGCTGCGCACCGGGCTGAATTTCCGGGTTGACGGTGAAGTGACCCAGCGGGGTCAGGCCGTAGTGTTTTTCGTAGTAGCCATAGGCGTCATGAAAAACGAAATACCCTTTACCTTTCAGCGGTGCGAGCTCGTTACCCACCTGCTTATCGGTTGCGGCTAATTGTGCCTCAAAATCCTTCAGGTTGGCGTCTAGTTTGGCTCGACTTTGCGGCATAAGTTCCACTAATTTGTCATGGATTGCAACCGCTGAGAGCCGCGCTATCTCTGGGGAGAGCCAAAGATGCATGTTGTACTCGCCGTGATGGTGATGGTCGTCACCTTTTTCACCCTCGGCATGATCATGGTCGTGATCGCTGTCGTCGTCGTCAGCCCCTTTCATGAGCAACGGTTTCACGCCAGAAAGCTCAGCAATGGTGACCTGTTTTTGCGGCGGAACTTTACTCGCTGATTTTTGCATGAACGCTTCCATCTCTGGACCAATCCAGACCACTAAGTCCGCGTTCTGTAAGCGTTTTACATCGGATGGACGCAAAGAATAATCATGCTCGGAAGCACCGTCAGGCAGTAAAACCTGCGTTTCTGTCACGCCATCGGCGATGGCCGAAGCGATGAATCCCAGTGGTTTAAGCGAAGCGACAACGGCGGCGTTAACATCTTGTGCTGCTGAACCCCAAAGGCCAGCGGATAATGCTGCGAAAAGAAGCGTATTTTTATGTAACATAATGCAACTTATTATCGTAATGAATGCGTGGAATGTGATATTATAACATTCGTTGACTTCTGCAAGCTTAAATTGACATGACGACTTTAGTTTCTCTCGAAAATATCTCGGTTTCTTTTGGTCAGCGCCGCGTCCTCTCTGACGTCTCGCTGGACCTCAAACCCGGCAAAATTTTAACCTTGCTCGGCCCAAATGGCGCGGGCAAATCGACCCTGGTGCGCGTGGTTCTTGGCTTAGTAGCACCTGATGCAGGCGTCATCAAGCGCGACGATAAACTGCGCATTGGCTATGTTCCGCAAAAATTGCATCTGGATGCCACGCTGCCGTTAACGGTCGGTCGTTTTTTACGACTGCGCCCGGGCACGCGCAAAGACGATATTCTCCCTGCGCTGAAACGCGTCCAGGCCGGGCATCTGGTCGAAGCACCGCTGCAAAAACTCTCCGGCGGTGAGACCCAGCGTGTGCTGCTGGCCCGCGCGTTGCTGAGTCAGCCTCAGCTACTGGTGCTCGACGAGCCCACTCAGGGCGTGGACGTGAATGGACAGGTTGCTCTGTACGACTTAATCGATCAGCTGCGTCGTGAGCTGGATTGCGCCGTGCTGATGGTCTCTCACGACCTGCATCTGGTGATGGCGAAAACCGACGAAGTGCTGTGCCTTAATCACCATATCTGCTGCTCCGGTACGCCAGAAGTGGTGTCGATGCACCCGGAATTTATCTCCATGTTTGGCTCTCGCGGGGCTGAACAGCTCGGCATTTATCGCCACAACCATAATCATCGCCATGATTTACAGGGACGGATTGTCCTGCGTCGGGGAAATGGACACTCATGATTGAATTGTTATTACCCGGCTGGTTAGCCGGGGTGATGCTCGCTTGCGCCGCGGGCCCGCTGGGGTCTTTTGTCGTCTGGCGCCGGATGTCTTATTTCGGCGATACGCTGGCGCACGCCTCATTACTGGGTGTGGCGTTTGGCTTATTGCTGGATGTAAATCCTTTTTACGCCGTTATCGCGGTGACACTGCTGCTCGCAGCTGGGCTGGTATGGCTTGAAAAGCGCCCTCACCTCGCGGTGGATACACTGCTGGGGATTATGGCGCACAGTGCGCTGTCGCTCGGTCTGGTGGTAGTGAGCCTGATGTCGAACATTCGCGTCGATTTAATGGCGTATCTGTTTGGCGATCTGCTGGCAGTGACGCCGGAAGATCTGATCTCTATCGCCATCGGCGTCGTTGTGGTGCTGGGAATTTTGCTGTGGCAGTGGCGTAATTTGCTGGCGATGACCGTCAGCTCAGATTTGGCTTTTGTCGATGGCGTCAAACTTCAGCGGGTGAAACTGCTGCTTATGCTGGTGACGGCACTGACAATTGGGGTAGCAATGAAGTTTGTCGGTGCGCTGATCATCACGTCGCTGCTGATTATCCCGGCAGCCACCGCGAGGCGCTTTTCGCGTACGCCGGAGCAAATGGCGGGGATTGCAGTGATTGTTGGGATGATTGCCGTTACCGGCGGATTAACCTTCTCAGCCTTTTACGACACGCCAGCCGGCCCGTCTGTGGTGCTGTGCGCTGCGCTGATGTTTATCTTCAGCATGATGAAGAAACCTGCCAGCTGAATAGTGTCCCCGGTGGCGCTGCGCTTACCGGGGTTACAGGTGTCGTTGTAGGCCGGACAAGGCGTAGCCGCCATCCGGCTTTTTCCGCAGCGAACTACGGCATTTCCGGTGGCGTAATCCCGAAGTGATTCCACGCGCGTACCGTTGCCATTCGTCCACGCGGCGTGCGCTGTAAAAAGCCCTGCTGAATCAGATACGGCTCCAGCACGTCCTCGATGGTTTCCCGCTCTTCACCAATCGCCGCCGCCAGGTTGTCCAGCCCGACCGGCCCGCCAAAGAATTTATCCAGAATCGCCAGCAGCAGCTTGCGGTCCATATAGTCAAATCCTTCCGCATCGACGTTCAGCATGTCCAGCGCCTGCGAGGCGATATCCAGCGAAATGGTGCCGTCGTGTTTCACTTCAGCGAAGTCACGCACACGACGCAGGAGACGGTTGGCGATACGCGGCGTACCCCGCGAACGTTTAGCCACTTCAAACGCGCCTTCATCGCTCAGCTCAAGTCCCATAAAGCGCGCGCTACGACCAACGATGTACTGCAGATCGGCCACCTGATAGAACTCAAGTCGCTGCACAATGCCGAAGCGGTCGCGCAGTGGCGAGGTCAGTGAACCCGCACGGGTAGTGGCGCCAATCAGGGTAAATGGCGGCAGGTCAATTTTAATTGAGCGCGCCGCCGGACCTTCACCAATCATGATATCCAGCTGATAATCTTCCATCGCCGGATACAGCACCTCTTCGACCACCGGAGACAGACGGTGGATCTCATCAATAAACAGCACGTCGTGCGGCTCGAGGTTGGTCAGCATCGCCGCCAAATCCCCTGCTTTCTCAAGCACCGGGCCAGAGGTGGTGCGCAGATTCACGCCCATTTCGTTAGCAACGATATTCGCCAGCGTGGTTTTACCTAAGCCTGGAGGGCCAAAAATCAGCAGATGATCGAGGGCATCCCCGCGAAGTTTCGCCGCCTGGATAAAGATTTCCATCTGTGAGCGAACCTGTGGCTGGCCAATGTACTCTTCCAGCAATTTCGGACGGATAGCGCGATCCACCACATCCTCTGGAACACTGCTGGCTGCCGAAATCAGGCGGTCTGCTTCAATCATCCTCTACCTCACAATGCCGCGCGGAGCGCTTCACGAATCAGGGTTTCACTGCTGGCATCCGGTTTGGCGATTTTGCTCACCATCCGGCTGGCTTCCTGTGGTTTATAGCCCAGCGCCACCAGCGCAGCCACTGCTTCTTGCTCTGCGTCGTCGTCCGTTGGGCCGTTCGGTGAAGTCAGCACCAGATCGGACGCTGGCGTAAACAGGTCGCCATGCAGACCTTTGAAGCGATCCTTCATTTCGACAATCAGGCGCTCGGCGGTTTTTTTGCCAATCCCCGGCAGCTTGATCAGCGCAGCGGGATCTTCACGCTCAACGGCATTCACAAACTGCTGGGCCGACATACCGGACAAAATGGCCAGCGCCAGCTTAGGACCGACGCCGTTAGTTTTAATCAGTTCGCGGAACAGCATACGTTCCTGCTTATTATTAAAGCCGTACAAGAGCTGCGCATCTTCACGCACCACGAACTGGGTGAAGACAATCGCCTCTTTCCCTGAGTCCGGGAGTTCATAGAAACAGGTCATCGGCATATGGACTTCATAGCCCACGCCTCCCGCTTCCAGCAGAACTAACGGGGGTTGTTTTTCAATGATGATGCCTCTGAGTCTGCCAATCACATGCTGCTCCTGCGTGAGATGCTAATTTAACTTCTGCCATCATAAAAAAAGGCTGGATGTTTATCCAGCCTCTTTTGTGATTATCGTAACCGACCCCGCGCCAGATTGAGCCGCGAATCGCTCATTTGCATGGCGTTCTGGCTCACATGACAGTGGGTTATCGCAATCGCCAGCGCATCGGCGGCATCCGCCTGCGGATTAGCCGGGAGCTTTAGCAAGGTTCGCACCATGTGCTGTACCTGCGTTTTCTCTGCTGCGCCATTGCCGACGACCGTCTGTTTGACCTGCCGCGCCGCATATTCGAACACCGGTAAATCCTGGTTGACCGCCGCGACAATCGCCACGCCGCGCGCCTGACCCAGTTTCAACGCCGAGTCGGCATTTTTCGCCATAAACACCTGCTCGATGGCAAAAAAGTCCGGCTGAAACTGGGTGATGATTTCCGACACGCCCGCGTAAATGAGCTTAAGACGCGACGGTAAATCATCCACTTTAGTACGAATACAGCCACTGCCCAGATACGTCAGTTGACGACCGACCTGGCGGATAACGCCATAACCGGTGATGCGTGAGCCGGGGTCAATCCCGAGAATAATCGACATCACGCGTCTCCGGTGATAACGGGGCGGTGATACGCTAAATCTTTCAGCTCACAGGAAGGCGGCCACGCAGCGAATCCCCAGGAGCGTAGATGAACTACGTGACTGGGGTGAACGAGGAGAGCCAACGCACCTGTGGGCTTAAAGATGACGCGAATCACAGGGTCGCGGCGACCTCATCAGAGATCTCGCCGTTATGATAAACTTCCTGCACGTCGTCGCAGTCTTCCAGCATATCGATCAGACGCAGCAGTTTTGGCGCGGTTTCCGCATCCATGTCTGCTTTGGTCGATGGGATCATCGACACTTCAGCGTTGTCCGCTTTCAGACCTGCCGCTTCCAGCGCATCACGCACTGCGCCCATCTCTTCCCAGGCGGTGTAGACGTCAATCGCACCGTCGTCGAAGGTCACAACGTCTTCAGCACCCGCTTCCAGCGCCGCTTCCATGATCGCGTCTTCGTCGCCTTTCTCGAAGGAAATCACGCCTTTTTTGCTGAACAGGTAAGCCACGGAACCGTCGGTGCCCAGGTTGCCACCGGTTTTGGTAAACGCATGACGCACTTCGGCAACGGTACGGTTACGGTTGTCAGACAGACACTCAACCATGACCGCTGTACCGCCAGGGCCGTAACCTTCATAAATGATGGTTTCCATGTTCGCGTCGTCATCGCCGCCCACGCCACGTGCGATGGCACGGTTCAGGGTGTCACGCGTCATGTTGTTAGACAGTGCTTTATCAATCGCTGCGCGCAGACGTGGGTTAGAACCCGCATCGCCGCCGCCCAAACGGGCTGCCGTCACCAGCTCGCGAATGATTTTAGTAAAGATCTTACCGCGCTTGGCATCCTGTGCCGCTTTACGGTGTTTGGTGTTGGCCCACTTACTATGACCTGCCATAAAAAACTCTCCAAAATTATCCTTCGCCTTTCAGCTTCCAGATGCGTTGGCTGCGCCCGCTTACACCCATCACTTACTGAAGTAAGCTCAGGGTGACTCTCGGTCTTGCCGCCTTCCTGAGAACTGAAATTCTTGGGAAAACTAGTTAACGTTAATTACAAATTCTTCAATCGCCTGCCGGTTGCTCCATGACTTGGTCAAGGTAGCGGCAACGGCTGCATCAACCCAGCGGTAGGTTAGATGTTCCGTAAACACGATCTGCCGTTCATGGGGAAGCGCAAGACAGAACCACGATTCCGTATTGCGCTCAATTCCCGGCGCATAGCGATGACGTAAATGGCTAAAAATTTCAAACTCCACCGTGCGCTGACAGTCCTTCAGGGTCAGTTGCTCCTGAGCAACATTAATGGTGACCTCTTCATTTACTTCACGCGCGGCGGCCTGCAACGCGGTTTCACCCTCTTCCAGGCTGCCGGTAACCGACTGCCAGAAATCGGGATCGTCGCGTCGCTGTAACATCAGCACCCGCCTAGTGTCCTGCGCGTAAATCACCACTAAGACCGAAACGGGACGCTTATACTCCATATCAGTTTTTCTCTTCCTTTTTCACCACGTCGATGCCCAGCTCAGCCAGAGAGGCCGGGTTAGCAAAGCTTGGCGCTTCGGTCATCAGACACGCAGCGGCGGTGGTTTTCGGGAAGGCAATTACATCACGAATGTTATCGGTACCGGTCAGCAGCATGGTCAGGCGATCCAGACCAAACGCCAGGCCTGCGTGCGGAGGCGTGCCGTATTTCAGGGCGTCCAGCAGGAAGCCAAACTTCTCGCGCTGCTCTTGCTCGTTAATGCCCAGAATGCCGAACACGGTCTGCTGCATTTCGCCGCTGTGGATACGCACGGAACCGCCGCCCACTTCATAACCGTTGATCACCATATCGTAGGCGTTCGCCACGGCCTCTTCCGGTGCCGCTTTCAGTTCGCTCGCGGTCATGTCTTTCGGCGCGGTGAACGGGTGGTGCATTGCCGTCAGGCCGCCTTCACCGTCTTCTTCAAACATTGGGAAATCAATCACCCACAGCGGAGCCCATTTGGCTTCGTCGGTCAGGCTCAGGTCTTTACCCAGTTTGAGGCGCAGTGCGCCCAGCGCGTCGGCAACCACTTTCTTGTTGTCAGCGCCGAAGAAGATCATGTCGCCGTCCTGTGCGCCAGTGCGCTCAAGAACCGCTTCCACGATGTCTGCGTTCAGGAATTTCGCCACCGGGCTGGTGATCCCTTCGATGCCTTTCGCACGTTCGGTGACTTTAATATAAGCCAGGCCTTTCGCGCCGTAGATTTTCACGAAATTGCCGTAGTCATCAATTTGTTTACGGCTCAAGCTTGCGCCACCAGGAACACGCAGGGCAGCCACGCGGCCTTTCGGATCGTTAGCCGGGCCGGAGAAGACGGCAAATTCGACTGCTTTCAGCAGGTCAGCGACGTCCACCAGCTCCATCGGGTTACGCAGGTCGGGTTTGTCAGAACCGTAACGACGCTCTGCTTCTGCGAAGGTCATGATCGGGAAATCGCCCAGATCCACACCTTTCACGTCCTGCCACAGACCACGTACCAGCGCTTCCATGATTTCGCGCACCTGTGGTGCGGTCATGAAGGAAGTCTCGACGTCGATCTGGGTAAATTCAGGCTGACGGTCAGCGCGCAGGTCTTCGTCGCGGAAGCATTTCACGATCTGATAGTAGCGATCGAAACCGGACATCATCAGCAGCTGTTTGAACAGCTGTGGAGACTGCGGCAGCGCGTAGAATTTGCCTTTATGTACGCGTGAAGGGACCAGATAATCGCGCGCGCCTTCCGGCGTGGCTTTGGTCAGCATCGGGGTTTCGATATCGAGGAAACCGTGGTCGTCCATGAAACGACGCACCAGGCTGGTGATCTTCGCGCGGGTTTTCAGGCGCTGAGCCATTTCCGGGCGACGCAGATCCAGATAGCGATATTTCAGACGCGCTTCTTCGGTGTTGACGTGGTTGGAGTCAAGCGGCAGCGATTCTGAACGGTTGATGATGGTCAGGTCGGACGCCAGCACTTCGATGGCACCCGTCGCCATATCGGCGTTGATGTTTTTTTCGTCACGCGCACGCACGGTGCCGGTGACCTGGATGCAGAACTCATTACGCAGTTCGGAGGCCAGTTTTAACGCGTCCGCACGATCCGGATCGAAGAACACCTGCACGATGCCTTCACGGTCACGCAAATCGATGAAGATAAGGCTACCAAGATCACGACGACGGTTGACCCAACCACACAGGGTCACCTGCTGTCCAACGTGGGACTGACGCAACTGCCCGCAATATTCTGTACGCATGAGATATCCCTTAATTTAGCCGCAGGCTAAATGTCGCCTGAGTTACAGGCTACTATGTCGCAGCTTTCTGTATGTCACAACTGGATGAAAAAAGGCGGCTATTATACTGGAAATTCCGCCGTACGATAAGAGAGAAGCTTGCCAGACGCGCGATTGCTGCACTCTTATTGCGCATTCTCACAAAAATTAACAAAATTATCCGATCTTACTTACCCTGTATCATCGTAAGGTGTGACGGACGCTAATTTCTTGACTGGAGTAATGATGTTAACACTTGATGCCACCAAAACCGCGCTTGTTGTGATTGATTTGCAGGAAGGTATTCTGCCGTTCGCCGGCGGCCCGCACACGGCTTCGGATGTGGTCAGCCGCAGCGCACGTCTTGCGGATAAATGTCGCGCCAGCGGATCGCCGGTGGTGATGGTACGCGTGGGCTGGTCAGCCGATTTCGCCGAAGCGCTGAAACAGCCGGTGGATGCGAAAGCGCCTGCCGCCGCGCTGCCCGCAAACTGGTGGACGTATCCTGAAACTCTGGGCAAACAGGATAGCGATATCGAAGTCACCAAACGCCAGTGGGGCGCGTTCTATGGCACCGATCTGGAACTCCAGCTGCGCCGTCGTGGGATCGACACCATCATCCTGTGCGGGATTTCCACCAATATCGGCGTGGAATCCACCGCGCGTAACGCCTGGGAACTGGGCTTTAATCTGGTGATTGCCGAAGACGCGTGCAGCGCCGCCTCGGCGGATCAGCATCAGGGCAGCATGACCCATATCTTCCCGCGTATTGGCCGCGTGCGCAGCACCGACGAGATCCTTAGCGCGTTATGATCTACCTGGGACTTCCCCAATGGTCGCACCCGAAATGGGTGCGCCTGGGCATTACCAGCCTTGAAGAGTATGCCCGCCATTTTAACTGCGTGGAGGGCAACACCACGCTGTACGCCCTGCCGCGCGCGGAGATCGTCGCACGCTGGCGGGAGCAAACGACCGATGACTTCCGCTTCTGCTTTAAATTCCCGGCGACCATTTCGCACCAGGCCGCGCTGCGCCAGTGCGGAGATTTAACCGAGGAGTTTTTCGACAGGATGTCGCCGCTGGCGAACCGCATTGGCCAGTACTGGTTGCAACTGCCCGCCACCTTTGGCCCGCGCGATCTGCCCGCGCTGTGGGGTTTTCTCGACGCCCTTCCCCGCGAATTTACTTACGGCGTGGAAGTTCGTCATCCAGAGTTTTTCGCCAAAGGTGAAGCGGAACAGGCGCTTAACCGTGGATTGCATGAACGCGGTGTGAATCGTGTCATTTTGGACAGTCGTCCGGTCCATAGCGCCGTGGCGCATAGCGAAGCCATTATCGACGCCCAACGTAAAAAACCGAAAGTGCCGGTTCATGCGGTCGTCACCGCCCACAACCCGATGGTGCGGTTTATCGGCAGCGACAATATGCAGCAAAACCGCGAGATGTTCGACGTCTGGCTGCAAACACTGCCGAAATGGGAGCAAACCACCACGCCTTACCTGTTCCTGCACACGCCGGACATCGCCCAGGCGCCTGAACTGGTCGATGCACTGTGGCAAGCCTTGCAGGCTGCGGTTCCGTCCCTTGGACCTGCCCCGTCGATCCCACAACAATCTTCTCTTTTCTGACGTCAACCCCTATCATAGAAGTGCCATCTGCCAAAAACAGGGAGTTTGTATGGTCAGCGCACTGTACGCGGTGTTAGGTGCATTACTACTGATTAAGTTTTCGTTTGACGTTGTGCGCCTGAGAATGCAATACCGCGTCTCATACGGTGACGGTGGGTTTTCGGAGCTTCAAAGCGCCATTCGCATTCATGGTAATGCGGTGGAGTACATTCCCATTGCGCTGATTTTGCTGCTGCTCATGGAAATGGACGGCGCAGAAACCTGGATGGTTCACGTCTGCGGTCTGTTATTGATCGCCGGGCGACTGATGCATTATTACGGCTTCCACCACCGCTTATTCCGCTGGCGTCGTTCCGGCATGAGCGCGACCTGGTGTTCGCTTTTGCTGATGGTGCTGGCTAACCTGTGGTATATGCCGTGGGAGTTGGTTTTCTCTTTCCATTAGCGCACAATACGCCACTTTATTTTTCCCGGATTTTTACGTTATGTCTGATCGCGACACGCTTTTTTCCGCGCCTATCGCCAGTCTGGGCGACTGGACCTTTGATGAACGGGTAGCCGAAGTCTTCCCGGATATGATCCAGCGCTCTGTTCCAGGTTATTCCAATATCATCTCTATGATCGGCATGCTGGCTGAACGCTTCGTTCAACCCGGTACGCAGGTTTATGACCTGGGTTGTTCACTGGGCGCCGCGACGCTGTCGGTTCGCCGTAACGTGCATCACGAAGGCTGCAAAATCATTGCGGTCGATAATTCTCCGGCAATGGTCGAGCGCTGCCGCCGTCATCTGGACGCTTACAAAGCCCCCACCCCGGTTGACGTCATTGAAGGCGATATCCGCGATATCAAGATCGAGAACGCCTCAATGGTGGTACTGAATTTTACCCTGCAGTTCCTGGTGCCTGAAGATCGCCAGTTGTTGCTGGACAAAATTTACGCGGGGTTGAACCCTGGCGGTGCGCTGGTGTTATCGGAAAAATTCAGTTTTGAAGATGCCAACGTCGGCGAGTTGCTGTTCAACATGCATCATGATTTTAAACGTGCCAATGGTTACAGCGAGCTGGAGATCAGCCAGAAGCGCAGCATGCTTGAAAACGTGATGCTGACCGACTCGGTCGAAGCACACAAAACGCGCCTGCGTAAAGCCGGTTTCGAGCACAGCGAACTTTGGTTCCAGTGCTTTAACTTTGGTTCCCTGGTCGCTCTGAAAGGGGACAACGCATGATCGACTTCAGCAATTTCTATCAGCTCATCGCCAAAAACCACCTCTCCCACTGGCTGGAAACCCTGCCTGCGCAGGTCGCGGCCTGGCAGCGTGATTCTCTGCACGGTCAGTTTAAGCAGTGGAGTAATGCGGTGGAGTTTTTGCCGGAAATGACCCCGTATAAGCTGGACTTATTGCATAGCGTCACCGCCGAAAGCGCCGAGCCGCTGAGCGAAGGCCAACTGCTGCGTCTTGAAAAGCTGATGCGCAACCTGATGCCGTGGCGCAAAGGGCCGTTTTCTCTCTACGGCCTGAACATCAATACCGAGTGGCGTTCCGACTGGAAATGGGATCGCGTTTTACCGCACCTGTCAGATTTGACCGGTCGCACGATTCTGGATGTGGGCTGCGGAAGCGGGTATCACCTGTGGCGCATGATTGGCGCGGGTGCACATCTGGCAGTCGGGATCGATCCAATGCAGCTGTTCCTGTGTCAGTTTGAAGCCGTGCGCAAACTGCTGGGCAACGACCAGCGCGCGCACGTTCTGCCGCTGGGCATTGAGCAACTGCCTGCGTTGAATGCCTTTGATACCGTCTTCTCGATGGGCGTGCTGTATCACCGCCGCTCGCCGCTGGAACATCTGTGGCAGTTGAAAGATCAACTGGTCAGTGGTGGCGAACTGGTGCTGGAAACGTTGGTTATCGAAGGCGACGAAAACGCGGTGCTGGTTCCCGGCGATCGCTATGCGCAAATGCGTAACGTCTACTTTATCCCGTCCGCGCTGGCGCTGAAAAACTGGCTGGCGAAATGCGGTTTTGTGGATATCCGCATTGTGGATGTGTGCGTCACGTCGACTGAAGAGCAGCGCCGCACCGAGTGGCTTACCACTGAGTCGCTGGCCGAATTCCTCGACCCGAACGACAGCAGCAAAACCATCGAAGGCTATCCCGCGCCGATGCGTGCGGTATTGATTGCGACTAAGCCGTGATTTGCCCGGCGGCGCTTCGCTTGCACGGTCCTACTGTTTTGTAGGCCGGGTAAGGCGAAGCCGCCACCCGGCGAAATATAAAAAAAGGCCCCTGTTGAAATTGCAGGGGCCTGGTACAAGCAAGCATCATATTGGGCGACATGATGCGCGGTAAAAATCGTTGCTACACGTGAAACTGCTCAATCATTGATTTCATTACCGCAACCGACTCTCCATCTACGCCGTAGCGGGAGTACTCATCCGCTTCTGCATCTGTCGACATTGATAATCCTGTATTGCGATATCGCATAGGCGAAGGCGTCCACTTGCCTGCCGAGCTGTGAAGCTCTTCTACCCCTGCGTTTAAAAACGTTTCCAGATTGCTGGCGCGAACGCCCGCACCCGCCATTATTATTGGAACACCGGAATATGCTTTTAGTTCCATAATTAATTGCAGTCCTTTTTCAGCGCTCGACTGCTGGCCGGATGTTAGGATGCGTGCCACGCCTAATTCCGCCAGATTTTCAAAGGCTTGAACAGGGTCTTTACACATATCAAAGGCACGATGAAACGTCACCGCCATCCCTTTTGCCGCCGCCATAATCTGGCGCATACGCGGCATATCAACGTTGCCGTCTTCATCAAGCAGGCCGATCACCAGACCGGGGAAACCCAGCTCGCGCACTGTAGCGACGTCTTCCAGCATCGCGTCAAACTCACCCGCCGAGTAGCAAAAATCTCCGCCGCGCGGGCGAATAATCGGGTGAACGGGAATGGTCACCGATTTGCGAACCGACTTCAGTACGCCGTAGGACGGCGTCAAACCGCCCTCTTTCGGCGCGGCGCACAGTTCTACGCGATCGGCCCCGTTTTGTTGCGCCGTGACAGCACATTCCATGCTGTAACAACAAATCTCCAGTAGCGCCACATTTCCTCCTTAAATCCACGGTAATAAACCATCATGCCACGCCGCAAAACGGCGGACTCAGCGTGAGTTCACACTCTTTTGCTGCTCATGCTTCACTGGCGACAATTTGCTCGATAGTCCAGGGGTGAAATTTCACCGTGACTTTTCCATCAGTCACGGCCAGCGTCGGGTTCGGCAGACGCTCGCGTTCCCCTTTTGGCGAGCTGGTTTTCACGAAAATGCCGGACTGGCTCAGACCGTCATCGGATAACAGCGCCAGCGCACGTGCATTCAGCGTTTCAGGGTCACCCGGCAGTACGATTTCGATATGCTCCCAGCCCTCAATCGGATAACGTTTTTCGCCCGGCCACGGTAATTCGACCACGCTAAACTGCCAGTGGGCCACGCACACCGGTTGATGCAATTTGAACAGGCAAATCGGGCGACCGTTGATCTCGTTTTCTGACAGCAGTTCACCGCACTGTTCAAATCCGCGACGCCAGCGCTCCGCCGTCGCATTCTGATGACAGCGCAGGGAGATGTGATCGGCGTCGAGTGGTGCAATATCCAGCCCCAGTCGAGTGGCAAGTTCTGTGAACGCCTGGGTGAAACGCGGTAAATTTGCGGAAATATCATGCAGTTCGTCTATGGATTGCCAGTTCGTCATCAGCGGTTCTCTTATCCTGTCGCAAAGCGGCTAATTTACCGTGTTGACGGCTGGCAACCAACCGCAGATTTCACGTTTTACCCGTTGCATGTTTATGCACTATTTCATCGCCTGTTTTCTGAGCGCGCTTAAGCCTGTGCAATGCTGACGTCAGAGGGCATTTGCAGTATACTCCGGCCCTAAATTCTCAAACTGGTGTGGGTTGTAGTGGGCCCACAGCAAAAATGTAAGGTATCCAGGTGAATATTCAGGCTCTTCTCTCCGAAAAAGTCAGTCAGGCACTGATTGCCGCAGGCGCTCCTGCGGATTGCGAACCTCAGGTTCGCCAGTCAGCAAAAGTACAGTTTGGCGACTATCAGGCCAATGGCGTGATGGCAGTTGCTAAAAAACTGGGCATGCCGCCACGACAACTCGCTGAGCTGGTGCTGACGCATCTGGATCTCAACGGCATTGCTCATAAAGTTGAGATTGCAGGTCCTGGCTTTATCAATATTTTCCTCGACCCGGCATTTCTCGCAGGCCACATTGACGCTGCGCTGAAATCTGAGCGTCTGGGCGTAGCCCTGCCAGAAGCGCAAACTGTCGTTATCGATTACTCTGCCCCCAACGTGGCGAAAGAGATGCACGTCGGCCACCTGCGCTCCACCATCATCGGTGATGCGGCGGTGCGCACCCTGGAATTCCTCGGTCATAAAGTGATTCGCGCGAACCACGTGGGCGACTGGGGTACGCAATTCGGGATGCTGATTGCGTACCTTGAGAAGCAGCAGCAGGAAAACGCGGGCGAAATGGCGCTGGCAGACCTGGAAGGTTTCTACCGCGAAGCCAAAAAACATTACGACGAAGATGAAGTCTTCGCCGAGCGCGCGCGCAGCTACGTCGTCAAACTGCAGGGCGGCGATGCCTACTTCCGCGAAATGTGGCGCAAGCTGGTTGACATCACCATGTCCCAGAACCAAATCACCTATGACCGTCTGAATGTCACCCTGACCCGCGACGACGTTATGGGCGAAAGCCTCTATAACCCAATGCTGCCGGGCATTGTGGCCGATCTGAAAGCCAAAAAACTGGCGGTAGAGAGCGAAGGCGCAACGGTTGTGTTCCTTGATGAGTACAAAAACAAGGACGGCGAACCGATGGGCGTGATCATCCAGAAAAAGGATGGCGGCTATTTGTATACCACCACCGATATCGCCTGTGCGAAATACCGTTACGAAACGCTGCATGCGGATCGCGTGCTGTACTACATCGATTCCCGTCAGCATCAGCACCTGATGCAGGCGTGGACTATCGTGCGTAAAGCCGGTTACGTGCCAGATTCCGTTCCGCTGGAACACCACATGTTCGGCATGATGCTGGGTAAAGACGGTAAGCCGTTCAAAACCCGCGCCGGTGGTACCGTGAAGCTGTCCGATCTGTTGGACGAAGCGCTGGAACGCGCGCGTCGTCTGGTGGCTGAGAAGAACCCGGATATGTCTGCGGATGAGCTGGAAAAACTGGCGACGGCTGTGGGTATCGGCGCGGTGAAATACGCGGATCTGTCAAAAAACCGTACCACCGATTACATCTTCGACTGGGATAACATGCTGGCCTTCGAAGGCAATACCGCGCCGTACATGCAGTATGCCTACACCCGCGTGCTGTCCGTGTTCCGTAAAGCCGACATCGACGAAAGTGCGCTGGCGAATGCTCAGGTGGTGATCAACGAAGATCGCGAAGCACAGCTTGCTGCCCGTCTGCTGCAGTTCGAAGAGACGCTGGCTGTCGTTGCCCGTGAAGGGACGCCGCACGTGATGTGTTCTTACCTGTACGATCTGGCGGGTCTGTTCTCTGGCTTCTACGAGCACTGCCCAATCCTGTCTGCTGAAAGCGAAGAAATCCGCAACAGCCGCCTGAAACTGGCGCAGCTGACCGCGAAGACGCTGAAGCTGGGGCTGGATACGCTCGGTATCGAAACCGTAGAGCGTATGTAAAAAAAGAAACCCGGCGATGGCCGGGTTTTTTGTCCGTGTTTTTCGTAGCCCCGGTAAGCGCAGCGCCACCGGGGAAAATGCCTGATGGCGCTGCGCTTATCAGGCCTACAAAATCGCAACCTAGAAATACTTGCGTAAATACTCCGTCAGACACAGAATCGCCATTGCCTGGCCATACGGCATGGAGGTCAGCGGTATCTGCCGATAAAACTCCAGATTACTGCCCATCCCCGTACCAAACGACGTTTGCAACAACTCCCCTTCCGGCGAGATATTATTCACAATTCCACGAATGGCTTTTTCTGCCACGTCGGCGTATTCCGCGCCAACGTAGCGCTTACGCACCGCTTTTAAAATCCCGTAGGCAAACCCAGCCGTGGCGGATGCTTCAAGATACGAGTTCGGGTCGTCCAGCAGCGTGTGCCACAAACCGCTTTCGTCCTGACACGTCGCCAGCGCCGCGATTTGTGCGTTGAGCACCTGCACCAGATAACGACGCACCGCGTTGTTTTCCGGCAGATCCACCAGCTCAAGGAAGTCCGGGATAACCATCGTCAGCCAGCTGTTCCCGCGCGCCCAGCGGGCCTTCGCGAAGTTATGCTGCCCGTCGTAATTCCAGCCGTGGAACCACAGGCCCGTCTCCCGGTCCATCAGGTTTTGCACGTGCAGCAGGAACTGGTAAGTCGCTTCTTCAACGTACTCCGGGCGGTTAAGTAATTTGCCGATTTTTGCCAGCGGCAGAACGGTCATCATCAGCGTGTCATCCCACATCTGCTGATGGTTCTCTTCGGCAAGCGTAATGTGCTGCATCCCGCCGTGATCCGTGCGTGGCATGTCGTTCATCGCCCATTCTGCCCAGCTCTCCAGCCACGGCAGATACGTGGCGTTTTTCGTCTCCTCATAGCGATACGCCAGGGTCAGGAACGGGGCCATCGTATTGACGTTTTTGGTGGTCGCGCCTTCGGCAAAGCGATCGGCAAACCAGCCGTCGATGATGTCACGCATCTGGCCATTGCCGGTCTGGCAGTAATACTGCCAGATACCGTATAGCCCGACGCCGTGCGTCCATTCCCATCCCGCCCAGCCTTTGGTGTCGATCACGCGACCGTCGTCGAGGCGCAGCAAAAATTCGCCGGTTTTATCGTGAATGTTCACCAGGTTGTGCGTCACCTTTTCAATCAGCGATTTCAATTCATCCCTGGCAATAAAATGCTCAGGCTGACGCAGTAACGGGCTATGTTTGACGGGCCAAACCTTCATAATCTTAACCTCTGTGATATGTCGAATTCAGTACCGCGCGGTCCTTCAGGGAAGGTGCCACCGGCTTATTGCGATTCAGATAACCAATATTGTTGTTGCCCCACAGGGATTCGTACGGCATCCCGGCCAGCAGCTCGACTGTCTCGCGCGCCTGCACCGTGGCGGTCTCCGGCATAGCACGGCCAGACTCGCGCATTTTGGCGGTCTCTTCGCGCAGGGTGCTGTGGGTTTGCAGATTCAGTTTGAAGCGCAGGGAAACCAGGAAACCGCAGAAAAGCACCAGAATAGTACCGACGCTCAGGATCATCAGAATGGTGTGGCTCACTTCCTCTGGCTGAACTTTCTGACCGCTGACAAAGCCGGACATCTGCATCACGATACCTACCAGCATGATGGCCCCCGCCTGGGAAGCTTTGCGCGTCAGCGTCATAATGCCAGCGAAGATCCCTTCGCGGCGCTGGCCGGTGATGACTTCATCCACGTCGGCAATGTAGGTGTAGATATTCCACGGCACATAGTTGATACCGCCGCGACCGAGGCCAGCCACCGCCGACACCAGCAGCAACAGCGCATAAACGTCGCTCAGCCCTGCGTAATAGAGCACTGCGTAGGAAATGGAAGCCAGACCGAACAGCACCACCACCATCCGATAGGACGGAGCTGGTCCAAAGCGGATACACAGTGGAATCATGGCGATCACCGCGATGAACTGGAAGATAGCCATCGTTCCCAGCAAGTTCGAGGCCATTGATGCTTCCTGCATCAGCACGAACACCACGTAATAGGTAAACACGGCGTTGAACACATCCTGTGCGATATAACCGCCCAGATACATCCCCAGATGCTGGCGGAAAATCTTCACCCGCAGCGTAGAGCTTAACTCGACAAACAGGCGGTTCAGGCTCTGACGGAGGTTGAGTTTTTTCTTCTCCTCTTCGGCGCGCAGCGCTGCTTCCGACCACTCTTCACGCGGACGTTCCCAGGTGAAGAACCAAACGAACGTCAGCATCATCGCGCACAGCACGGAGAACACCAGGCTCGCATAGAAGAAGGAGATGGCGTTGTCTTTCCCGAAGTGGGTCAGCAGAATACCCGGCAGGAACGAGGCCAGAATCGCCGACATTTGTGCCATCGAAATACGCGCGCCAGAGAATTTGGTTTTCTGTTTGAAATCGTCAGTCATTTCCGGGACTAAGGTTTCGTAAGGCACCAGAATCATGGTGTACACGATATCGAAGATCAGATAGGTGACCAGGTAGTACCAGAAGCTCATGTCCCCTACCCACATCATCGAGTAGCTGAAGACGCAGGGAATGCCGAGCAGGATAAAGAACTTACGCCGGCCAAAGCGTTTGCCAAGCCAGGTGGTACCAAAGTTATCGGTCAGGAAGCCCATCAGCGGACTGACCACGGCGTCCAGCACCCTGGCCGCCGCAAAGATAAATGTCGCCTCAATAGGCGAGAGTCCACAGAAGGTCGTATAAAAATATAACAGCCAGGCCGCCGTCAGTGCGGTCGTACCTGCCCCAAGAAAATCGCCTGAGCCATAAGCCAGGTAATTTTTGAGCCCAATTTTACGTGTTTTCATTGCCGTCAACCCTTTAAGTGTTGGGAGACTCCCTGTATGCAAACCTCGTCCGGGAGTTTTTACACGGCTACAGTAAAAGCATCGTCATATTGATACCTTTCTGTTTCTGCCACTGCATGAGGGCGAATGGCAATAATGCAAAGAGAATAACTACGCGTGTCACTGATTTATAAAACAGCGTTTCTTTTGCATCAAAAGGCGGGGTCATTTTTTGCGAGCCAGCCGTCAGTTTCTGCTGACGGCTGGCGAAAAGGCAGGCAATTAGCGGTAGTTGACGATCACTTCGTTACTCTGAACTTTCAGCGCGGGGATCAGGCGTCCACCACCCGGCACTTCCCAGACAAAGCGCAGCGGTTCAACGGCGGGCACGCCGTCGAACGCGCGCGTAGTCCCACTTTCGCCATCAATTTCGGTACAGCGTGTTTGCGAGCACAGCCGCACGCGTAGCCCGGCGGGTGTCGGGCCGATCAGCTGATAGCGCCAGACCACCAGCGTCATCAAACCAGAAGCGGGCTCAGAGGCAGTCAGCGGTCGCGACGAGGCCGATACGCCACGATTGTTGAGCGTGATACCGATACTGCTCGCCTGCCACGTTCCCTCGCCTGCGGCCTGTGCCATCAGCGGGAACAACAAAATCCATAACCAGTGACGCATTATTTCCCTCCAATGGTCGCCGTCATACGAATATGGCGGTTATCCGACAGCTCCAGATTCGACAGCACCACCAGCTGCGTCAGGCTACGGCGCAAGAAGCGCGACAGCAGCGGACGCAGGGCGTGATTGACCAGCAGAACCGGCGGTGCGCCAAGCATCTCCTGACGCGCCAGCGCCTCTTGCGTCTGGGCCAGCAGTCGGTCGGCCAGGCCCGGTTCGAGGCCGCCACCGCCCTGCAACGCCTGCAACAGCAGACGCTCAAGCGGCGTATCGAGGCCAATCACCTGCACTTCGCCATTCCCCGGGAACCACAGTTGCGTTATGGCTCGGCCTAACGCCACACGTACCACGGCGGTGAGTTCGTGCGGATCGCTTTGCAACGGCGCATGTTCTGCCAGTGTTTCCAGAATGGTGCGCATATCGCGGATCGGCACTTTTTCGTCGAGCAGATTTTGCAGTACTTTGTGCAGCGTCGTTAGCGTCACTACGCCCGGCACCAGATCTTCGGTCAGCTTCGGCATCTCCTGCGTCACGCGATCCAGCAACTGCTGCGCTTCCTGGCGACCAAACAATTCCGCCGAGAACTGACCAATCAGGTGGTTGAGATGCGTCGCGACCACGGTGCTGGCTTCAACAACCGTGTAACCCTGAATCTGCGCCTGCTCTTTCAGGGCGCTTTCAATCCAGATTGCGGCCAGACCAAAGGCCGGGTCGATCGTCTGCTCGCCTGGCAGCGTACCCGCCGCCGTGCCTGGGTTAATCGCCAGCCAGCGTCCAGGGTAGGCATCGCCGCTGCCAATCTCCACGCCTTTCATCAGAATGCGATAGCGTGCCGGTGGCAGGTCCATGTTGTCGCGGATGTGAACCACCGGAGGCAGGAAGCCCATATCCTGAGCGAATTTTTTACGGATACTGCGAATGCGCCCGAGCAGTTCGCCGTCCTGCTGGAAATCGACCATCGGTATCAGACGATAACCCACTTCCATTCCGAGGGAATCTTCCAGCTGGACATCATTCCACGTGGCTTCAACCGCCTGATTATTGTCCGGCATTTTAACCGGCGTCGGCTCTGCGACCGGTTTGGTATCGCGTCCGCGCAGCCACCAGGCCAGACCGAGCAATGCAGCGGTAAACAGCAGGAAGACGAAGTTTGGCATGCCCGGCACCAGACCCAGCAAGCCAAGCACCGCCGCAGACAGCACCAGCACGTTTGGATTGGTGAACAACTGGCTGACCATCTGCTGGCCAACGTCTTCGTCGGTACTCACGCGGGTCACAATAACGCCCGCTGCGGTAGAGATAACGAGGGCTGGGATCTGCGCCACCAGGCCGTCACCGATAGTCAGCAGCGTATAGCTTTCCGCCGCATGGCCCATGTCCATGCCGTGCTGGAGAACACCCACCAGCAGGCCGCCGACAATGTTGATAACCATGATCAGGATACCGGCGATGGCATCGCCGCGAACGAACTTACTCGCACCGTCCATCGAACCGTAGAAATCGGCTTCCTGGGTCACGTCGGAGCGGCGTTTTTTCGCTTCATCTTCGCCAATCAACCCGGCATTCAGATCGGCGTCAATAGCCATCTGTTTGCCCGGCATCCCGTCCAGCACGAAACGTGCGCCAACTTCAGCGATACGGCCCGCACCTTTGGTGATAACCATAAAGTTGATGATAACGAGGATCACGAACACCACGATACCGATAGCAAAGTTACCGCCAACGAGGAAGTGACCAAAGGCCTCAACCACTTTACCCGCCGCCGCCCCGCCGGTATGTCCGTCCATCAAAATGATACGCGTGGACGCGACGTTCAGCGCCAGGCGCAGCAACGTCGTGAACAGCAGGATGGTCGGGAATGCAGCAAAATCAAGGGTTCGCTGGGTAAACATCGCCACCAGCAGCACCATGATGGATAGCGCAATGTTGAAGGTAAAAAGCAGGTCGAGGATAAATGCTGGCAACGGCAGCACCATCATCGACAGAATTAGCAGGATGAGAATCGGCCCGGCAAGAATTTGCCATTGCGTCGATTTCATGTTGCCGGGCAGGCGCAGCATTGCCACCAGATTAGCCATCAGTGTCCTTCTCGTTCATAAAATCCAGTGCTTCAGGCACCGGAAGATTTTCAGGTTTCACAGGTCGTTGACCGCCTGCTAAACGCCAGCGTTTCAGCTGCCAGACCCAGGCCAGCACTTCCGCCACTGCGGCGTAAAGCTGACCCGGTATTTGCTGTCCAATTTCTGCGTGACGATACAGAGCACGTGCCAGTGGCGGGGCTTCCAGTACCGGCACGCGGTGTTCTGCGCCAATTTCGCGGATGCGCAACGCAATTAAACCCGCCCCTTTCGCGACCACTTTAGGAGCGCTCATTTTGTTTTCGTCGTATTTCAGCGCCACGGAGTAATGGGTCGGGTTGGTGACGATAACGTCTGCTTTCGGCACATCTTCCATCATGCGACGTCGTGCCGCTGCGCGCTGCATCTGGCGAATACGCCCTTTAACGTGAGGATCGCCTTCCATCTGTTTGTACTCGTCACGAATATCCTGTCGGGACATGCGCAGCTTTTTGATATGGCTGTAAATCTGGAAGAACACGTCAAAGCCCACCATCGGGATAATGCTGAGCACCACCAGCAACGCGCACAGCCCCACCAGATTCATGGCATTGTTCATTGCCGTCAGAGGCGATTCGCTGATCAGGCGCATCATATCTGGCCAGTGATGCCAAAGGTAAAACCCGGCGGTGCTGCCCATCAAAGTGGATTTTAGAATCGCTTTCAGCAGCTCAGCGCCCGTTTGCGCCGAGAACATTTTTGCAATCCCCGGGAAGGGATTGAGCTTGGAAAATTTGGGTTGCAGCGCTTTACCGCTGAACACCAGCCCGCCCAGCATGACGGGGGAAACCAGCGCCACGATAACGACGCCGGCGATCAGCGGCAGGAGCGCAATCATGGCGTCTTTAATGAGCAGAATAATTTGGCTGAGGATAAGATTGGGATCGTTGACCATGCTGTGGTCAAAACGCAGGCCGGCAGAAAGCATACCCGCCAGTCTGCGGGCGAGCGACTCCCCTCCCAGCCAGATGATGCATACACCTACGATTAAGATCAGCAGGGATGTCAGCTCACGGGATCGTGGGATTTGCCCGTCCTCACGCGCCTTATCTAGTCGGTGGGGTGTGGGGGCTTCTGTTTTGTCGTCGCTGTCGTCTGCCACAGTGCGCGCTCTCTGCCCATTTCGTGGCGTTTATCTTGCCAGAGCACGCCCTAATCAATGGATGGAAAAGCCCGTATAAGGTGCCCTTTTTGTCCTGTTTGAGTTAAATCTTCCTGGTTTTATTGATAGCAACGTCCAAAAAAGGACAATATTTTTTGAAAAAAATTAATTCAAAAAGAATGGGGAATGAAAGCCAATTTTAATTATACCTATTAAACATTCACCCAACAGACTTCGATTATTAAACTCAACATAAACCATAAATTCGGCCCTTACTTATATTTCATAATTATTAGTATCAGCAAAAGAATAATCTTGGCAAATACTATTAGAAACCAAGTGTCACTTTACAAGCCCACGATTATCTTTTACGTTAAATAATATCAATTAAGCCACGACTACCTTTTAAAAAAAGTAATATTGCGTACTGGTGATAATGATCATTTCTGTCTATATTACTCCATCGTTATTACTCAACCCGTGCATAATTGTTAAGGACTTCATTTATGAATTTCAAAAAAAAGGTTGTTGTCGGTGCGTTTGTCGCCCTTGTTTCTGGAAGTCCCTTTGCGGCAGAAATGAATGCAGGGACGATTCATTTTACCGGTGAGATTATTGAACCCAGCTGTACCATCCAGGGCGATAATGGTTCGGACAGTACGGTTCCCCTTGGAACTTACCCTGCTTCATTATTCACAGACGTAGGAACGGAATCCACATTAATGCCCTTCTCTATCACCCTGACGGGGTGTCCGTTAAAAAGCGATGGCCTTCCTTCTGTTCAGCTAACCTTCAATGGCACAACAACCCTGACAGCGTCGAAAACTCTGCTCGATGTCAGTACGATCACCACGGCTGGCGACACGGCAGCAACAGGGGTCGGGATTGCAGTGACCCCAGACACCAAAGATACGCAGTATATCTCGATGGATGGCTCTGAAGGTCAAATTGCTATCGAACTTCCGACCAAAAAAGAGGACCTCATCAGGGCTGATTTTAACGCCCGATATAAGTCATTTTCTAAAACTGTCACTGCCGGCCCAGCCGATGCGGATATGACGGTAAATATTATCTATCGATAACAGTCTCGTTTTCCATTCACAATAATCTCCTGATAGTGGTTATTGAATGGTCGTTCATTGCAATAGCCAGGAGGCTAATTCTGGCTATTGCAAGCTATTTTATTTTCACCCAACGCAGGCATTGTTTATGCGTATTTTCACGCAGATTCTATTTTTACTCCCTGTCTTTTTGACATCGTTCAGCCATGCAGAGGGCATTCAGATCGGCCGTACGCGATTGATCTACGATGCCACTAAGAAAGAGATTTCACTGCCGCTGGTGAATAACGATAGCATCCTTCCGTGGTTGATTCAGTCGTGGACAGATACAGGCGATGGCAAAACACGCGGGCCATTTATCGTCACACCACCGTTATTTCGTCTCGATCCTCAGAAAGAACAGAGTCTGCGTATCGCATGGAATGGAACGGCTCTTCCCGATAACAAAGAGTCGCTGTTTTACATGAACGTTCGCACTATTCCCGCAACCGCTAAGGAAGACGACGATAAAAATGTTTTACGTCTGATCTATAAAACCCGTTTAAAGCTGTTCTGGCGCCCCGCAGGACTGGCAGGCACTCCCGTTGAGACGTGTAAAAACCTCCGTTTTTCCTTAAACGGGAGGCAATTAACGGTGAGCAATCAGGGCGCGTTTCACATCACATTCGACAGCTTACAGTTGGGCACCACCAGGATTGATAAAGCCGACATGGTGAGCCCTCAGTCAAACACGCTGATCCTCGTTCCAGAGAACACTACAGGCACCCTCGTCAGCTGGCGATGCATTACCGATTACGGCAATGCATCCGATAAATTTTCAACCACCCTGGCTCAGGATTAGAACAAAATGACATGCGGATTTTGTTCAACGCCCAGCTTGCGTCTTAATCCGTTCGCACGTTATTTGGGCGGCGTTTTACTGATAACGTCAAGCTTTGCCAGCGCGCGTGAATATCGCTTTTCGCCCTCTTCACTCGAGGGCGATATGCTGATGCAGCAAGATATTGACCTGTCACTTTTCTCGCGATCCAATGCGCAATTGCCCGGTACCTACTCCTCCAGAATTAGGGTCAATGAGACCCGGATTGATGACATGGATATCACCTATCTCACTAACCAGTCTGGGGAACTGGTGCCGCAACTCACGCCAAACACATTACGCCAATGGGGAGTGGATATTGATAAATATCCCAAATTAGCCGCATGGGATGCCAACAGCCCTCTGCCAAATCCGCTGGGTGACTACATTCCTCAGGCTTTCGCAAAGCTCGATTTCGCATCCATGACGCTGCATCTCAGCATTCCGCAGGCCGCCATTTACAGCCAGGGCAAAGATTATATTGCCCCTTCACGCTGGGACGACGGGGTTCCTGTGGCGTTTGCCGATTACGCATTTTCTGGCTCACAGAGTGAAGATGAGTCCAGTAACAGCTCAACGAGCCAGTATTTGAATTTACGCAGCGGCGCTAACCTCGGTGGCTGGCATCTGCGTAATTACTCGACCTGGAGTAAAACTGACGACGCAACCCGCTGGGATGCAATTAATACCTATGTGCAGCACGACATTGACGCAATGCGGGCTCAATTTACCGGCGGTGAAAGCAGTACGCGCGGAGAAGTCTTCGACAGCCTGCAGTATCGTGGCGTCAACATTGCTTCCGATGAAGAGATGCTGCCGTACAGTCAGCGTGGATATGCGCCGACTATTCGCGGTATCGCCAGCTCTAATGCTGAGGTTTCGGTACGCCAGAATGGCTATCTCATCTATCAGCAAAACGTTGCCCCTGGTGCTTTTGAGATAAACGATCTCTACTCCACCACTAACAGTGGCGATCTGGAGGTCACAGTAAAAGAGGCCGACGGAACTGAACACCGTTTTACTCAGCCTTATTCAAGCGTCTCGGTGATGCAAAGACCCGGGCAGATGAAGTATGAATTTACAGCAGCACGCTTTCGGGCTGACAGTGGCAGCGATCAAAATGAGCCCACGTTTACACAAGGCAGCCTTATTTATGGTCTGAATAATGCCACCACCCTGTTTGGCGGTATCACAGCATCTGAGGATTATCAGGCGGCGAACACCGGGGTGGGGATCGCGCTGGGGGCTTTGGGCTCAATCTCTGCAGACGTAACCTTTGCCAAAGCGACACTCGACAATGACACGCAAAGCACTGGTCAGTCGTACCGCCTACTCTATTCCGGCAAAGTGGATGCCACCAATACTAACTTCACACTGGCAAGCTACCGCTACTCCACCAGCGGTTACTACAGTTTTGCTGACGCCAACCAGAAATACGATCAGCACGAAGACGATCTCCTGTTCCGTTACAACAAGCGGAACCGCATTCAGGCCAGCATCAGTCAAAGTATTGCTGGCGTTAGCCTTTACCTGAACGGTTATCAGCAGGACTATTGGCAAACATCACAAAAAGAACGCAGCCTGTCAGCCGGAATAAACACTGTTATCGACAGTATCAGCTTCCATCTTGCGTACACCTACAGTGATAACAGCGACACACATAACGACCAGATGGTCTCTTTCGGCTTTAGTATGCCGCTCAGCCGATGGCTGCCCCGCGCCTGGAGCAGCTATAACCTAAGTAACAGCAAGCATGGCTATACCCAGCAAACTCTGGGGTTGAACGGAACACTACTGGACGACCAGCGCCTGAGCTACTCCTTGCAGCAGAGTCATTCGAACCATGATGGTGACGACACCAGCAGTGTGTACGCAAGCTATCGCTCGCAGTATGCCAATATGAACGCGGGCTATTACTATTCGTCCGATAACTCCCGGCAATCCAGCTATGGTCTTAGTGGCGCAGTAGTTGCGCATCCCTTAGGTATCACTCTCGCGCAGCCTTTAGGCAACCAGTTTGTCATCGTAAATGCCAACCATGCGTCGGGGGTTCGCTTCCAGAATCAGCGCGGTATTCAGACTGACTGGCAGGGAAATGCGGTGATTCCGTCTCTTAGCTCTTATCAGGAAAACCAAATCCGCATCGACACCACCAGCTTGCCGGAAGATGTCGATTCCAGTGACACCGCGATCACCGTCATTCCTTCCCGCAATGCTGCCGTCGTGGCGAAATTTGATGCTCACGTCGGCTATCGTGCCTTAATCAAATTAACGCGCCCCGATGGCAGACCGGTTCCCTTTGGCGCCATTGCGACCACTCTTTTACCCGTCATGAGCGGCATTATCGACGACACCGGTACGCTCTATTTAGCGGGCGTGCCAGACACGATCCAGATCGCGGTGAAATGGGGGAATGCCCAGGATCAGCAATGTATCGCCAGTGTTTCGCTGGCTTCCCCTGCGCCACCGTCTAACCCTACCGGCATCCGCACTGTTAATGCCCTTTGTCAGCAGGAACAATCACATGCACATTAAAGTTACCTCTTTCTGCTGGGGGCTTATCTGCCTCATTCTTCCTTTTTCAGCCCAGGCGGCAGTGACGGTATTACATGATTGTTTTAGCGGCCCTCAAGATTACAGCGTAACTTACGATCGCGATCTCACCGCGAGCGAAAACAAAGCCAACACCGATGTCGATATTCCCGAACACCTTATCGGTGCAGGCGCTGAAATGGAGGCCAATTGCAGCTGCCCCGGCACACTGACTGCGTCAACGCAGATCATGGAATTAACGCTGGCGGGTAGCCCGCTCACTCAGGGGACCAGCGGCTATGGCATTCTCACCGATAAAATTGATATCGACCTCAAAGGATACAGCGACGCCATTAACTCCCCCGACGGTTCGGGTTTAAATGGGCTCAACATAAACCAATACCCGACCATGTAAAGTTCGATGTCAAAAACGATCGAAACCATTAAAACAACCGAGGGAACAGCCAGCGTCTGCAGTGAGAGTACCAAAGTAAAAGATTCCGCGCCGACGCAGCGCAAATTCAAATGGAACGTTATTGGCGCTGTGCTTCACATTAAAAAACCGATTCTCGGCAAAGAACTCATTCCTTCAACGCTGGTGGTCCAGAACTACGCATGCCTTTATTTTGGTTCAGGCAGTTGTGACGTTAATACCGCACAGCTGGTTTCTAACATCTGGCTCAGCGGGTCGCTCTCTGCCCCCCTCAGTTGCACTATCAATGAGGGCAGCACTATTGAAGTTGATTTGGGCAACATCGTCAGCAAGCAATTCCGCTTTAAGGGACTGCCTCCACAAGGATTTACGTTGAAAGACATTGATATTAGCTACCACTGCGACGATAACGCCGTCGGGAATGACAACCGCATCAAATTGACGCTCAGTGCCGATCAGGGCGTGGTGGATAGCAGCGATCCGCTGATTGCCAAAATGATCGACAGGGATGATGCGGGGATCAGAATCTTTACTGACAACAACCAAAATGTGGCTCTCGACGGGAGCTACGCGTTTCCGATCACGATGGACAAACAGGGAAATGGCTCGGTACAAATCAAAGCGTCACCGGTCAGTACTACCAGCGAGTCGCCAGCACCGGGAAAAATGGAAGGGAATGTGACGGTCAAAATGGATTTACGCTAAGTGATTCTCAGGCTGCACACGCAGCCTGAGAATAGCTCGCCGATTAGAAGCCGAGGCTGTCCAGCAGATCGTCCACCTGGTCCTGGCTGGCGACAACGCCCGCCTTGGTGGTATCGAGCTGCGGGCCGTTAAGCAGGCTTTCAGTCTCACGTTTAGGACGCGCCGCAGGTTCTGGCATGTTTTCCAGCAGCACCATCAGCAACTGGCGCTCAATTTCCTGAATCACATCCATCATGCGCTTGATAACCTGGCCGGTCAGATCCTGGAAATCCTGCGCCATCATAATGTCCAGCAGCTGCGCATTGGTGAAACTGGTGTGTCCCGGTACATCGCCAAGATACTGGCGGGTATCCGTCACCAGCTCACGCGCATCGGACAGTTCGATAGGATTTTCGAACCACTCATCCCAGCGTTTGCTCAGTGCTTTAGCGCCCTTCTCCATCTCATCCTGGTGCGGTTGAGAGGCTTCAACGCTGTTCAGCGCGCGCTCTGCTGCCTGAGCGGTCATTTGCACAACGTAGTCGAGACGATCGCGCGCGTCAGGGATCGCTTCTGCGGCTTCCGCAATCGCCTGATCGAGGCCCAGCTCGCGCAAACTGTCGCGCAACATGCGCGTCAGGCTACCGATGCGGGCAATAATTTCGCTTGCCGAATGTTCTTCAACGGGTTTCATAGCAGGTTGCATCATCACCAACACCTCACATGCCGAGTTTCTCGAAGATCTTGCCGAGCTTCTCTTCCAGAGTCGCCGCAGTAAATGGTTTCACCACATACCCGCTTGCGCCCGCCTGTGCTGCTGCAATAATGTTCTCTTTCTTTGCTTCTGCCGTAACCATCAGAACCGGGAGAGAAGACATATTGCCGTCAGCGCGAATCGTTTTGAGCAGCTCCAGACCATCCATGTTAGGCATGTTCCAGTCAGAGATAACAAAACCAAAGCCACCGGCCTGCAGTTTGTTCAGGGCATCGACACCGTCTTCTGCTTCTTCAACGTTATTAAAACCCAGCTCTTTCAGCAGGTTGCGCACGATACGACGCATGGTGGAAAAGTCATCCACAACCAAAAATCTGAGCTCTTTGTCTGCCATAAAAAACTACTCCTCATTAAATACGTATTGCCTGTCCGGCACTGATTTTTGCCAGCATCTGCTGGCTTACCTGGCTAAGATCGACCACTTCGCTCACGCCACCCATATTGATGGCCTCGCGCGGCATGCCGAACACCACACAACTTGCTTCATTCTGCGCAATCGTCCAGGCGCCAGCCTGGTGCATCGCGAGCATTCCGGCGGCGCCATCGTTGCCCATCCCCGTCAGGATCACCCCAACGGCGTTGCGCCCCGCATGTTTCGCCACCGAATGAAACAGCACATCCACAGACGGACGGTGCCGGTTAACCGGAGGACCGTCATGAATCTTGATTTGATAGTTCGCACCGCTGCGCGCCAGTTCCATATGCTTATCGCCCGGGGCGATATACGCGTGACCAGGCAGAACGCGCTCGCCGTCCTCCGCCTCTTTCACGCTTATCTGACACAGTTTATTCAGACGCTCGGCGAACGAACGGGTAAAGCCTGGCGGCATATGCTGGGTAATAAGAATACCCGGGCTCGAGAGCGGCAATGGCTGGAGTACATGGCGAATTGCCTCTGTTCCTCCGGTTGACGCGCCAATCACCAGCAGTTTTTCCGAGCTTAAAAGTGGCCCGGCTTTCAGCGTCACCGGGACGCCCGCGGGTTTGTGCGCCGCCAATTTGGCCCGCGAGGCAGTGCGGATCTTCTCGGCGATCATCTCGCTATACGCGAGCATTCCCTCACGAATACCCAGCTGCGGTTTAGTGACAAAATCCACCGCCCCCAGCTCCAGCGCGCGCAGGGTAATTTCTGAGCCTTTCCCGGTTAGCGAGGACACCATCACAACCGGCATCGGGCGCAAACGCATTAACTTCTCAAGGAAATCAATGCCATCCATACGCGGCATTTCCACGTCCAGCGTCAGCACATCGGGGTTATATTTTTTAATTAAATCCCGCGCAACCAAAGGATCAGGCGCAGTCGCCACCATTTCCATGTCGCTGTGACTATTAATAATCTCGGTCATGATCTGGCGCATCAGCGCAGAATCATCGACAGACAACACCCTGATCTTACTCATGCTTTTTCCTTACTCAGCGCATAAACCGTCTGTCCGCGCAGGCTAAATTCGCGGGCTAGGTTGCTGAAATTCTCCGAATGCCCAGCGAACAACAAGCCATCTGGCTTGAGCAACGGGGCAAAACGGCGCAGGATCTCCTGCTGCGTCGTTTTGTCAAAATAGATCATGACGTTACGACAAAATATCGCATCAAAAGGACCTGGCACGTTGTACTGTTTATCGAGCAGGTTTACCGGAGCAAACTCCACGCAATTCGCCAGTTCCTGACGCACGCGAACCAGCCCTTCATGTGGACCTGTCCCGCGCATGAAGTAACGTTGCAGCTGCTGGGGCGACAGCGTTTTCAGCTCGTCCTGGCGATAAACTCCGTTTCGTGCTTTTTCCAGCACTTCGGTGTCGATATCGCTGGCGTACACTTTCCAGCGGCCAGGCGCCATACCCAGCGTGTCGGCAAGGGTTATCGCCAGTGAATAGGGTTCTTCCCCTGTCGACGCCGCTGCGCTCCAGACTCGGTATTCCCCGCTACGGCGACGGGCATGTTCCGCCAGCACCGGGAAATGGTGGCCTTCGCGGAAGAACGCCGTCAGGTTAGTGGTCAGCGAGTTAATAAACGCCTGCCACTCAGCGCTGTTTTGGTTCGCTTCCAGCATGCTGAGATAACGGCCAAAATCATCAAGCTCAAGTGTGCGTAAGCGCCGGACCAGACGGTTGTAGACCATGTCTCGCTTATGATCGGCAAGCACAATCCCCGCACGCTGGTAAATCAACTGACATATCCGACGAAAATGCGCGTCGGACAGCGCGAGGCGCTGGGTCATTTGCTGCAATAATGACGATTGCCCCGAGGGGGTTGGTGAGCTCATAGCGCCTTCTTAATCACTTTCAGGATACAACTGGCACGGCCTGAGACCGCCCGACTTCTGCTACTTTTTCGACTTGCTCTTTCACGTTAAATACTGCAACCAGACCGGTCAGATGATCGGCCTGGCTGGCGAGCTGGTCGGTAGCGGCCGCCGCTTCTTCAACGAGAGAAGCGTTCTGTTGCGTTACCTGATCCATCTGCGACACGGCCTGAGCAACCTGCTCAATGCCGCGACGCTGTTCATCTGAGGCGGACGCAATTTCGCCCATGATGTCGTTCACGCGCGTCACCGAAGTGACAATTTCCGTCATGGTGTGCGCGGCCGTATCAACCAGCTGTGATCCTTGCTGCACACGGGAAACGGACTCTTCGATCAACGTTTTGATCTCTTTCGCCGCGTTGGCGCTGCGGCTGGCGAGATTACGTACCTCGCCCGCAACGACGGCAAATCCACGGCCCTGCTCACCGGCACGCGCGGCTTCCACGGCGGCGTTCAGTGCCAGAATATTCGTCTGGAAAGCGATACCGTCGATCACGCTGATAATGTCGCCAATTTTCTGCGAACTGGTGGCGATTTGCTGCATGGTGCTGGCAACGTTTGACGCCTGATCGCCGCCTTTTTTAGCCGTCAGCGCCGCCTGTTTCGCCAGGTCCGATGCCTGACGCGCATTGTCTGCGTTCTGGCTAACGGTCGCGGTCAATTGCTCCATGCTGGCCGCCGTTTGCGCCAGAGAGGCCGCCTGCTGTTCGGTGCGTGACGATAAATCGTTATTCCCTTCTGCGATTTCAGAAATACCGGCGTGCATGGCGTAACTGCCCTGACGCACATCGGTCACCGTTTCACGCAGCGAGCCTTGCATCGCTTTCAGGCTGGCAAAAATGGCCGAGATTTCGTTTTTACCAAAGACCGCCACCGGGCGTGCCAGGTTGCCTTTCGCAATGCTGTCAAAATGACTGCTGATAATGGCCAGCGGTAATACGATCATCTTGCGCGACCAGAGCAATGCCCCGCCGGTCAACAACGCTGCCAGAATCACCACGGTGGCAAAAATCACGCCGGACATGTGGTAGCTGGCACGGCTGTCGTGGCTCGCCTCTTCGACGAACTGGTTCATGTCCTGCTGCCAGGCGTTAAAACTTTTATCGAATGCAGCCTGAGAATCCTGTACCGGCGCGGTCAGGAAGTCCGACAGCTGGTTGTTCTCAAGCCAGGTGGCCTGATGATCTAAATCGCTGTGCCACTGGGCATAGCCCTTTTGCATTTCAGCACTCAGCGCTTTGCCTTTTTCACTGACCGCATCCTGCGCCATGAAGGCTTTAAACTGCACATCGGCCTGTTTCAGACTGTCACGCGCGGTGGTCATCAGCGCCTTGATGTCGTCGGGCGGATAACTTAACGCCGTTAATGTGCCCGCTTTATTCAGCGCGGTACTGGCTTGTAAAAGCACCGCGCGCGTTTGTGCGAGCGAGGAGCGCTGCTGATTACTCGTCTCAACTTCCTGTAAGTTCTGATAGCCATCGCGAAAAGCCCAGAAAGACAACCCGTTACTGCCAACCTGCAACACACCGCAAAGAATCAGAATCAAAAACAGTGTGGTCGAGATACGAATACGATTTAACATCCACGCTCCCATCAAGCGGCAAGCAGCCGCAGTTAAATATCAATCAAAATGTTTCCCAGTTTTCATCTTGTCCGGCTGCCGTAGCACGCGTGTTGCTCATCCTTGCGGCAGGCGCAGCCCCGGCATGTGATGCCCGAGACGACGCCGAATTGACAGGTGTTGAGGTAAGGCGAAACGCCGAGACGGCCATCTTCAGACGGCTCGCCTGGTCTTCCAGTGCAGCGGCCGCCGCAGCGGACTCCTGCACCAGCGCGGCGTTTTGTTGTGTGACACGATCCATTTCCGAAACCGCCAGGGCCACCTGGTCGATTCCACGACTCTGCTCATCGGACGCCGAGGCAATTTCCCCCATGATATCGGTCACGCGAGTCACCGCATTTACGATATCGGTCATGGTTTCACCGGCGCTTTCAACCAGCACGGAGCCGGTATCGACGCGGGCGACAGAATCTTCAATCAGCGCTTTGATCTCTTTTGCCGCATTGGCGCTGCGACTGGCCAGGTTACGCACTTCGCCGGCGACCACGGCAAACCCGCGCCCCTGCTCGCCCGCTCGGGCGGCTTCAACGGCGGCGTTCAGCGCCAGGATGTTGGTCTGGAAGGCAATACCGTCGATCACGCTGATGATATCGGCGATCTTTTTCGAGCTACCGGCAATCTCATGCATGGTTTTCACCACGCCATCGACCACTTTGCCGCCCCGCTGTGCGGTTTCTGAGGCGCTTTCAGCCAGATGCGCGGCCTGACGAGCGTTATCGGCGTTTTGTTTCACCGTCGCGGTGAGCTCTTCCATGCTGGCGGCGGTCTCTTCCAGCGCAGAAGCCTGCTCTTCGGTTCGGGAGGAGAGATCGTTGTTGCCCATCGCAATTTCGCTGGTTCCGGTATAAATCGCATCCGATCCCTGACGCACGTTGGTCACGGTATCCGTCAGGGAGCGCTGCATGTGATCCACGCTGCTCGCCAGTTCGGTAATTTCATTGCGCCCGGAAATGTCGAGCGTTTTGGTCAGATCGCCGCTGGCAATTTCACGGATGTGCGCAATCACCCGGCCCAGCGGATTAAGCAGAATGGCGCGGATGCCATACCACACGCCAACCAACACAATCACTAACGCCAGGGCCAGGATCGCCATCTGCCATTTGGCAAAACGGTAGTCGTTCTGGCTTTCGTTGAACGCGGTGTGATACTGCTCGCTGCTGGCAGCGGCGTATTCGCTCAGCGCCTTGCCGAGGGCGTTTTGCATCCCCTGCGTTGGCTGTGCGAAATAGGCGTCCATGTTGCCGCTTTCAAGGAACTGAATCAGCTCCGTCAATCCGGCTGCATACTGAGTGTATTTTTCGTCGATGTTCTGACTCACCTCGGCCATCGCAGGCATCGGCGTAATTTTTTTGAAGGCGTCGTAATGTTTTGCGGCGTCGGCAAGGGTGGCACGCGCATTTTTCAGCAGATCGGTTTTAGCACTGCTCTGCTGATTATTCGGGTCCATCATCATGCGAGCGGAGGAACGACTCAGGTTGATACGCGTTTGCAGCATCAGGTCCCAGGTCGATGTCAGCTCACTTTGCTGGAGTCGTAAATCGTTCGACGTCGCAAAGCTCTGCTGGTTATTTTTTAAGGATGAGAAAAACAGCCCACCGGAAATAAGCTGAAGAAGTGCGAAAATGACCAGCACCATCATCAGCATCGTGACAACGCGGATACGGTTCAACATACAACACCTTCTCTAAGATTTATTAACGGTGTTATCGGCAAAGGCCGCAGGAACTTTACATTTGCGAAAGGGAAAAGCGTCAGTTCAGAAAGCGACGTCAACGATCAGGGTGTCGGTATAGGTTCCGGCGGGCGGAGTGGTCTGGCTGGTGAGCACTTTGGCGGTGTAGTTGTAGGTACGCAAAAGCCCGTCGGTGCTCAGTTGCGATGAGGCGGCGCTCGCCCAGCGCTCGGTACCGCTGCCGCCCCAGCGGTTAGTGGTCGCCTCTTTATAGATGTCGTAACTCATAAAGTTATTGCCGCTCATCATCCGGCGCACGCCATTCGACGCGTTGGCACCATTGTTGATGCCGATGGTGTAGGTGCTGCCTTTGGTGCAGGTGACGGAAATTGCCTGGGAGACGGTTGGAAAGTTTTGCACCAGCGGCGCACTATTGAAATTGACGTTGGGCGTGGTCATCGCGCTGCAATCGTTGGTTACGTTCATATTCAGCGTAATGCTGGTGGTGGCGGTGCCGGTTTGCGGCGTGAGGCACAGCCCGACGGCCCCGACGGAACAGACGTTGTAGTTGATGCTAAAGGTCAGCACCACCTGATACGGCCCCGCCGTCACGTTTTGCCCCGCCACCGTGCGAAAATAGAGCGGAATATTGTACTGCTTTGCCCCCAGCAGGTTGAGCAGCGTGGCGCCGCTCCAGGTATAAGCTTTGGCAATTTGCACTTCACTGCTGCCGGAACATCCCGACAGCCCGCAGAGCCGCGTAGGGATCACATCGGTGATGGTGGCATTGTCCGTGCGTTTCATGGTCGCGCGGCTGTTGGCCGAGACGGTCGCAGCGGTGTAGTTCAGGGTCACAGAGTCATTGGTGAGCAAGTTCAGGATCGCATCGCAGCTCACCACCAGGGTACCGGTGGTTTCGACTTCCCCCGTTCCGCTTAAGGCAAATGAGGTGACGCTGCCGAAATTCGCATTGACGGTGCTGATGACACAGGCCGCCCAACTGCCACCCGACATCATCAGCAGAAAAAGGGCGAGCAGCAGGCGTTTCACGGGGCCTCCCGACACGTCAGCGGGCCGAAGGTTTGCAATTTATGCTCCGGATTGGCGCCAATACTGAGCGTGGTATAACAGCGTTTTCCCTCAGGCAAGATGACTTCCAGCGGGTTAACGTCGGTCAGATTTTCAAGCCAGGCGATGCCGTCATACCCGACCACTGCCGCACTGCGCGAGGCGCGTCGTACCTGGCTGCCGACCGGGATCGCCTGTCCTTGCGCGTCATGCAGAATCACACTCGCCACCCGCTCCTGTTCCATCGGGAAATCCACCAGATAACCGCTGTGGCGGCGGATTGCCACGCGGCGCTCGGTCTCTTTAAGACGCGTATCGGCGGGTAAATTCAGCGTGTTGATACTGTAACTGGCCGGATAGTAGGCCGACACGCCGCTGACCAGCAGATAGCCATTACGGTTGGTTTTGCCGACCGGCTGGTTTTCATAATTGACCGGCACGTCCGGATGCCCGTCAGTGCTGATCACCACGAAGGCGTCGTTGATTTTGTTGGCCGCGAACAGCTCGTTATCCATCAGCACAATCGAACCCATCGCCTCGCCCCACCAGGTCATCATGTCCCGTTCGCCGTATCCCCCGCCCTGCAGTTCAATATTGTTGTTGCGCCAGCCGAGCGTCCCCTGCTGATAGTTGTTGGATCTTGACTGGTTCGCCCACGCCATATTCCAGCTCAGCCCGCCGTCCGTCGGCATCGAGTGGTTGTAGTTGATCCGCTGAGTGCTGCCAGAATCCGGCGTATTTTCAAAGGTGACGGCGGCGCTGTCCCGCTCGCCAATCGGAATTTGCAGGGACATCGCCACCGTCCAGTCCCCGCGCTGCTGGTCGCGGCTGGCGGCAAGATAAATACTGCTACTTCCCCACAGGTTGCGGCTCCACGACAGGTTCAGCAGCTCAGTTTTCTGGCTGTCGAAACTCTCGACGCCAATCCACGCTGCGCCAATATTGCCGTAGTTGCCGAGATTAAAGGTCAGCGAATATTGGTCAGTATTGCGACTGAGGCTGGCGATGGGCTGATCGTGCTCATCATAAATAGTCGGCTGATCGTACAGCGCCAGGTTGCCATACCCGCGATCGCGCCGTGAATGCTGGGTAGCCAGGCTAAACGCACTGGTGCTGTACTGATAGCCCCAGTTCACCTGCCCGCCGTTATCGCCGCGCATCTGACTGTGGGTATAAGAAGAGTTCACCACGCCAAATTGACCCAGTTTAAGCACCGCCCCCGCCCCGCCCAGAGCCAACTCTTCTGCCCCTTCGCCGTGCCCTTCCAGCGTCAGCCAGTCGGTCACGCCGTAGCGATATGACCCACTCCCCGCCGCGGGACCGTAATCAAAATTCTTAATGCCGTAGTTGCGACGCAGGCTGCCTAAGGTGACGGCTCCGTCGCTCAGCCCCTGTTTGAGCAGATCGCTGGTGACATAAAACGGCATGGTGGTACTGACCTGACGCCCAAGCGCATCGGTGGTGATTAATACCGCATCCCCAGCGCCATTGATGTAAGGCAGATTGGTCAGGGTGAACGGGCCGGGCTGGAGTTGCGTGGAGCCTGAGCGATAGCCGTTGATGAACAGATCCACCGACGTCGGCACCGCGGCTTCGCCGGAAAATTCCGGCAGCGGCCAGGTGACCAGGTCCGGGCGCAGAGAGAAGTCGCGTCCGTAGCTAATTCCGCCCATGCGCACGCTGCTGCTCCAGCTCAGGGCATCGCTGATCACATCTCCGGCGGTCCAGGTGGTGGCGTCATCTTCATTGGTGAACATCATGGTCGTGTCGTAGCGCACGTACCCTTCCTGCTGACCATTGTCTCCGGCAAAGCTTTTACGCGTATAGCCGGTAGATGAGAGCGAACCGTTTTCATTGAAATAGCGGAATTCGTGCCAGAGCGAAGCCTGGCCACCGATGTGTTCGGTGTGATTGGTATAGAGATCGTAATTGAGCAGCGCGCCTTTACCGTAACGGGGTTTACTTTGCGCATTTTCCCCGCCGAACGGCGTAATGCGGGCCGATACCCAGTCGCGCGGCACACTGAGCAACAGGCGCTGGGCAGCACTGTCATATTCGACACGCACTTTTGCCAGTTTTGATAAATCGACTTCACCCGTTGGCACTTGCTCCGGCGGCAACCCGGCGCGTAGCAGATCGGCACTGGAGATAAAAAACGTGCCGTTGCGCTGCGTGACGGGGACCACCAGTCCAGTGTCGTAGTGGTTTATCACTACCGAGAGCTGAAATACTGCTTCGCTGTTGAGTGCCTGCGCATCCGGCGGTGGCGGTAAACTGTCATCACCGGTTTCGGCCCAGGCGCTTGTTGTGACGCAAAGCAGGATTATCATCGCCGGTTTCAGTGGACGGGCGCCGACTGCCATTGCGTGTTCCCGGCATTAATTTGCGCACTCATCTGGCGGGCCTGTTGCACACCCGCCGGAAGCGGCCAGCTGCGGGTGCTGTCCGGGAGAACATAGCCCAGCAGACCGTCGGCGATGGTCCGTTGATCCAGCGCCACCTGACTTAAGCGGACGTGAACATCCCCCCGATTACGCACCTGTAATGCGGGTTTTCCGTCCTCCTGGATAATCTTCCAGCTCAGGTTTTGCGTGTCGGCCAGGGCATGGTGTGCACCTTCTTTGATGGTCGGGATCCCCTGGCCGTAAACAAACAGCGGAATGGAATAACGCATCTGGATTTTCAGCCCGATTTCCGGCTGGGATTTGTCTCCGGGCTGGGGGATTTCATCCACGATAATGCGGTAGGCTTGCTCAACGCCCATCGGGATATTGCTTTGTTTGATCAAGCGAATCAGTTGTTTACCGTCTTTGCCGATGGTCACAATCGGCGGGCTGGCGACCACATCCTGCTGGGCGGTGTAGCGCTCGAATCCGTTCTCCTGCTTCCAGCGCATAATCCGCACTTGCATGGTGGTTGCGCTGTTTCCCTGATTCTGGATCCACAGCTCCGTGGCTTTGGTATCCGCAGAGAGCCAGGGGTCAATCGGCCACAGCAGTATGGTCGCCGCCGCATTCGCCCGGTTTGCCATCACGGCCAATATGGCCCACATCCCCAGTACGCCATAGCGAGTAAATGATGACTTCATTGACCTTCTCCCTTTTCACCATGACAAGGTCACGGTGAGTTGATCTGAATACGTTCCGGCGGGGCTAAACCCCGTCAACAGCGCCACACCAAAGAGCGGTAGCGCAATGTTATTGCTGTTGGTATAGGTCACCGGCACAGCCTGATTGACCCCGATCTCACTGTTTGCTGCCAGCGAACTGCTGCTGTACAGGCGGTATGCCACCATTTCGGTGCCGCTGGCGCGCTGCATACGGCGCACCGAAGCGTAATGTTGTCCTCCATCGATGCTCATGCTCAGCGCAACATTCGGCGTGCAGGCGATAGATAACGATCCGTTGGGCACAAAACTGGTATTCACCTGCCCTGTCGCCACGCCTGAGCGGCTACCAAAATTCAGCGATCCAAGCACCCCGCCCGTGCCCGTCGTCACCGAGCAACCAGGGGTGATCGTCGCGGATACCTGAAATGACTGCGAGGTGACCGCATGCGCCATTCCCGCAGGCCATACGCCAACGATGAGTGCAAAAAAAAGGCGCAGTTTTCCCTCTGCGATTTTACGCAGACGTGCAAAAGCAATGGTCATTTCTGGCGCTTAGGCTAGTAGGTCACGCTAACGTTAATGGTGTCCGTATAGGTTCCTGGAACCACAGTCACGCTGTTGCCGCCCCCAGTAATTCGGCCATACAAGGTGTAACTGTCGACGCCGCCTGCGGTGGAGGCCACCGGAAGCGGTGCGTTATTGGCGACTATGTTGTTAAATCCGCTGTCGCTAAACAGGCTATAGGCCACGCCCTGTGCGGTGTTAGCGGTGTTGACCAGATAGCGGGCTGGCGTGCCTGGTGTACCGACAACGGTGCCCGGCGCAGTGGAGTTGGTATTCCCGGTAATCGCTACCGTATAGCTGGCGGTCGTACACTGAATGGTGAAAGTGTTGCCCCCGCTGGCACCCGCTAGCTGGGTGGTGAGGGTCGAGAAGGTGGCGGGATGCGTCCCGAAGTCGAGGCTACCGAAGTTAATACCGTTTTGCGTCGGAGAGCCGTTGATCAGGCAACCGTTGGTTAAGGTCAACGTCGCGCCGATGGTCCCGCTGCTGGTCACCGCCATCGCCTGATGCGCCGCTAACGCCAGCATACTGCCCGTACAGATCAGAAGGAGTTTATTTTTCATTTACAGCCCTCCAGTAAATGTTGCCCTTCATTTTCGTATTTTATTGATACCACTCAATCTGTTAGCACCACTAAACATTCCCAATCAGCGCTTATTGAGAATTTAGTTTATGGATCAGGGTTCAACCACTTAGGCTGTTTTGACTCATACTTTTGCCGTATTGCTCTGTTATTCATTTTTAAAACAATGAGTTATGTTTTTTAAAACATGCTTAACGCCCCCTAAACAGAGGATATATTCATCATAATGTGATTAGCGTCACAATATATCGCGTCATTATGAACAACAAATTTAATAAAACTTAAAAAATTGTTGTATCTCCATACGCTTTACTTCAATTTATGCGATGAATGCATTGGCGCGCTGAAATTAAAAAATTATATGACTCAGCGCACTGATGAAAACTTAGGCGCATAACAGAGGGTCTTTTTTCGTGGCAAGTGCAAACAAACTCACGCTGTTCATCGTGATTTTCATGCTGGCGGGTATTCTTTCAGGGGCAGTCATTCACGAGTACGCGTCACCCGACGCTATCGCGACCTGGGCAGACAACATCACACTCCTCACCGATATTTTCCTCCGACTGATCAAAATGGTTATCGCTCCGCTGGTGTTTAGCACACTGACGGTGGGCATCATGAAACTCGGCGAAACGTCCACCATTGGTCGCGTCGGCGGCAAAGCCATGGTGTGGTTTATCAGTTCCTCAGTGCTGTCTATTCTGGTGGGCTTATTTATCGTCACGCTGGAACAACCCGGCGCGGGCCTGAATCTGGCGATCCCGGTTGAATCTGTTGATACAGGGCTGGCCGTCAGCGGCATGTCATTAAAGGGATTCCTGTCGCACACCATCCCGACCAGTATTGTCGGCGCGATGGCGAATAACGAAATTCTGCAGATCGTGGTCTTCTCAATGTTCTTCGGCATTGGCGGCGCGTCTCTCGGCGAGAAATTCAACGCTCCGCTCGTTGCGGCGCTGGATGTGGTGTCTCACATCATGCTGAAAGTGACGGGATACGTAATGTACGTTGCGCCACTGGCTATTTTCGCGGCGATCTCATCGGTTATTGCGACGCAGGGGCTGGGTATTTTGCTTAACTACGCGTCATTTATTGGCGGATATTACGTAGCCATTCTGCTCACCTGTCTGGTGCTGCTGGCTGTGGGCTATATGGTGCTGAAAAAAGAGGTCTTCCGCCTGGTCAGCATGCTAAAAGATCCGGTTCTGGTGGCGTTTACAACCAGTAGTTCGGAAGCGGCGTACCCGAAAACGCTGGAACAACTCACCCGCTTTGGCTGCTCACGCAATATCGTGTCATTCGTTTTGCCAATCGGTTATTCCTTTAACCTGGTAGGCTCAATGGTGTATTGCTCTTTTGCGTCGATGTTTATCGCCCAGGCTTATAATATCCATCTGAGTTTTGCCGAAGTGACGGTTCTGATGCTGACACTGATGCTGGCCTCGAAAGGCATCGCCGGCGTACCACGCTCGGCGCTTGTGGTGTTAGCTGCAACCATTCCGAGCTTCCATATTCCAGTGGCGGGTATTTTGCTGCTGATGGGGATCGATCATTTCCTCGATATGGGCCGTTCCGCGATTAACGTGCTGGGCAACGGCATTGCAACCGCGATGCTGGCACAAAATGAGGGACTGCTGGAAGAAGAGCCGGAGCTGGTGCAGCAGGAAGCGTAAGACGTAAAAAAGCCGGGTAGCGCTGACGCTTACCCGGCCTACAACGTGATTTCCGTAGGCCCGTGCAAGCGCAGCGCCGCCGGGCAAAAAAAAGGAAGGCTGATGCCTTCCTTTTAACATCACTAACCTTACGCCACGTGGCTTGCCGCGATATCCAGCAGGGCCATTTCGTCGCTGTTCAGCAGTTTTTCGATATTCACCAGAATCAGCATACGGTCGCCGAGTGCGCCGAGGCCGGTCAGGTATTCGGTCGACAGGGTCACAGCGAATTCCGGAGCCGGACGGATCTGGTCGGCGGTCAGGGACAGCACGTCAGACACGCCATCGACCACAATACCCACCACGCGCTGGCCCAGATTCAGGACGATCACCACGGTGTTGTCATTATACTCCACGTCACCCTGGCTGAATTTCACGCGCAGGTCGACGATAGGGACAATTACTCCACGCAGGTTGGTCACACCTTTAATGAAGGAAGGCGTGTTGGCAATGCGAGTCACCTGATCGTAGCCGCGAATCTCCTGCACTTTAAGAATATCGATGCCGTACTCTTCATCGCCTAAAGTGAAAACCAGGAATTCCTGCCCTGATGGCTCGCCGGCCAGTTTCGTTACATTACTCATACCGGTCATGTTTTTACCTTCTTAACTAATCAGGCGGCTGTGTACGCCACACGTTGTTCACGATTTAAACCCTGAAGCGCCGACACATCGACGATCAGTGCGACGCTGCCATCGCCAAGGATGGTGGCAGCTGAAATTCCCGGCACTTTGCGGTAGTTGCTTTCGAGGTTTTTCACCACCACCTGGTGCTGACCAATCAGCTGATCGACCAGCAGCGCATAGCGGCGACCCGCGCTTTGCAGAATAACCACGATGCCCTGAGTCGCTTCGGTTTTCGCCCCGTCGACTTCAAACACTTTCCACAATTCCACCAGCGGCAGATATTCACCACGCACTTCGAGCACGCGTTCACCGCCTGCCAGCGGATGCAAATCTTCATCACGCGGCTGCAGGGATTCCATCACCGCATTCAGCGGCAGAATAAACACTTCACCCGCGACTTTGACCGACATCCCGTCAAGGATTGCCAGCGTCAGCGGGAGTAGAATCCGAATCGTAGTACCCGAACCTTGCTTAGATTTGATCTCAACGTGGCCGCCCATCTCCTGGATGTTACGTTTCACCACGTCCATGCCCACGCCACGCCCGGACACGTCAGTCACCTGCTCTGCCGTCGAGAAACCAGGCGCGAAGATCAGCATTCCCACTTCTTCGTCGGTCATGTTTTCGTTAACCGACATGCCTTGCGAAAGCGCTTTCGCCAGAATACGTTCACGATTCAGACCCGCGCCGTCATCAGTTACTTCGATGCAGATGTTCCCGCCCTGATGTTCTGCGGAGAGAATCAGGTTGCCGACCGGGGATTTCCCCGCCGCAATACGGTTTTCCGGGGATTCGATACCGTGGTCGAGGCTGTTACGTACCAGGTGCGTTAACGGATCGATAATGCGCTCAATCAGGCTCTTATCCAGCTCGGTAGAACTCCCGAGCTGAGTCAGTTCAATTTGTTTATTGAGTTTGCTGGCCAAATCGCGAACCAGGCGCGGGAAACGGCTGAACACGTATTCCATCGGCATCATACGGATGGACATCACCGATTCTTGCAGGTCACGGGCGTTACGTTGTAACTGCCCCATGCTGGTAATCAGATCGCCGTGCGTCACTGGGTCCAGTTCGTTAGAACGTTGCGCCAGCATCGACTGGGTAATCACCAGCTCGCCGACCAGGTTAATCAGCTGATCGACCTTCTCTACCGCGACGCGGATACTGGTTGATTCGCTGCTACGGGCGGCCGGTTTTTCACGCTCAGCGCGGTTAGGTGCGCCCGTTTCAGTTGGCACGGCTTTCAGCGCAGGCGCTGTGGCAACAACGGCTGGCGCGCTGGCTTCTGGTGCGGCCAGGACTTCGGCCACTTCAGCAGGCGCTTCAACGGCAGCCGCTTCGGTTTCAAAGGTAATCTGGTCGGCTTCAATCACGAAGCACAGTACCGCGACAATATCATCCTGACCGATACCACCATCGATGGTGGCAGCCAGGCTGTCCGGTCCTTTGACGATATTGCTTAACGTCGCCAGATTGCCCAGTTCTTCTTCCAGCAGATTGACTTCACTCTCTTTCAGACGAGAGAGAACCACGCGCAGCTTTTCTTCGGCTGCTGGCGGGGTCGCGTCTTCTGACGCCAGTGCATCTACCACACTCAATTTTGCCGCGCTGACCGCAGGTGCAGCCGCTTCGCCCTTCGCTTCCAGAGCTAACTGGCGCAGAGCGTTGCAGATGTATTCAAAGCTTGCAGCATCTGGCTCTTGCGAGCTTTTATAGGCGTCGAGCTGTTCCTGCATAATATCTTTGGTTTCCAAAAACAGGTTAATAATGTCGGTGTTGAGCTGCATCTCACCGCGACGAGCTTCATCCAGCAGGTTCTCCATTAAATGGGTCGTTTCCTGCAGAACGGTAAAACCAAATGTACCGGCACCACCTTTAATGGAATGTGCTGCACGGAAAATGGCGTTGAGCTGTTCTGAATCTGGCGCCTCAGGCACTAAATTCAGCAGATGCTGCTCCATGTCCGCCAACAACTCGTCGGCTTCATCAAAAAACGTCTGGTAAAAATCGCTAATATCCATGCTCACGCTATCACCTCGGATTGGCTGGTGGCGATGTTGGAACGGCAGCCGAAGGAACTGCCCCTGGCTGTTTTAAATCGTCCAGTGACTCATTCTGGCTTTCGGCGTTTTCGTGCAGAATGGTCTGCTCCGCCTGCTGATTGAGCACTAAAAGACTGATACGACGGTTAATGGCATCGTCCGGGCCACGGTCGGTGACGCGCATGGTGGCGGCCATACCGACGACGCGCAGGACTTTGCCTTCATCAAGCCCACCGATAACCAGCTCGCGACGCGAGGCGTTGGCACGATCGGCAGAAAGCTCCCAGTTGCTGTATCCCTTCTCGCCGTTGGCATACGGGAAATCATCCGTATGTCCAGAGAGGCTGATGCGATTAGGAATACCGTTCAGCACCGGCGCAATACCGCGCAGAATATCGCGCATGTAAGGCTCGACTTCCGCGCTGCCGGTTTTGAACATCGGGCGGTTCTGGCTATCAATAATCTGGATACGTAATCCTTCCTGCACCAGATCAATTTTTAAATGCGGACGCAGCGCGCGCAGTTTCGGGTCCGCCTCGATGAGCTGATCGAGGTCGCCACGCAGTTTTTTCAACCGCGCTTGCTCCATGCGTTTTTTAAGCTCGTCGATATTGGGCTCTCGTTTCACTTCACCCTTTTGTTGGGTGTAGTCATCACCGCCGCCGGGGATCACGCTTTCACTGTTAGAAATACGCTGTCCACCCGTGACCGCCGTCGCCAGCGGTGTTCTGAAATACTCCGCAATCTGAATCAGCTCTTTCGGGCTGGAAATGGAGATCAGCCACATCACCAGGAAAAACGCCATCATTGCGGTCATAAAGTCCGCATAAGCGATTTTCCACGAGCCATGAGAGCCGCCACCATGACTTTTGTGCTTGCGCTTTTTGACTATGACGATGGGATGGGACTGATTTTTCATGCGTCCTCAGTCGTCGTCTGTTGGTTTGGGTTTTTCACGGCGCGCACGTGTTCTTCAAGCTCGATGAACGACGGACGCTCGCTCGAATACAGAGTTTTACGTCCGAATTCCACCGCGATTGGCGGCGCATAACCGTTCAGGTTAGAGAGCAACGTTATCTTCACGCACTGCATCATCTTGGTAGTTTCAGCACTTTTCTGGCGCAGCACGCTTGCCAGCGGAGAGATAAATCCGTAAGCGAGAAGAATACCGAGGAATGTTCCCACCATTGCGTGGGCAATCAGCGCCCCCAACTCAGCCGCTGGACGATCGGCGGACGCCAGGGCATGAACCACGCCCATTACCGCCGCGACGATACCGAATGCGGGCAAGGAGTCACCCACCAGCGCCAGGGCGTTAGCCGGCACTTCGGATTCGCTTTCGTGCGTTTCGATCTCTTCGTCCATCAGCGCTTCGATTTCGAAGGTGTTCATGTTGCCACTGATAATCAGTCGCAGATAATCGACGATGAAATCCAGCATCATCGCGTCGGCGAGAATACGTGGATAGCTGGCAAAAATTTCACTCTCTTTCGGGTTCTCAATATCACGCTCCAGCGAGAACATGCCTTGTTGACGCGATTTCGCCATTAAGCGATAGAGCAGCGCCAGCAAATCCATATACATGCTTTTGGTGTATTTCGAACGACGAAACAGCAACGGGAGCGCCTTCAGCGTCCCTTTGATTGATTTACCGTTGTTACCAACGATAAAAGCACCTACCCCTGCGCCGCCGATGATAATCAGTTCAGCCGGTTGATAGAGTGCTCCCAGGTGTCCGCCGGTCATCATATAACCGCCGAAAACTGTACCGATAACAACCAGGTAACCTAATAAGATAAGCACGACATCATCCTTCCGCTAGTGACTATGGCAGGACGTCCAGTTCGAAGGCATAACCGGATCGCAGGGTAAAAAAAAGCAGCGGTAATTGCTTACCGCTGCTGGAATCTTGCCCACGAGTTCGGGTTAAACAGCTTGTTCGATCTGTTCATCCAGCAGTTGTGGAATAATATCGGCAGCTTCCGGGGAAAGTTTACGTCTTTTTACCGCACGGGATGGCGGCTGGCATAAACTGCAGGCAAAGCTACCAGCTGGCTGATGAGCATGGGTGATAAAGTTGCCGTCACAGCAGTTACAGCGCGACAATTGCAACAGACCACTCTCAACAAAGCGCACCAGAGTCCAGGCGCGGGTCAGTGCCAGTAAAGGCCCTTCTTCCGGCTGGGGACATTGTTCAAGGTAGAGTTTGTAAGCTTTAATCACGGCGTCCACGCCGCTACACAAACCTGTTTTCAGAAGAAATTGCCAGGCGTTGCAAAACATCGATGCATGGATGTTTTGCTCCCAGGTCATAAACCAGTCCGTTGAAAACGGCAGCATACCTTTCGGTGGCGGACTGCCGCGCAATTCTTTGTACAATTTGATAAGACGACCGCGGCTCAGTTGAGTCTCGCTTTCCAGCATTTGTAAGCGAGCACCCAACGTGATCAGTTCCATTGCCAACTGAATGTCGCGAGCTTCCTGAACAATGCTTTTTTCGCTCATCATTAAGCCCTTTTCTTGCGGGCCACTTCGTCAGGCTGGCTGATTTCGGTGAGAAGGCGGGTGGAAAGCAAAATTCCGGTGTGGATCTGTTGCAGATCGTCAACGCGTGAATCCTGGGTCAGACGGGTAATGGTCTGATGACTGTCGAAGCGGAACTGACAAACCAGCTGATTGGTTTCTGCCAGTTTGACCATCTGAGGGAGGGTTAATCCGCCGAGCGTTGTTGCCATCTCTTCGCTGATACCCAGACGGAACATTGCGGACGGTTTGTCCTGACTAATCAAACGCTGCGCAAGTAATAAGTATGACAAATTAATGTCATAGACATGTTTCAGCATCTCGGATGTATGCATTTTTCCCATCCAGAATAACCAACTATTATTTTTATGCGGTAAGACCGCACCCCGTGATGTCGCCGGGAAAACCCCGGTAAAAAAAAAAGAAAAGGCGAAAATGCATAGTCGAATTAAGGGGTAAACTGGATAAAACACGCGATGTTTAAATGATGATCCCTTTCCTACGCGCTTTATCAATTCTTACAAATAACTAAGATTTTTCCTAATTCGAGGCAACTCTACTCGTCAGTTTTGAGACATACAATGCAGCCCCTCCCGAAATTTAAAAAAAATGTGATCCACGTCACACAATTTAAGCCATAAACTCAGATTAATCCATCAGTATGACTTCTAAGTTGGTTGTTTTTTGCTCAAAGAGTACACTTTTATATTCTGAATGAACGAATACTCATGCAGAGGGATGAACATTCCCCGCATACGGCTCTTTTGGTTTAAAACCCTTCTCTGTGCGCGGATTAGAGAATAAGCCCCTTGAGAAGGGGTAAAATAAAAACCCATAAAAAACATAATGTTAGTCGTTAAATAAAACTAACTAGTTTCAATGAGTAACGATCGCCATTTTGTTGATAACGGGTTAAAACGATTCGTCGGCCAATTATTAACATTGTGGTATTTACGTTAAGTAGCACATTTCCGTGGTTATGTTGGGTTATGACACTATTCGTTTTATAAGAATAATTAATGAATAATTATGATAAGCGTCACACCAATGTCGTATTGCCCTCTTGCGAAGCGCAAAGAATCGCGCTAATGGTGATGAACCATCAGTCTCTGACAATCACAGGAGTGAGTGATGAGTTACTCTCATGTTCTTGTTTGCGTTGCAGTGACGCCAGAAAGCCATCAGCTCGTGGCACGCGCAGTTTCTATCGCCCGTCCGCTTAATGCGCGGGTTAGCCTGATTACTCTGGCGACCGAACCGGAAATGTACAATCAGCTTGCAGCCCCTATGCTGGAAGACATTCGTGGTCTTTTACAGGAAGAAACGCAGGTGTTTTTGCAGGAGCTGGAGGAAAAGGCCCAGTACCCTATCGCACGGACTTTTATCGCCACGGGGGAGCTAAGCGCACATATTCTCGATATTTGCCGTAAAGAACATGTCGACTTGGTCATTTGTGGCAACCACAACCACAGCTTTTTCTCACGCGCCGCGTGTTCAGCCAAAGCGATTGTAGGCTCAAGTCTGGTCGACGTACTGCTGGTTCCCCTCGGCAACTGATGCCGCCGAGGGGCTGAACTCAGGCGAGTTTAGGGAAGGTTGCGACCTTTTTTTGCAGGTTGCTCTCCACGGTTCGAGGAGTTGTCCGCTCAAGATCGCGAATAAAATGCTCCTGCCAGTGGTTAATATCGTTTTCGCGTATGACCTTCATCATCTCAGCATGCCGTGCAATACGCTCTGTCAGCGGCATGGTTAGCGCCCTGTCCAGCGCATTTGCCACATCATCGCTGTCATAGGGATTAACGATCAGCGCTGAACTCAGTTCATTGGCTGCTCCGGCAAACTGCGATAGCACCAGCACGCCTGGGTCTTTCGGATCTTGTGCGGCAACATACTCTTTTGCCACCAGATTCATGCCATCACGCAGGGGCGTCACCAGTCCCACTTCGGAATAGCGGAACACTTTCATCAACACCTTACGGTCAAAATGTTGGTTCAAATAGTAAAGCGGCGTCCAGCCAAGCTGGCCGTAGCGCCCGTTGATCCGCCCGGCTTCAGTCTCTAACTGATGGCGGATATCCTGATAAGCTTGCACCTCTCCACGGGATGTCGGCGCAATCTGCGTGTAACGAATTTTACCGTGATGCTGCGGGAATTTATCCAGCAGGCGTTCGTAGGCCAGGAAACGCTCCGGTAACCCTTTGGAGTAATCCAGACGTTCGACGGAGAAGATATTTTTGACGTTTTTCAGCTCACTTTTAAGCTGTGCCAGCTTCGGCGGTAACGGGCCAGAGGCGTCGGTCGCTATCTCATCGGGTTCAATACCAATGGGATACACCTCCGTATTGAACGCTTTACCCCACGCGGTGTGGGACTTGCCGCTGCGGGTGGTCACGCGAGTCTTACCGGAAACGCTATCCAGAAACGCCAGTCGGTCATTTTCGGTCTGGAATCCCAGCAAATCGTAATCGCATAATCCTTCAAGCAGTTCTTCGTGTGGCGGCAAGGCGTTAAAGATTTCTGGCGTCGGGAACGGGATATGCAGGAAGAAGCCGATCCGGTTATTCACTCCCCTTTTGCGCAGCTCGCTGGCAAACGGAATCAGGTGATAATCGTGGATCCATAAAATATCGTCTTCCTCGATTAAAGGCAGCAGTTTATCCGCCAGCAGCGCATTGACGCGCATGTACCCTTCAAACGATTCCCGCTGGAATTTGACCAGGTCCAGACGATAGTGAAACGCGGGCCACAGCACGGCGTTGGAAAACTGCGAGTAATACTCTTCGTAATCCTTTTCGCCAAGATTAAACGATGCCCAGGTGATATTCCCCTGCGTCACCTTTTTTAGCGGCTGATCCTCGTTACCGACATCACCGCTCCAGCCAAACCACAGCCCACCCGCTGATTTTAAGGCACCTAAAATCCCCACCGCCAGACCACCCGCGCTGGATTTTTTATCGTCCGGTGGCGCAATTCGGTTAGAGACTACGACTAAGCGACCCATCATGTTTTCTCCTGTTGTTATGCGCTATTTTTTCTTGTTGTTGCTGGTTAGCGACTTCAGTGACCCATTCCCAGACGCTGGCTACGTTCGCCAGTCGCCATGCGGCGCAGGTTTCACCCTGCCCGACTTTAATTGATACCCCTCCGGCCTGATTGACGACGCTAAACCCGCTCTCATCCGTCAAATCGTCACCGACAAATACCGGCGTTTTGCCCGCAAACGGTGCCTCGGTCATAAAGGCTTTAATCGCCTCGCCTTTATTGATGCCTTTGGGTTTGATTTCGACCACGCATTTACCCGGCTGCAGGGCAAGTTGCGGGTTCGCTGCCACGACAGATTCTGCCAGCGCCGTTATTGCAGCCTCATGCTGAGGAGCCTGTCGGTAGTGCAGCGCAAAGGCCATCCCTTTGGCTTCCAGTTCCGTTCCCGGAAGACGTTCCAGCGCAGATGTAAGCTGCGCCGTGAGCGTCTGAATGAGCGTGGAAGGGAGTGAGACGATATGCGCGTTGTCATGGATGTCGCGGCGCTCCGCTCCGTGCACACCGGCAAGCGGAAAACGGTAAGGCCTGGCGAGCTCATCTAGCTCGGCCATTGAGCGCCCTGATATCAATGCCAGTGCTCCCTGACTCATCCCGGAGAGCTGGTGTAACACCCGGAGAATATCGGCGGGTAAAACCACCTGGTCGGGATGAGGTTTGATCTCGGCGAGCGTTCCGTCGAGGTCAAAAAAGAATGCAAATTCTCCGGTTAGTGCAGGCGGTACGGTTAACGAATCAGCCACCCTTATCCTCCTTACGGTTTTCGAGATGTAAGACATTTAACATCTCAGTAGCCATGTAAGTATAGACAGTGTGACGCTGCTCGCCATTTAGCAAACCGCCCACCAGCAAAGCTGGCAGGCGGCAAGGAGGTAGAACTAGACTTAAAAGTTGCGCCCGAATTTCCTTATACGGTACGTTTCGCTTTTTGCTTGTAACGGTCGAAGATCACCGCTGCCAGCAGGATTAGGCCGCGAACCACGTACTGAGAGAACGGGGAGATATTCAGCAGGTTCATGGCATTCTCGACGGTACCGAGAATCAATATACCGGCGACCACATATGAGATTTTTCCGATGCCGCCTTTCAGCGAAACGCCACCCAAAACGCAGGCCGAGATAACAATCAGCTCATAACCAATCGAGGTCATCGGCTGACCGCTGGTCATACGTGAGGCCAGAATAATCCCCGCCGCCGCCGACACCAGCCCGGAGAGCACAAAGATAATAATCTTGGTGCGCACCACCGGAACACCCGCCAGACGCGCCGCTTCTTCATTGCCACCAATCGCCAGCGTGTTACGGCCAAACGTGGTTCTGTTGAGCAGGAAACCGAAGATGATCAGGCACCCCACCGTCAGCCAGATAGGTGCAGGCAGACCCAGCCAGTTGGCATAGCCGAGGGTAAAGAAGCGTTCGTCTTCGATGCCTACGGCTTTACCGTCAGAGATAATATAGGCCAGACCGCGCACAATCTGCATAGTGGCAAGCGTGGTGATCAGGGCGTTAATTTTCAGGCGTGCAATAACGAAACCGTTCACCAGACCGCTGAGCACGCCGAGCATCAGACCGGCTAACACGCCTATCCACAGGCTTTCGGTCATGTTGATGACCACCGCCGTCGTCACCCCAGCGCAGGCGATAACCGACGCGACAGAAAGGTCGAAATCACCCGAAGCCAGGCAAAACAGCATCCCGCAGGCGACCATGCCCGACATCGAAATTGCCAGCCCAAGCCCTTTCATATTGATAAAACTGGCGAAGTTCGGCACAAAAATCGCACAGCCAATAAACAGGACCGCAAACACCACCAGCATCCCGTATTGATCCCAGATACGCCCAAGGTTAAAAGCCGACTTTGGCGCACGGGAGGAAGTAACAGAGGACATCATTGACTCCTTGCTCAGGCGACAGCCTGGCTAACTTTAGGCATGGCGAGGCTCAACGCCTGTTGTTCATTCGCCTGTTCATGTAACAACTCACCGGCAATATCCCCTTCGCGCATCACGATGATGCGGTCAGCGACGCCCAACACTTCGGGCAGATCGCTTGAGGCGAACAATACCGCCACGCCGCGTTTTGCCAGCGCATAGATGACGTTATAAATCTCGTGCTTGGCCCCAACATCGATGCCGCGCGTCGGCTCATCGAGCAAAATGACTTTCATCTCCTCCGACAGCCAGCGCCCGAGAATCGCCTTTTGCTGATTCCCGCCAGAAAGGTTCATGATCAGCTGCTCGGCACCGGGGGTTTTAATATTCAGCGCACGAATGTGGTGATCGGCATTGCTCGTTTCCCAGCCGTCGTTTATCAGGCATCCGGCACGGATAAATTTGCGCCGTGCGGAGATATTGATATTGTCCCGCACCGAATGGACAGGAATGATCCCGTCGGCTTTTCGGTCCTCCGGGCAGAGCATTAAACCCGCGCGAATGGCATGGGCCGGTTTCTGAATATCCACCGCCTGACCGTCGATATAGACCTGCCCTTCGGAGATTCGCGTCCCGCCAAAAAGCCCTTTCATCAGCTCGCTGCGCCCCGCGCCAACCAGCCCGAACAGGCCGACAATTTCACCGCTGCGCACCGACAGGCTGATTGGCGTGCGCACACCAGGTGCTTTTACACCGTTCAGGCGCAGGCGTTCCGTGCCGTATTGTCGCGGCTGCCAGTGGTAGATATCCCCCAGTTCACGGCCCACCATCGCCTGCACCAGCTGGTCGTGATTCACCTGCTGCATATCGGTAAAGGTGCGCACGTAGCGTCCGTCTTTGAACACCGTTATCGCATCGCTCAGGGCGAAGATCTCTTCCATGCGGTGCGAGACGTATAAAATGATCCGCCCTTCTTTGCGCAGTTCGCGGATTACACGGAACAGATTGTCGATTTCTCGCGCAGAAAGTGAGCTCGTCGGCTCATCAAAGGCGATGATCTTGGCGTTTCGTGCCAGCGCCTTGGCGATTTCCACCATCTGCCATTGACCAATCGACAGATATTTCAGCGGTGTTTGTGGATCAATATCCAGCCCGAGGTGCTGGAGTTGCAGCCCGGCTTCGTAATTGAGCAGCGAGCGATTGACGATCCCGCTCTTGTGAGGCAATTGCCCCAGATAGATATTTTCCGCCACCGTCATTTCAGGCACCAGATGCAGTTCCTGATAAATAATGGCGACCCCGGCATTCAGCGCCGCTGTGGTATCGGCAAACGCCACCTCTTCACCGCGCAACACAAGCGAGCCGGTGGTCGGGGCGTAGTTGCCGCTAAGGATTTTCAACAGCGTGGATTTCCCCGCGCCGTTCTCCCCCATCAGGGCGTGAACCTGACCGGGATAGCAGTCAAAACTGATATCGGTCAGCGCGTTTACACCGGGAAAGGTTTTACCGATGCCGCGAAAAGAGAGATACGGGTCAGACTGTTGCATAACGTCTCCGTGATTCCAGTAGTGTACGTCTGGCCCCTCAGCAGCGAGGGGCGCAATCACAACAAGTTACTTACCGCCCAGCCCTTTTTTCGCCAGCTCCTCTTTGAAGTTGTCGCGGGTGATCAGCACCACGTCGGTGACTTCAGTGAATTTCGGTGGCTCGGCGTCTTTGGTGACCCAGTTATAGAGCATTTCGCTGGATTTATAGCCATGAACATCCGGGCTTGGCAGGAGCGATCCGTAGAAGCCGGTCGCCTGCGCTTTGGACAGTTCACTCACCGCATCCACACCGTTAATGCCGATGCCAATAACATCAGGTGCTTTAAAGCCCTGGCCTTCGGTTGCACGAACGCCGCCCAGCACGGTGTTATCGTTCATGCCGACCACCAGCCAGTGTTTCACTTCCGGATGCTGAACCAGCATCGAGTTGGCGGCATCAAATGCACCCGGGATATCGTTCGATTTGGTAGGCACTTTATAGATCTGCTTTTCCGGGAAACCGGCGGCTTTCAACGCTTCCATCGAACCGGAGGTGCGGCGGCGAGCGGTATCCAACTCATCCGCGGTGATAGCCATCACCGCACTCTCTTTCACATCCCAGCCGCGTTTTTGCATCTCTTTATAGAGTTCCTGGCCCTGACGTTCACCGATTTTGGTGGCCGCCATCATCACCAGCGGCACGGTGTCCATCGGCTTGCCTTTGGCGTTGACGAACTGATCGTCAACCGCAATCACCTTCATGCCGTAGCCACGCGCTTTCGCCACGATCGCCGATCCGAGTTTTGGGTCCGGCGTACAAATCACAAATCCTTTCGCACCGCTGGCTGCGAGGCTATCGATGGCGTTTAAGGTTTTTTCACCGTCGGGAACGGCAATTTTAATGACGTCAAAGCCCAGATCTTTCCCGGCTTTATCGGCAAATTTCCATTCAGTCTGGAACCAGGGTTCTTCTGGCTGTTTGACCAGGAAACCGAGTTTTAAATTCTCTGCCATAGCGGATTGTGACATAACGGCAGCCAGGCCGATGGCCGCCAGCGTTTTAGTAAATTTGTGCATGGTTAACTCCAGCATTAGCATTCTTTTATGTAGGGTATATTGTCGTGCTTTCTATTTAATCGGACTTAAAACAAGGCATTAGCGCTAAACCTGTAATAAGCGATAGTGCTGGAGATAGTTTTAGCGGGAAATTAATCATCCATAAGAGAGCGCCATCACACCGCAGAATTACAGTAATTGCGTACATAGATTCAGCGATAAATGACATAAAAATGAGGGGTATTGTCGGACAAATAGTGAGGGTTTAAGCAGAATTATCCATGAGGTTAGCTAACATGTCCCTGTAAGACGGGCGCCGTAGCGCCCGACAGAAAAATTACCAGGCGTAGTAAATGTGATCGGCGTGGTCACGCACCGGAGCTTCATCTCCCAGCAAACGTGCCGAGAGCGTCAGGGCAAAATCAAAGGCATGCCCCAGACCTTTGCCGCTGAGCAGATTTTGGTCTTCCACGACCGGCGCATCAACATATTCTCCGTCTTTGACCGTTTCCCACAGTTCCCCGGAACAGACGTAGCGACGGCCTTTCAGCAGGCCATTTCCGCCCAGCACACGGGCAGCGGCAGAGCAGATCGGACAGATGAGTTTTCCGGCATCATCGTGGGCTTTCACAAAAGTAATCACTTCCTTGCTGGCGGCCAGATTCACACTCCCCTGCGGCCCGCCCGGCAGAACGACTGCGTCATACAGGGTATCTGCACGCTCCGTTAGCGTCCCGTCTGCCACCATCGGAATATTATGATAACTCACTACCGCGCGAGACTCCGCGCAGGCCAACGTCTCGACCTCAATCTGCATCCGTCGCAGGATATCAATCGTGATAATTGCTTCCGCTTCTTCAAATCCTGGTGCCAATAACACTGCAACCTTTGCCATTATGATCTCCACGCATAAAATAGATAAAACATCGTTTCATTTTACAAGATGTCATAAGTCAAACCTGTGCGTGGATCACAGTTCCTTAGAAAGGCGAAATGATGGCGTTATTCTTTTTTAATGAGGGGAAATGGATAGCCGGTCACATTAAGATGATGCTGAACGGCTTTATTCTGTTAGTAATCATCCCGTTCAGAAATAAGGATATTATAATGACGACCTCAGGAATGATTCAAAAGCTCAACACCCAGATGAATCTCGAATTCAACGCGTCAAATCTCTATTTACACTTGAGCGACTGGTGTTCAGAGCACAGCCTCAATGGCACCGCCACCTTCCTGCGCACCCAGGCACAAAGCAATATTACCCAAATGATGCGGGTGTTCGAATTTATGAAACAAGTCGGTGCAAATCCGATTGTTAAAGCCCGCGTGATATCCGAAGAGTCTTATTCATCGCTGGAAGAATTGTTCCAAAAAACCCTCGACGAGTATGAGCAGCGCCTGAGTATGCTCAATTCCTTAGCCGGTGAAGCGAAGGCCCTAAAGGACGACACTATTCTGGATTTCTTGCACGACATGGGGAAAGAGCAGCAGCAGGATGGATTGTTATTGAAAACCATTCTGGATGAGGTGCGCAGCGCAAAACGCGCCGGGCTGTGTATGGAGCAGACCGATCAGCATCTGCTCAACGTGGTGAATTATCAGCATCACTGATCCCTTTTCCGTAATTGTTAATTAATAGTTACCAAGTCTCTGCTTTTATTGAAATTTAACAAATCTGATCTGGCTCCCAGCCAATACCCTTACAAAGTGAAATGATTTAATTCATTTCACTTTGATTGACGAGGGAGCTTCATGATAACCATTGAGTTTATTGTCATTATTCTCTGCCTGCTGGTGGGAACACGGTTTGGCGGGATGGGTCTTGGGCTGATAAGCGGTATCGGCCTGTTCATTTTAAGCTTTGTATTCGGCTTACAGCCCGGCAAACCGCCGGTTGATGTGATGCTGACTATTCTCGCGGTGATTGGTTGTGCCGCCACGTTACAGACTGCAGGCGGTTTGAACGTGATGATGCAGTTTGCTGAGCGTTTACTGCGCAAGCATCCGCAGCACATTACTCTCCTCGCACCTTTCACTACCTGGATGTTGACGTTTCTGTGTGGCACCGGGCACGTGGTTTACACCATGTTTCCGATCATCGCTGATATCGCGCTGAAAAAAGGAATTCGTCCGGAACGCCCAATGGCCGTTGCTTCCATCGCTTCGCAGATGGCAATTACCGCCTCTCCGGTCTCTGTCGCCGTGGTGTCGCTGGTGTCGATCATTGGCGCTCAGCACGGTGTAGGTCAGGCGTGGGGCATCCTTGAGATTCTGGCCGTTTCGGTTCCCGCCTCGCTGTTTGGCGTGATGATCGCCGCGCTCTGGAGCCTGCGTCGCGGGAAAGATCTGGCTGATGACGCTGAGTTTCAGGAGAAATTAACCGACCCAAAACAGCGCGAATTTATTTACGGCAGCACCGAAACGCTAATGAATCAGCGCTTTCCGAAGCAGGCGTACTGGTCAACATGGATTTTCTTCGCCGGGATCGCCGTGGTGGTTCTGCTGGGTGCCCTGCCCGATTTACGACCTGCCTTCGAAATTAAAGGTAAAATGACGGCGTTGTCGATGAACCTGGTGATTCAGATGATGATGCTGATTGCCGGGGCCGTGATGCTGATTGCCTGTAAGGTCAATGCCTCCGCCATTTCGAACGGCGCGGTATTTAAAGCCGGGATGGTGGCGATTTTCTCGGTGTTCGGCGTCGCGTGGATGAGCGATACCTTTTTCCAGGCGCATCTCGACGAGCTGAAAATGGCGCTGGAGGGCGTGGTGAAAAGCCATCCGTGGACCTATGCCATCGTACTGTTCCTGGTCTCCAAACTGGTGAACAGCCAGGCCGCAGCGCTCACCGCCGTCGCGCCGATGGGACTGATGCTGGGCATCGAGCCGAAAATGTTAATCGCATTCTTCCCGGCCTCTTACGGCTATTTCGTCCTGCCGACTTATCCAAGCGATCTGGCCTGTATTGGCTTTGACCGCTCCGGTACGACCAAAATCGGCAAGTTTATTATCAACCACAGCTTTATTCTGCCGGGGCTGATCGGCGTGAGCTGCGCCTGTGCCGCCAGCTATCTGCTGGTGCAAACCTTCTTCTAATCGCGAACAGCGTGCTGCCAGTCAAAGACGCCCGGCGGCACTTCGTTTGCACGGGCCTACGGGGTTTTGTAGGCCGGGTAAGCGAAGCGCCACCCGGCAAAAACCTGTTTCAAAATTCAAAACATCGGTTTATTTTAGTGTGACTCACCCTGCGGTGTGAACTTGAGTTCGATAAGCGCAATGGCTTTTTGAATGGCGCGAAGCGTGACGGGATCCGCCGCAGCAGGATGGCTGGTGAAATCGATGTTTTTCAGTTGGGTGGACATTTTTTCCCGCACTTCGGTCGGGGTGATAACGTCTAACACATCCAGGATTTGTTTGATGACCAACTGGCACGCGACGACGTCAGATACCAGTTCCTGATCGGCGCTCAGATTTTGAGACATAGGAAGCTCCTTCAATAAAGAGCGCCATAGTAACAAAATGAGTGCCCTTTCATCTTCCCTCTCGTCGACCGCAGGCACAAAAAAACCTGCCGAAGCAGGTTTTTTTCATCAGAACATTGCGCCTGGTGGTACGTCTTTGAACGTATTGCAGTAGTTTGCCCACATGCTTTTCAGGATTTTGCGCAGTTTCATTTTATGCTCCGGTAATGTGTTATGCAGGTGTTATTGTCTATGCGCATATAATATGACCAGCATCACAAAAATCAATGGTTATGTGATGTGCATCACGGTTATAAAACCAACAATGCTGCCAAGTTGTTATAAAAAATCACGGCAAATCCACAGGTTAGGAACTTATAAGTTCCAGTAAATTTTTATAAAATTTTTTGATATGGCAGGGTAAAGATGACCGAAAACATCACCGGGAAAGAGAGTCGCGGCTTGTCGCCTGCGGCGCTGCTGGTTGCCGGGGCGTTCTTTATGGAGTTTCTCGACGGCACCGTCATTGCCACCGCGCTTCCGGATATGGCAAAAAGTTTTGCCGTGCAGGCCGTCGATTTGAATATCGGTATCAGCGCCTACCTGATTACGCTGGCGGTATTGATCCCCGCCAGCGGCTGGATTGCCGATCGTTTTGGCGCACGCAGGGTGTTCGCTGTGGCGCTGGCAATTTTTACGCTGGCTTCCGTTCTGTGTGGCCTGTCCACCACAGTCGATCAGTTTGTCGCCATGCGCGTGCTTCAGGGTATGGGTGGCGCGCTGATGGTCCCGGTAGGCAGGCTCGCCGTGCTGCGTACCACGCCCAAGCATCAGCTTATCACCGCTATCGCGACCCTTACCTGGCCCGCGCTGGTTGCGCCGATTATTGGCCCGCCGCTCGGAGGATTTATCACCAGTTATGCCGACTGGCGCTGGATCTTCTTCATTAATGTGCCGCTCGGGATAGTGGCGATAATTCTGGCACTGCGAATTATTCCCGATCTGCACGAAGACACGCGTCGACCGTTCGATACACCCGGTTTTATCGCCACCACCGTTGCGATGGTAAGCCTGGTTTATGCTATGGAGTTAATGGGTGCGCAACAGTCCGAAGGATTAGTTCTCACTCTCTGCCTGTTGGCCGTGGGCGCGGCAACACTCATTTATGCCCTGCGCCATTTTCAGCGAGCCCAGTGGCCGATGATTCGCCTCGACGCCATGCAGGTTCCGACATTTCGCGTGACGATGTACGGCGGTTCCCTGTTCCGGGCCTCCATTAGCGCGGTCCCTTTCCTGCTGCCGCTGATGTTCCAGGTCGGATTCGGGATGGACGCTTTTCACTCCGGCCTGTTGGTGCTGGCGGTATTTGTCGGCAATCTGACGATTAAACCGGCGACCACGCCGCTGATTCGCAGTCTCGGATTCAGAAAACTATTGCTGATGAATGGTGCGTTAAACGTCCTGTCGCTGCTGGCCTGCGCGTTTATCACCCCACAAACGCCGGTCTGGCTGATTATGCTCATCCTTTATCTGGGTGGCGTGTTCCGTTCGATTCAGTTTACTGCCGTTAGCACTCTGGCATTTTCGGATGTGCCTTCGGCGCAAATGAGCTACGCCAATACGTTGTTTTCCACCGCGACGCAGCTGGCTGTCGGGCTTGGGATCACGCTCGGAGCGATTGGTATTCGTATCGGGGAAACACTGGGGGCGGTTCTGGGAATGGGGAATGTACCAGGAATCAGCTTCCGTCTGGCCTTTGTCGCCATCGCGCTGATTTGTCTGGTGGGGATGTTTGATACCTTGCGACTCACAAAAGACGCGGGAAGTGCAGTGTCGAATAGACAATGAAACAGGTTTAGTAGGCCGGGTAAGCGAAGCGCCACCCGGCATATTCGAATGACGGATTAACCGACGATACCGCGAACAAAGGCTTCGATCTCTTTGTCCTGACAGTTTTCGAAGAAGCACTGCTGGAAACGCTGGCCGGACACCGCGGTTTTCACCAGTTCAGGATCGATGGCGCGCAGGGTATCCAGATAGTTGTCTTTCACCACGGCGGCTTTCACCTGGTTCAGAATACCGGCGTTACGTACCTGCGGCTCTTTACGCTCTGGTGGATAGCCTTCACCTTTGCGGCCAGTGAACGCTTTTTCGAAGATAAAGCGTACGTTCAACTCCGCGCCCCAGCCGAAGCCTTTTGCGAACGGCAGAGACAGCGCGTTACCGTTGTTGATTTGCGCAAACAGGAACGCATCTGCCGGGTCGATACAGTAGCCGCAGATCACGCCCGGATGGATGTTCAGGGACATCAACGCGCCTTGCCCGGTCCCGCAACCCGTCACGACGAAGTCGACAGCTTTAGAATTTAACAGGATGCTGGCCATGATGCCCAGGTGAATATAGGTCAGATGGTGATCGTTCTCGTCACTCATCCCGACGTTATAGACCGGGAATCCCTTCTCATCGACGACGGTTTTTAATTCGTTGAGGATAGTGGAGTTTTTGCCAGCCTGGCTGTTTTCCATCATCAGTGCAATTTTCATTCTTCATCTCCTGAATGCGTTGCGGTTTTTGCCGCTACAGATAGCTAATCCACCCAACCTTACTATCTAACAAACACACTTTCAAATTAACTGAAAAAATGTTTTAAAAAACGAAAGCCGCCTCACAAATTCAGGTAAAGAGAAGGAAATGGCGAGCTATTGCATAAAGTTAAGAAATCTCTACTCACGAATCCAGCAGTTAGCTAGACTGCTTTTTAAAAGACAATAAAAATTCTCTGGGGAACCACTGTGAATATGCGCCGCCGGACGCCTCGCATCACATCGTTTTTCTTGATAGCAATCCTCACAGCCCTGGTCTGGGCACGAGCGGCTTGTGCACAACCGACACCCGAATCACATGTTATTCCTGTCTGGATTTACGATGCCGACAGCTTCGAATTCTGGCGCACGCCGCAGGGTGAGTTACAGGGTTTTTACCCGGAACTGGTTCGCGCCATCAACCAAAAATTAGATATTCACTTACAGCTCCAGCCGATTTCCGGTCCTGAAATCGGCCAGCGTTTTAATGACGACAGATACGGCGTCTATGCCGGTGTCCTGCGAACCGAAGCCCGTGCGCGCACCAAAATCCTCTCATCGCAGCTTTTTAATAACGAAGTGGTTGTCGCCAGTCCGACCATGTCGGTCAATACGGCCGACGAACTCTCTCATGCCAGAGTCTTGTTTCGCCAGAACGACGCTACGCTGGAAAGCGTGCAAAAGCGCTACCCGGATCTGAAATTCCGCTCGCTACGACTGGTCGCCAGCAGTGAAGAAGCCTTTCGGCTGCTCGGCGAACACCAGGCAGATTTCTACATTAATGACGCCAGCGAAATGGAAAATACCCAGCGTTATTATCTTATCTCCAGGCCCTTCCCTGAACTGCGCATTCCGGTGGTGCTGGCATTCAGCCCAGAATTGAAGGATCTGCGCGAAAAAGTGAACGCTTTTATCGGCGAGTGGTATCGCAGCGGGGAGATACGTAAAGCGCTGGAAGAGAGTAAACGACAGTATCTGCTCAGCCGCATTACCCTCTCGAAAGAAGAACGTACCTGGCTTGCGAATAATCGTCTGCAAATCTGGCTGCCTAAAAATGAGAATTTCGCGCCGATAATCTGGAAAGACGATCGAGGCTATCAGGGAACCGCCATCAACATGATCCATGACATGCGCGAGCTGCTAGGCATGGAGGTGGATGTCCATTTTGTCGATAACTATGCCGAGGAGCTGGCGCAGCAGCGCTGGCCGGTGCGCCTGGTGGACGTCGCAGAGAAAACAGACCTTGATCACGCCGCCGGGCGAATCGGCCCCGACGTTGCCTGGCATAACGTCTATTACAACCGTATCAAGCAACCCTTTTTGTGGGATGAAGAGAGCATCCGCAGCCAGCGCGTTGGCGTGCTGGCGGGATCGTTCTCGGCACGCTATCTCCAGGAGCGATTTGGCAGCGATGTGGTGATCGTCACCCGACACAGCGTTAACGGCCTTATTGATGCGATTGAGAACAATAAAATTGACTATATTTTGGGAGATTTGAGCTCACTGGAATCGACACTTCGCGGCAATGAGCTTTTTCGCGGCGTACTGAAAGTGGCGGGCGTGACGCGCAGCGAAGTGATTATCGGTCCCTGGGTTCAACCCGATAATCCCATGTATCACTTGCTGACTCAGGTGAATCGCCTGTCCAGTTTCCGCACGCAGTTGGAGCGCCACGAAACGCGGGACTTTTTCCCCGCACTGACCAAAAATACTCTCAAGGTCATCAGCGTAATTTTGCTCATCACCGCGCTTTTCAGCATCGGAATGCTGGTAATGATGCGTCGTCATATGAAAGAAAACCGGCTGGTGAACCGCAACATCGTCCAGGCCCTGGAGAAAGTAAACCGCGCGCACGATGATGAAACCGGGAGCCATATTCAGCGCGTGGCGAAATACTGCGGGATGATGGCCCGTGAACTGGATCTATCGCGCAAAATGATCGCTGAAATAGAACATTTTGCCTCGCTGCACGACGTCGGGAAAATTGCTGTACCCGAGCGCATTTTGCGTAAGCAAGGGCCGTTGACCGCGCAAGAATTCAACGAAATGAAACTACACACCACCAAAGGCTATATGATCATTCAGGGTCTGGGTTTGGGTCCGGTGGCAGAAAACATTATCCACTTCCATCATGAAAAATGGGATGGAAGTGGTTATCCCGAAGGGCTTCGCGGGGAAAACATTCCGCTTGAGGCGCGCATCCTGGCGCTGGCGGACGTGTACGATGCGCTGAGGCAAAAACGCGTTTATAAGCCGGGGTTTACTCATGAGCTGGCATGTGAGGTTATCTTTGAGGGTGCCGGGAAACATTTCGATCCGCAGCTTATCGCCTTGTTCCGTCAGCATCATTTGAAGTTCTGCACGATCTTCGACAGTCTCGCTGACTAAATCATATCGTTGTTAAGAGAAAGGGAAATTCATCCGGCTATTCCTGGCATTGTTCGACTGATCGGACGGTAAAATGGTGTATTCCCATTAAATCAGAGCGAAATATGAAGAGATTATTCGTTGCCGGTTTAGTTCTGCTCCTCGCGGGCTGCACGGTCACCCGTCAGGCGCAGGTGAGCAATGCCGATGCGCCAAACGGTGTTGTCCGACTGGATTACGGCCAGGCGATTTTTCAAAATGCCCGTTACGATGACTATGTCACCAACGGGACGGCCACGCGCGAGTGTCAAAGCATGGGCTTCGCGACCGCCTCTTTCTATGGCCAGCCGATTAAAACCTGCAGTCTGTTCAGCGGTTCGGTGTGCCTTAACGAAACGGTGACTATCCAGTACAAATGCATGGCTATGCGGTTAATCCCGCCGCTACGCAAACCTGGTAATAAGGGTAGGGCTGCCAGAATAGTGCTGGCAGCTCATTAAAATAAGAACCAGAACAATTCTCATTAATATATCAACTACTGCCAATGCGTTTTATTCCCATTCGTATTTTTAATAAATAATATAATTATTTTACCTTTTGCAAATATTTAAATAACAAATTATAGTGACGCCCTGACTGACAAAATAAATAATTTCCTGGAGCTGCGCTATGCTGAAAACTGAAATGATTGATAAGCTCAACGAACAAATGAACCTTGAGCTTTTTTCATCCCTGCTTTATCAACAAATGAGTGCCTGGTGCAGCTACCACAGCTTTGAAGGTGCTGCCGCTTTCCTGCGCCGCCATGCTCAGGAAGAGATGACGCACATGCAGCGCCTGTTCGATTATCTCGCGGATACCGGCAGCCTGCCGCGCATCAACCCGGTCGCGTCTCCTTTTGCTGAGTACACCTCTCTGGATGAACTGTTCCGCGCGACCTATGAGCACGAGCAGCTGATCACTCAGAAGATTAACGAGCTGACTCACGCGGCAATGATCGGTCAGGATTATCCAACCTTTAATTTCCTGCAATGGTATGTTGCAGAACAGCACGAAGAAGAGAAACTGTTTAAATCCGTTCTCGATAAATTATCACTGGCGGGTAAATCAGGCGAAGGTCTGTACTTTATTGATAAAGAGTTGTCGACTCTCGACACGCAAAAATAAAGTTTATGGGAGCCTTCCGGCTCCCTTTTTTTAATGCCGACAGATTTTACTTTCGTGCGTTGAAAACCCCTCTTCCAGCGGAACAAATTTCCCGCGCGCCGCCAGAAATGCCACCAGCTCCGCCGCCGTCATATTCTCCGCTGAACAAGTATGAAAACGCGCATGACTGCCAAAGCGTGAATCAATGGCCTGAACCAGGCTCTCCTCGCCGTACTGCTCACCCGACTCAATCATCATGTTGAGCACATCGTGTCCGTGAATCGACGCCATAAATCCTCCGAAGTGAAAGTGACAGCCTAAACGCGAATGTGTATCGCTGCCTTGCGCTGGCTCAGGTTTAACCCTGTAAAAATATCATTACACTGCTTGTAACGGGGATTTGACGAGATTGAGCTTTTGTCTTACTCTGCGCCGCAGATTAGGTTGCCATTGGCGGTTGTAGTAGAGGAAAGCGTGAAGAACAGAACTCTGGGAAGTATTTTTATCGTCGCAGGCACGACGATTGGCGCAGGAATGCTGGCAATGCCGTTAGCCGCAGCAGGCGTGGGATTTAGCGTTACGCTGCTGCTATTGGGATGCCTGTGGGCGCTGATGTGTTACACCGCCTTACTGCTGCTGGAAGTGTATCAGCACGTCCCGGCAGATACGGGCCTCGGTTCGCTGGCGGCACGCTATCTTGGTCGCTACGGCCAGTGGATAACGGGTTTTAGCATGATGTTCCTGATGTATGCCCTGACAGCGGCGTACATGAGCGGCGCGGGTGAACTGATTGCCTCCAGCGTCAACGACTGGTTTGGCACAAATATCTCCCCGGCCACCGGGGTGATTTTCTTTACCCTGATCGGCGGTGGCGTAGTGTGCGTTGGCACTTCTCTGGTCGATCTGTTTAACCGTTTTCTGTTCACTGCCAAGATTATTTTCCTGGTGGTGATGCTGGCATTACTCGCCCCGCACGTCCACAAAGTCAATTTGCTGACCTTACCGCTCCAGCAGGGGCTGGCGCTTTCAGCCATTCCAGTGATTTTTACCTCGTTCGGTTTCCACGGCAGCGTGCCGAGTATCGTCAGCTACATGAATGGCGATATTCGCAAACTGCGCCGCGTATTTGTTATCGGCAGCGCCATTCCGCTGATTGCTTATATTTTCTGGCAGCTGGTGACGCTGGGCAGCATTGGCTCCTCGACCTTTATAGGCCTGATGGCCGATCACTCGGGTCTGAACGGATTTTTACAGGCGTTGCGTGAAGTGGTTGCGTCGCCGCACGTTGAGCTGGCGGTGCATCTGTTTGCCGATCTGGCGCTGGCTACTTCATTCCTGGGCGTGGCGCTCGGACTGTTCGACTATCTGGCGGATCTATTCCAGCGGAATCGCTCCGTCGGCGGACGCATTCAGACGGGCCTGATCACCTTCCTTCCTCCGCTGGCCTTCGCGCTGTTCTATCCACGCGGATTTGTGATGGCACTCGGTTACGCGGGCGTGGCGCTTGCCGTGCTGGCGCTGCTGCTCCCTTCCCTGCTGGTATGGAAAAGCCGCCAGCAACATCCGGATTCGGGTTATCGGGTGTGGGGCGGGAAGCCGTTGTTAGCCCTGGTGTTTGCGTGTGGGATTGGGGTGATTTTGGTGCAGTTTTTGATTGTGGCGGGATTACTGCCCGAAGTGGGCTAAAACCGCCCGGCGGCGCTTCGCTTGCACGGGCCTACAGGTTTTTTGTAGGCCAGGTAAGCGCAGCGCCACCCGGCACTGTTTTTAATGCAAACAACAGCTCTTAAACTTCTTCCCGCTGCCGCAAGGACAGGGATCGTTACGGCCCACTTTGACGCCATTGACGATCGGTTTCTTCGCCAGAGGCTCCTGCGGATTCGCCAGCCAGTAGTTGTACAAACGAATTGCCGCCGGGCGAATGCTGTCGACGCTCGCGTGGTATTCCTCTTCGGTCATCTCTTCAACGCGATCGGTGTTCTCATCGCTGCCATGCAGGGCGATAACGGCTAAATCCGCTTTCAGCTCTTCGGGTAAGGTCGACCAGTCGGTCAATGCCATCCCGCGCATGTAGCCGTAACACCACTCTTCCACCACGGTGTAGGTATTACCTTCGACCTCGTTTTCGCCAAACATCGGTTCAAACTGATCGGGATAATCGCTCAGACGCTCGGCGATATCGTTCATATGCTTAAAGCAAAGATCGATAAAGCGGTTCATTTCACGATCGTTTTTCCAGCGCGGAATATGTTTTTCGCCGCCCCATACAGCCACCAGCCAGGTGTCAGGTTCCACCACAACAGGACCCGACAGCACTGCGGTCAGCATGCCGTCGAGTTCAGAAAGATCGAGAACGGACGCATCGTCATGACCATGAGAGATTAATGTCTCTTCCAGCCACTCCATTTCGTTTTCATTTAATGGGCCTTCAGTCATTACTGATACTCCTGAAAAAAAAGAAAACGATTTTATCACACTTCAGGTTAGTACTCTTTAAATGCCAGCTCCAGCCGGGCAATCAGCGGTTTAAACAGATAGCTCATCAGCGTACGCTCCCCGGTTTTTATCGTCACGCTGGCCGGCATCCCCGCTTTAATTTTGTAGTCACCGAGCAAATGCACCCCCTGTGGGCTAACCTGGACTTCCGCCAGATAATAGGGTTGCTGGGTGACTTTATCGATCAGCCTGTCCGCCGAAACCGTTAAAACACGCGCGGGAACCGAAGGCAGCAGCGCATGATTCAGCGCCGGGAACATCACATCCACCGTCAGCCCCGGCACCATTTTATCTATCGCATGTACCGGTATTTTGGCATCGATTTGCAGCGGCTGATTCGCGGCAACAATATCCATTAAATGTTCACCGGGCTGAATAATGCCGCCGACTGTACTGACTTTCACATCCAGCACAATACCGTCAATCGGCGAGCGGATCTCGGTGTTTTCCAGTTCATGGCGGGTAGATGCCAGTTCGTCCTCGAGCGTCGCAACATCTTTCTGATTGACCGTTAGCTCAGACTCAACCTCACGAATAAACTGGTGATTCACCTGATAGGCTTTAATTCTCAATTCGTTCTGCTGGGATTTCAGTTTGGCGATGTTGAGAATATCCTCCGACACGCTGCTGGAGATCTCTGCCGCCTCGCGCTCCAGCACCAACAGTTGTGCTTTGGGGTAGTAGTTTTTGGCGCTGAGCGCTCTGAGTGTGCCTAATTCACGGTTAATCAGGATGAACTGATGTTCCCGGTAGCCTTTTATTTTATTCAAATTCTCCGTTTGCCCCGCCAGACCATCCAGCGTCTCCTGGATCATCGACAGTTCATCCTGAATAGTTTTTTTGCGCGTATCGAAGAGTTTCTCCTGCAAGCGCCGGACTTCTGCCAGACGTTTATTGGTCGAAAAAGCCGTCGATAATGCGTCGCTAAAGGCGATAAATTTCATACCGTCTCGCTCTGCCAACAGCCGGTCTTCGATGGTTTTCGCGGAGATGTATTGCGCACTTAGGGCGCTGTAACGCATATCGAGCTGGATTTTATCCAGCCGGACCAGGACCTGCCCCTTTTTAACCAGCTCCCCTTCTTTGATAAAAATGTCCGTGACTCGCCCGCCGCTCAAATGCTGAATAGTTTTACGATTGCTCGACACGGTCACCGTCCCATCGGCCACCACACCGGCATCCAGCGGGGCCTGCACGGCCCAAAGCAAAAATCCGCCCACGCCAAGTACAATCACCAGAATGCCCCGCAGCAACGGCGGCCAGATATTGGTATCAACGGTTTTGTCATGATTATCTTTCATCACAGTGCCTCGCGTTGCGGTTCATTTTGCGGTGCAGACGCGGTAGCCACCGGTTTCAAAATATTGGCCTGCCGCAGATTGGCGATCACCTGCTCACGGGTACCGAACTCCTGAATGGTCCCTTCATTGAGCAACAGAATTTTGTTCACCACGCCCAGCAGAGTGGGACGATGAGAAATAATCACTACCGTTTGCCCCTGGGTTCTCAGGGTATTGATGGCCTGAATGAGGGCATATTCCCCGGCGTCGTCCAGACTGGCGTTCGGTTCATCGAGTACCAGAAAAGCGGGATTGTTGTAGACCGCGCGGGCCAAACCGATGCGCTGGCGCTGACCGCCAGAAAGCTGATATCCGTTGGCACCGAGCGGCGTGTCGTACCCTTCTGGCAGTCGCAAAATCATGTCGTGAACACCGGCAAGCGTAGCGGCAGCGACGACCAGTTGACTCTCATTTTGCGTGAAACGGGCGATATTTTGCGCGATGGTGCCGTCAAAGAGTTCGACATCCTGCGGCAAATAGCCGATCGCCGGGCCCAACAGGGCTTTATCCCACTGGCAAATATCAGCCCCGTCGATGCGTACTTTTCCAGACAGCGGTGACCAGACACCGACTAACAGTTTTGCCAGCGAGGTTTTCCCTGAAGCCGACGGGCCGATAATGCCCAGTACTTCACCCTGTTCGAGCTGAAAAGAGATATTACGCAGCACCGGCGTTTTTTGCCCCGGCGGCGCGGCAAACAGAGATTCAACGCTGATATTGCCTTTTGGACGGGGCAGCGTCAGAACCTCTTTCTCGCTTGGATAGTCGCTCAGCAAACGAGAAAGCTGGCGCCAGGCGTGGCGAAACTGCACAAACTGTTTCCAGTTGCCAATCACCTGCTCCACCGGATTCAGCACCCGCCCCAGAATAATGGAGGCGGCGATCATCAGTCCGGGGGTGATTTCACCGGCAATTACCAGCAAAGCCCCCGCGCCCAGCGCCACGGACTGCAGCAAAATGCGCACGAAACGACTCAGGCTACTTAGCCCGGCGGTTTTATCGGCGATTTGCGTCTGTATGACCAGGGCTTTGCTGTGCTGCTCAAGCCAGTTGTGCTTCAGGGTTGGCAGCATTCCCATCGCTTCAATGGTGTCTGAGTTTTGCAGTTGCTTATTCAGCTTGCTGGTATTGTAGATCGTTAATGCATGGGCCTGCTGGATGGGTTTTTTAGTGGTTAATTCGGTGACCAGCGTCAGCGAAAACAGTATAGCGATCCCCCCGAGGGACAAATATCCGAGTAAGGGATGAACAAGAAAGGCGATGAATAAGTAAAAAGGTGTCCACGGAATATCGAGCAGCGCAAATAAACTGTTTCCCGAGATAAACTGGCGAACTTGTGCAAGGTCATTAATCGCCTGCGCGGGGTTATTATCCCCCGTTGCAATACGACGTTTAAAGGTCGCATTAAAAATAAGTTGGTTTAATTTCACATCCAGACGATTGCCGAGGCGCGTCATGACGCTGGAACGGGCAACTTCAATCATCGAAATGACCGTATACAAGCCGATAATAAGCAACGTTAACATCAACAGCGTGGTGGTGTTTTTACTGACCAACACCCGATCGTAAACCTGCAGCATATATATTGCCGGGGCCAGCATCAGAATATTGATCGTGCTGCTAAAAAACAGCAACATGAAAAACACCGGTCGGGTTCCTTTTAAAGCCGTATTCAATTCAGTAAGCGGTTGCTGGCGCGGCATAACGTTCTCCTTATATTCGCGGTGAGCTACGGCCATTTTCATGGCCGTAGCAGCAGGAGTTATAAGATAAAGTCAGACACATTGATGGTGCTGGCCGTGACGCCCGTAAGGGTGATCACGTTACCGTCAATGGTGATGACCGCATCGCCTCCGCTGGCGGCAATCGCCACACGGCTACCGAAGTTTCCGCCGGTGATCCCAAGCCCACTGATATCCATGAGATCCTGTCCACCGCGCGCATCGCTGTCGAAGCCAGTAACGCGATCTCGCCCGAAGCCCGCCGCAAATGTGAACCGGTCATCGCCTGTTCCCCCGTCGAGCGCGTCGTTTCCTGCGCCGCCGCTGAGAATGTCATCTCCGATACCGCTTGAGAGCACATCATCACCTGCCCCTCCGCTCAGGTTGTCATTCCCGTTGGCACCCACGAGGTTATCGTTCCCGTCGCCGCCGTCGAGCACGTCGTTGCCGATCCCGCCCTGCAACAGGTCGTTCCCGCCCATTCCAGACAACCGGTCATTCCCTGTACCGCCAGTGATGGTATTGGCAAGCGCATTCCCGGTCCCCGTGAAATTCCCCTGTCCGGTAAAGACCAACACTTCTACGTTTTCCGTCATCACGTAGGTCGCAAGATTGGTCTGGACGGTATCCGTTCCGCCGTTCAATCCCTCGGTGACCCCATCTGCGGCGTTATCGACGATATAAAGATCGTCACCTACGCCACCGGCCATGATGTCCGCGCCCTGACCGCCATCGAGTTCATCGTTCCCGGCATCTCCGTTCAGAATATCCTGCCCCTGACCGCCGCTCAGATCGTCATTCCCCGCACCACCGTTGAGGAGATCGTCTCCCGCCTGGCCCAGCAGAGTGTCATTCCCGCCTTCACCATTGAGAATATCGCTCCATGCTGTGCCGACCAGGGTATTCGCCGCGTTGGTCCCCGTCACCAAATCGCCGATTGGTTGGGTCGCGGCAGATGTCAGCACCACTGGCGGGTTGCCTTCGTCATCCACCACCGTCACCACCACCTGCAGGGTGCGTCCGATCATGGCCTGCCCCGGCGTGTAAGTCGCCCCTGTCGCGCCGGCGATATTCACAAATCCATTGCCCGCATTCATTCTCCACTGGTAGCTGAAGTTGTTGCCGGTCAGACCATCGCTGTCAGCAATACCCGAGACCACAGCGGTCAGCGTGATGCTTTCCGTCGGCGTGAGATCGCTGATAACCGGAGCGCCTGTTGTCGGCTGATCGCGCACCTGAACGGCACCCGTTTGTGTCGATACCAGTCGCTCGGCATCGCCCATCCGGTCGGTGAAGCTGGCGATAACGCGTAGCGGAGCGCCCAGAATGCCACCCGGTACGCGGAAGGTTTCTCCGCTTGCCTGGTCGCGCCATTGCCCGCCCACCAGCGCCTGCCATGTGAGTACAATCGGCGCATTCGTCGCGATGCCGTTTCCATCCTGAAGATCCGTGAGATTCACGCGCAACAGGTCGCCTACCTCAGGCGTCGCATCGGTGATCGACAGATTCCCGGTAGCTTGCTGCGCTTTGACCCACAGCTGCTCACCGTTGCCAAACTCCACTTTTTCGATATTGAGCAGGCGGTCAACGCCGTCGTTAAACGCCAGCCCGGCCGCCGGAGTCGCGTGGTTCACCGTGAGACTGCCGTCCGCATTGCGGTTAAACAGATAGTTACTGCTCAGATCCCGATAGACAGCCACATCCGTTTCTGAACCGTTACCCTCACGCAATATTTCCCGCACGATGGAAAGCTGATTCGGCTTAAGCGTACCCGCCAGCATGAGCGATTTCAGCTCATTCATACTGTCGGCGCTGGTTAACCCCGGCATACCGGAAACCGCGATGCGAACGTTCAGCCAGGCATCACCATCAATAATGTCGTTACCTGATTTACCGGTGATGCGATCGCTACCGCCGCCGCCGAGTAAAATGTCACCGCCATTATCCGGGTTAAACACCACCGCGTTAGGGTCTGTCAGTCGCGAGCCGCCGACAATGCTCTGCAAACCGGCGATCCTGTCGACGCCTTCCTGCGTGAGGTTATTGGACAGCGGTACGCCCTGAACTGGCGCGGTCCCGATCGGCTGTTCCGTGCCGGTTAAGACATCGTCAAACTTCCAGCCTGACAGCCCTTCCACCAGGTCAAAGCGATCGCGCAGGATGAACTCCTGTTGGTTGACGAAGATTGGAATGCCCAGATCCGAGTTGGCCGCGTTGGGGTCGCCTTTATGGATCGCCCAGTCGAAACCGGCCATGCCGTTGTTGCGCTGGATGCCCGCCCCCTGAACCATGATGTCGTCACCGGCTTCACCATCGTAGTCCGTGTCGTTACCCTGACCGTTGAGGACGTCGTGGCCGATAATGGTGCTGTTGAAGAACAGCTCGGAGTTTTCACCGGTCAGGGAGTCAAATCCGTCGCCGCCTTCAAGCCAGTCATCCCCTTCGTTACCCAACAGCGCATCACCGCCGGAACCGCCGAGCACGAAGTCATTGTCACGTCCGGCAAAGACTTCCTGCGCATCTTCACCGACAACGATAAAATCACTTCCGCTGCCGCCGAAGATCAGATCGTTACCGTTGCCGGAGAAAATGACATCGTGGCCCGCGTCGCCGTGCAAGAAATCCGCCCCGCCAATCGGCGTCCCGGTATCGGTAATAATGTCGTTTCCGTCACCGCCGTGAACCACGTCCGCCTCGTCGCCGCCGTCCAGGCGGTCATCACCCGCATCACCCCACAAACTGTCGATCCCTTTCCCGCCGATAAGCGTGTCATTCCCTGCCGAACCGCCAAGCACTACATGTCCGTCCCCTGTGTATTTCAGATACGCGCCGTCGGCCGCGCCATCTCCGTCAACATCCGCCCCGGCCGCTCGGCGTACCACAAGCGGGAAGAGCAGATCTTTGAGCGCATTCCCCCATTTAGGGTCGACATCTGTTTGCAGCGCTTTGTTGACCTCAAAGGTGTAGTCCGGCGTCTGGAACAAATGGGCTGGCAGGTGAGACGACCCTGCGTCCCCCAGGTCACTGTTACGCATCACCAGTGCCGAGAACGAGTTACCCTCCAGCTCGTTGAGCAAGTTCAGGCCCTGCACGCGGCTCAGATAGTAGAACCGGTCGCCGTCCTGTAGCATTTCCATCTGGGTTTCAAAGACAAAGTTAAAGGTTGAGCCGAGCATGCCGCCAAACTCATTTTTGCGCTCGGCCAGCCCGCCAATCCAAAAATCGACCTTGTTGAGCCCCGTCTCTTTGGTGGCCCACGCTCCGGTTCCCATAAAGAAATCCAGCGCATCGGCACGGGCAGGATCGTCAGCATCACCAAAAAGCAGGAAGTTCACTGCATCGCGGCGTGCTTCATTGGTGGTGGCGTTGAGAATCAACTCATGCTGACCATAGGCGGCCATGAAGTTGATAATCGAGGCCGGATTTTTCAGGAACGACGCAAAATCGCCCCAGCTTGTATACGGCCTGAGCTCACTGTTCCCGGTTAACTCGAAGAACTGTTCCCGCGCCTGGTTCAGCGTTGGCATGAGCGTATCGCGCCCACGGGCGAGGTTCAGCGCGCCGAGATCCAACGGCAGCCCGACCAGGTTATTACGCAGCGCATCGGTAATAAACTCATCAATCTCGTTACCCACCTGACGGGTCATCCCCCGCACAATTGCCCCCACCGCCTGCTCGGTTGAAACAGTCTGTCCGTTAAGCTCATGGAACGCGACCGGGTTCAGAAACGCTTCGATAAGCCCGATATCATCACTCTGCATGTCCTCATCGGTACGCGCGACGGTTTCCGTCAGCATCGAGTGGCCAAAGCGATATACCACGTGGGCAAACTCGGCAAAAATCGCCGGGTTAATGTCCGCGCTGTTCGAGAACACAAACGGATCAACCGCCGGTTGTACGGCGCGGGCGAACTCTTCAAACACCAGATGCTGGTACTCCATTTCCGTGGCGAAACGCCCCGCCTGGAACAGATACTCTCCGTTCCATTGCAGGGTGCTGGTATCCGCAGGAATTTCAGTTATCTGATGATTTGGCAGCAGCCATTGGTTAATCAGGTCAATGTCGTTGCTTTCAAGGATGGTGGTTTTGTACTGCTCAACCAGACGGTTGTGTTCGCTGTGGAATACGGAGTGAACAGCGGTCAGGCCGATGTTTTCGTTGCCACGTCCGTCACCGGTAATAAAGTGGCGATCGAGCAGTTCGTTGTCGTAGGTCCCGCCCGCCTGAGCGTTTCCTGTATCAGAATCGCCATCTGCAACCAGACCTGCTTTAGGCGCAGCGGTGTGGGCGATATCATCAAGGAACGCATGTCCGGTACGGATGGTGTCTGATGGCAGCGTGCCGCCGTTAGCCTCAACCAGACCGCTTGCAGTGACGATTTGCACTTTGCCGTTGTCGCTTAAAATCAGATTGCCGTAGCGATCGGTTGCCAGCAGCGGAACATTGAACACATCTTGATCGGTGAGCGTAATACCGAGCAAGGTTTCAGCCTGATGCTTCACATCCGCCCAGGTCGCCAGCCCGCCGTTGCTGCCTTCAAGCAGATGCCCGGTCGGTTCGGGTTTGCCATCAACCATTACATATTCACGAATAAAGATTTGATGGGAAGGATGGGAGGTGTAGGTCTGGTTCTGATCGATGAACGGTGTAGTGGTGTTCTTGGTATCGTGGTTGGCATTCACTTCAGCACGGGTGAGCAACATAAAGTTGGTCGGGGAACCTTCGACGTATAAGGGGTCGTCTGGCATAAGCGGAATAAACACAATCCCGTTGCCCGCTTTGGGGATCAAGTCCAGCCCGTGGTCAAAGAATTGGCCAAAGAAGGTCATCCAGCCATTGAATGCCGGAGACAAGCCGATATCAGGCGATAAATTGGGGATCGACAGGCTGCCATTGTCTGATACAGTGCCGCCGCCGGGGGCATCAGCAAGCCCGTCGTGCGCCTCCTGTGCGGCCGGGTTAGAGGCCGTTTGGTCAGAAATCAAATTACTGATGATGCGCGGATCGGCATCCATAACCACCTGATTTGGGTTGAGGATCAGGTATTTTTGCAGCGCTTCCAGATTGTTGAGATCCAGCGTAATCAAGCGGGGCATGGTTTGATCGGCCGAGCCGTAAAGCTCCTGACCGGGCAACAAATTGTTCCACGAACCATCCACGGTACGCAGCCCATAGGGTAACAGCGGGCTGGAGACCAGCTCCCGCAGAAGCTCGCCATTAACTGACCCGTCAGGATTAGTCGCCGCTTCAGAAATCTTTATCTGTTGGAGGATAAACGCAAGATCGTGCAACGTAACGGTAAAGTCATATTGTGTGGCCATAATCATTACCTCTGTATTAATAAGCTATCATCATCCGCCTCTGTCGCATTAAGGTATCGACAGAGAAAGAATGAACCTCACCAGAAAGAATTAATCGCCTGAACATCTTTACTTAACCGAAATCCGTTTACTGTTTTAAGTACAACACGTTTAACCCTGAACGAAGAATGCCGGGGTGGAATTATCCTGTCAGATTAATTACCCCAAAGGATTTCCGGGGATAAACACAACGTTTATATATTCAGCTAATGAATGATTAATAACTCTGTAAGATTGTCGCTTTCACAAAGGCAATATATTAGTGACACTTAACTGTCAGTGGACCTTTTATAAAACATGACAGTTTTGTTATGGTGATAACTATGGAGGGTCCTTTCTTTCCTGACATCATACTTTCTGCTGAAAACAATCACCCCTTTACTAAGCTTTTTTCTTAGTACTTCCTGATGAATACTTTTATTTTTCAATACGCCTTTTCGACTCTTGAAGTATTGTCATGCCTGACTACCCTTAATCCAGAAGAATACTTTATGGCTTTTATGATAATTAATCGCATTTAATTCACAAAAATAGCAGACTAAGTATAGGGGGAGAAAGATAATGGCCAATACTAAAATGCCTTTCCTGCCAATTATATATGTCCGTGGCTATGCAATGAGTCGCCGTGAAATAAATGAAACTACGGCTGATCCGTTTAATGGCTTCAATTTAGGCTCTACGATGCTGCGTGCCTCAGCGAGCCAAAAAGACCGTCCGCGAAAGTTCTTTTTCGAATCACCGGTCATTCGTCTTGCGTCTGAATTTGGCTACAGCGACGTTTTTGAGCAGGGCCTGGATTTTACCGACGAAGGCTGGGAATTTGACTCGACGGGAAAACCTACCGGTAATGTGCTGGATGATAAATCCATTATTGTATATCGCTACTATGACGACGCGTCCACGCTACTGGGAACAGGCAAAACGCCGAGCATGGAGGAAGCGGCAATGGGCCTTTCTAGGCTGTTAGCCAAAGTGCAGCGACTGCTCATCAGCAACCCCAACAGCGGCGTGCAGACGTCCGCCGATTTCCGCTGTTATCTGGTTGCCCATTCAATGGGCGGACTGGTGTGCCGCGCATTTCTACAAAATACCGCTCTCGATCCAGAAAAGATGGTGACAAGCGTCGATAAGTTCTTTACCTATGCCACTCCCCATAACGGAATTGATTTTGCAGGGATAAATATTCCTGATCTGCCCTGGCAGAGTAGCGTGACTAACTTTAATCAGCAGCGCATGAGTGAGTATCTTGCGCTTGGGCAAGCTTACGCTAAGTATAACCGGGTCGATTTGATCCCGGAATCACGTCTCGCCTCGGGGCGTATTTTCACTATGGTGGGCACCAATCGCCTGGATTATGAGGTTGCCGCAGGGTTATCGCGCACCTTCGTCGGTAACGGCAGCGATGGGCTGGTCAAAATCGAAAATGCCACGTTAAACGGATTGAACGACGACGGGACGATCGGCGCGCCCTGTGCTAAGGCATTCGCCTATCGCGCGCATTCAGGTTATTTCGGGATTGTGAACAGCGAAGAGGCGTTCCAGAATCTGTCGCGTTTTCTGTTTGGCGACGTACGCGTCGATATCTGGCTGGACCTTGACGAGATCCGTCTTCCTAAAGCAGCAGTGAAAGCCGCCGGTGACGATGCCTCGAAAATTGATGCCATTTATCAGATTGAAACCATCGCATCACCGAGAGGAAAACCCTGGTCCCTCACCCGCCGTATCGCAGAAGAAGACTCCGTTGCCTGTCTGACGCAGAAAGAGTGGCGGGATCAAAAGCATTCGTCGCAGTACCTCTCCAGCGTGTTTTTATCCCGCCGTGCGCGGGTGAAGAAAAGCCGACCATCCCTGGCATATAGCCTGATGCTGGGAGTTAAAATCCCGGATTATGAAATTGAAAAACGCTTCTGGTTTAACGAGCATTTTGAAGGCGGTTATCTGTTCCGCAATTCGCTGATCCTGGAAATCGTGCCGCCTGCAGATGAAACAACGCCCTGGAAGATCAAATATGCCTGGCAGGATTCCGGCTTTGCCAGTGCGGATATTCCGTTGAATCCTAACCAAATGATCGGCCACGAATGCGAAGTCACCATTCCTGTCGTCAGCGGCACCGTTGACACGACGGGAGTCCTGCGCCCCTCCACTCCGGGGATTTCCGGTCAGTTGCGCTTTAAAATACAGAACTGGAATCTTTCTTAATCACGCAGGTTGAGGAAATGGGAAAGGAAGAATAAAGACATTGCCGTAGTATAAAAACAAAAAAACCACCCGAGGGTGGTTTCACGACACTGCTTATCATTGATTTTATTCTTGTTTTCCCATGGTACCCGGAACGAGACTTGAACTCGTACAGCCTATGGCCGAGGGATTTTAAATCCCTTGTGTCTACCGATTCCACCATCCGGGCTCGGGAAGAAATTGGAGGCGCGTTCCGGAGTCGAACCGGACTAGACGGATTTGCAATCCGCTACATAACCGCTTTGCTAACGCGCCTTAAATCTTTTGTCTTGCGACCAGCACCCGCAACTGCCGATGCTTTTTAATTTGGAGCGGGAAACGAGACTCGAACTCGCGACCCCGACCTTGGCAAGGTCGTGCTCTACCAACTGAGCTATTCCCGCATGTCACCAAGCTATTTGTAATCACTTGATTTCATTATCATCCGGCAAGCAGTGCCGCCGTTCGATGCGTTGCATTCTACTTATATGACGATTTGAGTCAACGTTATTTTTGCTTCCCAGGATCGTTTGCTGAAAATTACGCCGAAACGATCACTGATCAAGCAGATCGCCGCGCGAGGCATTGAGGTATTGCAGCATTGACCACAGCGTCAGCACCGCAGCGACCCACAGCAAGCCAATTCCCGCCCACTCGACCCAGGCGTTCGGACGCCACAGCATCCACACAAGAGAGGCCATCTGCGCGGTAGTTTTCACTTTACCAATCCAGGAGACCGCCACGCTGCTACGTTTGCCCAACTCAGCCATCCACTCGCGCAGCGCAGAGATAATAATTTCTCGGCCAATCATCGTTGCCGCCGGCAGCGTTACCCACCAGGTGTGGTAATGCTCTGCCACCAGCACCATCGCAATGGCGACCATGACTTTATCGGCAACAGGATCGAGGAATGCACCGAAGCGCGTGCTCTGATTCCAGCGTCGCGCCAGATAGCCATCAAACCAGTCCGTCACTGCGGCCACAAGGAAGATCAGCGCACATACGAAAGGAGCCCACGTGAACGGCATGTAAAAAGCCAACACAAAGAACGGGATAAGTACGACGCGAAAAAGCGTGAGCAACGTAGGGATGTTAAATCGCATAGTGACGGTAACTGTCTGTTGTCAGTAAAATTTAGCTCTATGTTGCTACAGAGCCCTCAATGTTTCAACGAGTAGTAGATCTTTTCTGCCAGCCCTTGCGAAATACCCGGCACTTTTGCAATTTCCTCTGCACTGGCGTTGAGTAATCCTTGCAATCCACCCATGTACTTCAACAACATCTGACGACGTTTTGGCCCGACGCCCTCGATCGTCTCCAGCGTACTGGTATTTTTCACTTTTGCCCGTTTTTTGCGATGCCCGCCAATGGCGTGATCGTGCGAGTCATCGCGAATATGCTGAATCACATGCAGTGCAGGCGAATCCGGCGGCAAACTGAATCCCTCACCTTCGGGCTCAAGGAACAGCGTTTCCAGACCGGCTTTGCGATCGGTTCCTTTGGCGACACCGAGCAGTAACGGATGATGTTTATCCCACGGTACATCCAGCTCGGCAAAAACCGCTTTCGCCTGACCTAGCTGCCCTTTCCCGCCATCGATCACGATGACATCCGGGATTTTCGTCTCTTCAATCGCCTTGCCGTAGCGACGACGCAGAACCTGGTTCATCGCGGCATAATCATCGCCCGGCGTAATACCGGTAATATTGTAACGACGATATTCGGCGCGCACTGGCCCATTCGCATCAAACACCACGCAGGAGGCGACCGTTTGCTCACCCATCGTATGACTGATGTCGAAACACTCCATCCGCTTCACTTCAGGGAGTTTCAGCACCGTCGCCAGAGCCATGAGACGCTGATGAATGGTAGATTGCTGGGAAAGTTTGGTCGTCAGCGCCGTCGCAGCGTTGGTACGCGCCAGCTTCAAATAGCGGGCGCGGTCACCGCGTGGTTTGGTCTGAACATTAACGCGTCGCCCAGCCAGTTCGGACAGGGAATCTGCCAGCAGGGTTTTATCATTAAGATTAAAGTCGAGCAGGATTTCCGCTGGCAACGTGCGCATCTGGCTGCCCTGCAAATAAAACTGACCGACAAAGGTCTCGACAACTTCGCCCAGTTCGGTGCCACCCGGTACTTTTGGGAAATAGCTGCGGCTGCCCAGCACTTTGCCCTGACGAATAAACAGAACGTGAACGCATGCCAGCCCGGCGTCGAAGGAGACGCCAATCACATCCAGGTCGTCGCCATTGTTCGACACAAATTGCTTCTCAGTGACGCGTCGCACCGCCTGAATTTGATCGCGAATACGCGCTGCCTCTTCAAACGCTAACGCCTGGCTGGCTTTTTCCATCCGCGCAATCAGCTGCGTCAGCACCTGATCGTCTTTACCCGCAAGGAACAAACGCACGTAATCGACCTGCTGCGCGTAGTCTTCTTCGCTGACCAGCCCTTCCACGCACGGGCCGAGACAGCGCCCAATCTGATATTGCAGACAGGGACGCGAGCGGTTGCGATAAACGCTGTTTTCGCACTGGCGAACCGGGAAGATTTTTTGCAGCAATGCCAGCGTTTCACGCACTGCATAACCGTTCGGGAACGGGCCGAAATACTCGCCTTTCGCGTGTTTCGCTCCACGGTGCATCGCCAGACGCGGGTGAGTATCACCGCTGAGAAAAATGAATGGATAGGATTTATCATCGCGCAACAAGACGTTATAACGCGGCTGATAGAGTTTGATGTAGTTATGTTCCAGCAACAGCGCTTCGGTTTCCGTATGAGTTACGGTCACGTCTATCTGCTGGATCTGCGCCACCAGAGCTTCAGTTTTGCGGGAGGCCAGATTATTGCGGAAATAGCTGGAAAGACGCTTTTTCAGGTCTTTCGCTTTGCCTACATAGATAACCGTGCCGCCCGCGTCATACATCCGATAGACGCCAGGCTGGCTGGTCACGGTTTTCAGAAAAGATTTTGAATCGAACACATCACTCACTGACTTGTTAGGGTCTCTGCATTGCACAGACCATGACGAATAGCCAGGTGAGTGAGTTCGACATCGCCATGAATGTTCAGTTTACTGAACATTCGGTAACGATAGCTGTTCACCGTTTTCGGGCTGAGATTCAACTGCTCGGAAATCTCATTCACCTTTTGGCCTTTGGTGATCATCAGCATAATCTGCAATTCACGCTCAGACAAACTGGCAAACGGCGATCCGGTCTTATCCGGTTCAATTTGACTTAACGCCATCTGTTGAGCGATATCCGACGCGATATAGCGTTGTCCGGAGAACACTGAACGAATTGCATTAACCACTTCCTGTGGCGCGGCACCTTTAGTCAGGTAGCCTGCGGCCCCCGCCTGCATGACTTTCGCCGGCAGTGGGTTTTCCGTGTGGACGGTTAGCATGATGACTTTGGTATCAACGTAGGCCCGCGCGATTTTGCGCGTAGCTTCGAGCCCACCGATGCCAGGCATGTTCATATCCATCAGCACCACATCGGCTGAGTGCGTACGGCACCATTTTACGGCATCTTCGCCACAACAGACTTCGCCTGCGACTTTAATACCCTTTATATCTTCAAGTATGCGTCGTATCCCTGCGCGCACGAGTTCGTGGTCATCAACAAGAAGAACGTTGATCAAAGGAATGTCTCCAGAAATAGGGATAACGCGACTGACTGCTAATTTGGCTTATATTAACGGTTTTCGTCCCAAGTTTGAAACGCTAAAAAATGCGCCATTCGATTTCGTTCTCGTTTTTGGAAATTAGCCTGTACAGCAAGTGGAAAGAAAATCTCATTTGAAAAGCTGAATAACCGTAATTTTTAAGCTTCTGTATTCAAAAAGTTACGAAAAAAGCGGCCATCAGCGCAAGGGAAAAACAGCGCTTATATTTTTGTAACAATAATTAACAGTGTGCACACTACCTATAAACAATTAAGAGAGGTTAAAACATTAAAGTGATTCTACTTAATGCTAGTTTACCCAAATAAACAAAGCGCACATTTGAACAAAAAATAACCACTGCTTTTTTCCCTCTGTCTTGTGGTATACTCCGCCGCCATAACTTTCATCGTCGCGCTCAAGCGCCGTTTTGTACTGAGGAATAACAATGAGCACACCTGAATTCGCCACTGCCGAAAATAACCAAGAACTGGCGCAGGAAGTATCCTGTCTGAAAGCCCTACTGACCCTTATGTTGCAGGCGATGGGCCAGGCTGACGCGGGTCGTGTGATCATTAAGATGGAAAAACAAATTGCCCAGATGGAAGATCAGGGGCAGGCAGATGTATTTGCCGGTACGGTTAAGCAAATTAAACAGGCTTACCGCCAGTAATAAAGAAACGGCTGAATGCAATGCATTCAGCCGTTTTCGTGTCTGGCACGCAGAACAGTGAAAGTGTTGTCAGATGAATCCTGTTGCCGCCGCATAACAGGCAATTTGCGTCTTATTCGGCGCGTTAAATTTCTTCTGCATATTCTTCTGATGGAAGTTAACTGTATTCTCTGAAATTGACAGAATAATGGCGATTTCAGCCGACGTTTTTCCTTCCGCCGTCCACTTCAGAATTTCCTTCTCACGCTTGCTGAATTTCATCTCAGGTGGCATCACCATTTCATGTTCAAAGCGCAGCAACGCCGTCAGCGCCATTTGCACTAACATTTGCAGACGCAACTCTATTTCTTCGCTGTCCATCATTTTGCCAAACTGACTGGTTCGGGAAACGGACAGAAAGCCTAACGCGTGATTAGGCAGCATTAAACATTGGGTAATCCCCTTACGGATACCGTGGTCGCGAGCCCCATCCCATAATGGTTGCGCTTCAGAGAATAAGTCATCCGTCCAGGGAAGGTGTCCCTGAATGAAATTCTCTCGCTTTAATACCGGATCAATAGCGAAATAGTTTTCTGACTGATATTGCGACATCCATTCAGGCGGATAGCTTGAATGAACCGAAATTTTAGGCCGCGTAAACGGAACCGGGTGACGAACACAGAGTGAGTAATAATCGAATTCGAGTGCCTGTGTTTGTTGCTGAAGTTCGTTATAAACCTCGTCAACCGTGCCCATTTCCTGGAATCGCAGGAAGCAATTCCGTCGCCATGTGAAAAAGTCTGTATCCCTCATACTTACTGAATGAAGCCCCTGAAAAAGATAATCATTATTATGGTGAATATAACCTAACACATAAATCTTATTTATATGTATAAAATATCGCCCCAAGTGAGAATAGCTTTCATTTCCAGTACTTTAAGTGATGCCAGACAGAATAAATATATCTACATAATCCGTATTATGGAGAATAATTTGCTCCGAATTATCTTTCCGGAGCAAATCAGCTTTAGCCAGACTACCGTGTCAGGAACTTTTCAAGGAACTGACGTGTGCGAGGTAATTGCGGATTAGTAAACAATTCTTTTGCTGGACCTTGCTCCACAATGCGCCCCTGATCCATGAAAATCGCCCTGTCGGCGACATCTCTGGCAAAGCTCATCTCGTGAGTAACGATAACCAGGGTGCGTTTTTCCTGCGCCAGCTGGCGAATAGTGTTCAGCACTTCGCCAACCAGTTCCGGGTCCAGTGCTGACGTCGGTTCATCGAACAAGATAACATCCGGGCGCATCGCCAGCGCACGCGCAATGGCTACGCGCTGCTGCTGTCCGCCTGAGAGACGACGTGGATAGCTGGTCTCTTTCCCCGATAGCCCAACTTTCGCCAGCAGTTCCCGCGCACGCGCGGTCGCTTCCTCTTTCGGCTCACCTTTTACAATGACCGGCCCCTCAATAATGTTCTCCAGCACCGTACGATGCGGGAACAGATTGAAGCTCTGAAAGACAAAGCCCACATGCTGGCGCAGGCGGCGTATCAGCCCCTTTTGTTGCCCGAGGGACTTTCCGGTATCGATGGTGATATCCCCGACGCGAATGGTTCCCCCTTCTGGCTGCTCCAGCAAATTAATGCTGCGCAGTAGGGTGGTTTTACCGGAACCGCTTGGGCCGATAATCGCCACCACCTCGCCCTCTTGCACTTCCAGATCAATACCATGCAACACGGTTTGCCCGTGGAATTTTTTGACCAGGTTTTTGACGTCGATAGCACTCATTTCGGATCTCGCTCCTGGCGGTTAAGCTGGTTCTCAAAATAGTTTTGCAGTGCCGAAAGCACTGTCGCCATGACCCAATAAATCAGCGAAGCTGCCAGATACATGGTGAAAACTTCCAGCGTGCGCGAGGTGATGAGCTGCGCCTGACGGAACAGTTCCGGCACCTGGATCGTCGCCGCCAGTGACGTGTCTTTCACCAGGCTGATAAAGCTGTTGCTGAGCGGCGGGAGCGCCACGCGTGCCGCCTGCGGCAGAATGGCCCGACGCAGCGTTTGCCACGGCGTCATGCCGATACTGGCCGCCGCTTCCCATTGGCCTTTATCGATAGAGGAAATCGCCGCTCGCAGCGTTTCAGAGGTGTACGCAGCGGTATTCAGCGACAGGCCAATCATTGCCGCCGGGATCGGGTCCAGCTCGATACCAAACTGCGGCAGGCCGTAGTAGATCATAAACAGCTGAGCGATCAGTGGCGTACCGCGAAATATTGAGATGTAAAACCGCGCCAGCCAGCGTACCGGCAGGATCGGCGACATGCGCATCAATGCCAGGATAAAGCCCAGCACCAGGCCAAAGAACATCCCTCCCAGACTCAGTTGCAGCGTGAACACCGCCCCTTTGAGCAGGTAGGGCAACGAATCAATAACCAGTTGAATACTTTCTTGCATTATTATTTTCGACCCGCATTTCAGACGTGAGGATGATAGGCAAACAACGCTGGCGCTCCGCCCGTGTGAACAAACAGAATCGGCCCTTCATCCTTAAAGCGTTTCTGGGTAATGCCGTCGATCAGCCCCGCCATTGCTTTACCGGTATACACCGGATCCAGAAGAATGCCTTCCAGACGCGCCAGCAGTTTGATCGCCTCCTGCCCTTCTTCGTTCGGCGTGCCGTAGCCTGGGGCAAAATAGTCATCCCACAGCAGAATATCCGACTTCGCCTGCACTTCCAGCTGCTGTGCAACCGCCTGCTGCAAGGTCACAACCTTTGGCTTCTGATCGGCAACGCTACGCGATACGGTGACGCCAATCAGCTCGACGTCCGGCATCAGCTGTTCCAGCCCTACCGCCAGCCCGGCGTGCGTCCCGGCGCTGCCGGATGCCACTACCACCGAAGACAAGCTCACCGCCCCTTCGCACTGCTGGGCGATTTCCAGCGCACTCTCTACATAGCCCAGCGCACCCAGCGCGTTTGAGCCGCCGACCGGAATCACGTACGGACGAAAGCCCTGAGCTTCGACGCGCGTCGCGAGCGCTTCCAGCTGTGCCGCCGGGTCGGTCAACGCATCACACATCTCAATCTGCACGTTAAATAAGTCCAGAAGCAGACGGTTTCCATTAGTCAGATAGTTTTCCGCGTGCGTGCCGATTGGGTTTTCCAGCAACGCCACGCAGTTCAGCCCGAGCTTCGCGGCCACCGCTGCCGTCTGGCGCACGTGGTTTGACTGAATCGCACCAGCGGTGATCAGGGTATCCGCGCCTTCGCGCAAAGCGTCGGCTGCCAGGAACTCCAGCTTACGCAGCTTGTTCCCGCCCATTGCCATTGGGGTCACATCGTCACGTTTGATAAAAATGTCGCGTCCTAAATAGTCAGAAAAACGCGGCAGGTACTCCAGTGGCGTTGGCGCGCCGATAAACTCGAGGCGCGGAAAACGCGTTAAATTTTGCAGTGACATGAAACCTCCGGTAACGCTGTTTTTGTTTGTTATTTTTATTATGCACGCAAGAGTGCCAGAAATGAAAAAGGCGCTTTTAAAAGCGCCTTTTTTTTAGTGAAAGACTTACTTCGTCACGTCTGCCCCGAACCACTTCTCGGAGAGCGCTTTCAGGCTACCGTCTTTCTGCATATCGGCGATTGCACCGTCCACGGCTTTAACCAAGTCCTGGTTATCTTTGCGGATAGCGACACCGGCTTCCTGACGGGAGAACGCATCACCCGCGACCGCCAGCGTATCTTTGGTTTTCTTCACCAGATCCAGCGCTGCCAGGCGATCAACCAGGATGGCATCGATACGGCCAACGCGCAGATCCTGATATTTAGTCGGGTCATCATCGTACGTACGGATGTCGACGCCCTGAACGTTCTGGCGCAGCCACTCTTCATAGTTAGTGCCCAGACCGACGCCCACTTTTTTGCCTTTCAGATCGGCGGCAGATTTAATCGTGCCTTCGTTGCCTTTCTTCACCAGCGCCTGAATGCCGGACACGGTGTACGGCGTAGAGAAATCATATTTCTTCTTACGCTCATCAGAGATTGTCACCTGATTGATCACCACGTCGATACGTTTGGAGTCCAGCGACGCCAGCATCCCGTCCCATTTGGTCGGTTTGAGTTCGGCTTTAACACCCAGATGTTTCGCCAGCTCTTGAGCAAATTCAACTTCAAAACCGGTCAGTTTGCCGTCATCGCCCTGGAAACTGAATGGCGGATAGGTGCCTTCCAGCCCAACCAGCAGCGTGCCGCGTTCTTTCACTTTATTCAGCAGATTCTCAGCGGCGAAGGTTTTCGCGCTCATCCCTGCGACCAGTGCAACAGCCATGACGCCCATCAGCGCCTGACGACCCAGAAGTGCTAATTTCATAGTGACCCCGATATAGTGGTTTTTTGAGTAGTGTAGGGCTTTCGTTTATAACGTCAAACACGAGTCCGCTACATCTTATTCAATTTTAATATATATCAGAAGTTGTCCCGGCGTAGACTTTCTGCTTCATCACGCCCGGCATTTGCGCTTTATATTGCGCATACTTACGCAGGGCGATGCGATAGTTGTTGGTGCTGGTGGCGGGCAACCAGGGTTCCAGATTTTCATCCAGATAACCGGTTTTCAGCAGATCGCGGGAGATGTTTTGCATAGTCAGATGCTGGCCCAGGCGACGCAGACGAACCACATATTCGCGCACGGTCCCGTGACTCATTTCTGTTTGCTCAAACAGGAATTGTTTAAAGCCGATGATGTCGAAAAAGTCGCTTTGCTCTTTGCAATGCAGATCGCCACAGAACCGGCACAGGGCCACCCACTCTTGCTGCTCCACCTGCCAGGCGGATTCATCCATCAGGGTGTCGAGACGAGAAATCGCGATCTTATTCACGATTTCGCCACGACGAACCAGCGTGATACGGTCAAGTAACTTATTGCAATGGGCGCAATGCGTCTGACTGTGTTTAAAGTCTTTTAGGTAGCGGCTTAAAGGCCGTCTTTTAGATTGCTGCACCGTCATGATAACTCCTGGTTGTCAATACGTTGTGCGGCACTTTTCGGGCGAACATCGCCTATAACTTACCCAGTTTGGTCCGTAAGCGTTTGATGGCCTGACTATGCAATTGGCTCACCCGAGACTCCCCCACTTCCAGAACCGCGCCGATCTCCTTAAGATTCAGCTCTTCCTGGTAATAGAGTGTTAACACCAACTGCTCACGTTCCGGTAAAGCTTCAATAGCTTCCATTACGCGAGAGCGTAAATTACCTTCCAGTAAATGGTGTAACGGGTTTTCTTGCTGATTTTCATCAGTCACCAGCTCAATGCTATCGCCATGCTCTTCGCGCCACTCGTCATAAGAGAAGAGTTGGCTGTTATTGGTATCGAGCAACATCTGGCGATAATCTTCAACAGCAATGCCAAGACGCTCCGCCACTTCTGTTTCCGTCGCGTTGCGTCCCAGTTCCTGTTCGAGCTGTCCCATCGCATGCGCCACTTCGCGGGCATTGCGGCGAACACTACGCGGCACCCAGTCACGGCTGCGCAGTTCGTCCAGCATCGCACCACGAATACGCTGTACTGCGTAAGTCGTAAATGCCGTTCCTTGCAGAGCGTCGTATCGGTCAACTGCATTCAATAACCCGATACCGCCCGCCTGTAGCAGGTCGTCCAGTTCCACACTCGCCGGCAATCGCACCTGGAGGCGCAATGCTTCGTGACGCACCAGCGGGACATAACGCTGCCACAGCGAGTGTTTATCCATTACACCTTCAGCGGTATAGAGTGAATTCACGATAAACAGCCCTGCGTTAATTGAGTTATCGGCATGATTATCCGATTCTGGAGGGGTTTTAATCGGGTGAATAGTGGGTGAAATGAGGGGTTATTTGCAGTAATGGACTATTTAACATTGCAGAGGGTATCTGCCCTCTGCTTTATTAAGCGTTAAAGTGCTGTCACTCAGGCAACCTGTTGCACGTTAACATCTTCTGAACATTTCCTCTGGCTCAGGCGAAGTACAGTTTCAATTATTCTCCCCTGCTCCTCATTAGTCATGTCGGGAAATATAGGAAGACAAAGGATTTTTTCGGCAATTTGGTTGGCCACAGGCAATTCTTGAGGCGCAGCTGAATCTAAATGTCGATACATAGAGAACGAACTAATTAACGGATAGAAATAGCGTCTCGCATAGATGTCCTCTTCTTTAAGCATTTCATAGAGTTCATCCCGGCTTAAGGGGAAATGCTCCTCCACCAGAACCGGGAAGTATGCATAGTTCCACTCGTAATCATCGGCAAATTGATAACACGACAGGCCGGTAGCGAGAGCTAATTCGCGCATATAGCGTTGATAAATTTGCTCTCGAGCAAGCAGAGCACGATCAATATGCTTTAGCTGAAGCAAACCAAAAGCCGCAGAGACTTCACTCATTTTTGCGTTAATGCCTGGCGCGACAACTTTGGTTTCACCGGCAAAACCAAAATTCTTAAGATAATCAATTCTTTGCTTGGTTTTAAGGTCGTGAGATATGATCGCCCCGCCCTCAAAGGTGTTGAACACTTTGGTCGCGTGGAAGCTCAATACAGAGAGGTCACCATTATTCAGTACGCTGGTGCCGTTGCTTTTAACACCAAATGCATGAGCGGCATCATAAATAACCCGCAGGCCATATATATCTGCAATTTGTTGGATTTTATCAACCTGGCACGGAATACCGTAGCAATGTACGGGCATAATTGCGGTGGTCTGAGGAGTGATCAACGCTTCTATTTTCTCAGGATCGATGTTAAACGTGAGAGGGTCGATATCCGCAAAGACGGGGGTTAAACCATTCCATAACAGCGTGTGTGAAGTGGCGACAAAAGAATAAGGCGTTGTGATAACTTCGCCCGTCACACGCAATGCCTGCAACGCTGTCAATAAAGCCAGTGTGCCATTTGAAAACAAACTTACATACTTGACGCCAAGATAATCCGCTAAAGATGCCTCAAGCTCCTGATGAAAACTTCCGCCGTTGGTGAGCGTTCTGCTGGACCACATTTTTTCAAGGTAGGGGATGAATTCCTCCAGTGGTGGCAGCAAAGGACTCGTCACGAATATTTTATTGTTCATTTCTGGCGTCACATATAAGTCGTTTAATCCCTATTTTATAAGTTAATGACGTCAATGATCGCTCGAACAAACGCCAATTTGGTGTCCTTATTACCGGCAAACCGCTGCTGAATCCGCAGCAAAACACGCTATAGGCTAAAAAGAATGCAAATTGCCCTGCTGTTTTCGTCATGGGGAGAGTTCGGCATCGATAAAATAACAAAAATCTCTCATCTGTTCGCAGCGAATCAATCAACCGGTGTTTAACATCATCGCTGAGGTTGTTGATCTGCACATTTTTCTCATCGACTGAGATTCATCATGATCGAAAATCATACCAAACAGCTGCCATCTGCAATCCTCGTCATTTCTGACAACCCTGAGTTATCGCAGCATTTCATGCGCCTTATGGAGAATGTGCCTGAGCTGAAAGGGATTCAGATGAAGCTTTGCTACTCTGCGAAAAACCCACAGCCGGAAGCAATGGCAGCGTTAGGTGCTAAATCAAGCGATCTGCGGGACAGTCTCACTGTGGATGACATTATAGCGACAACCGACCTTGTGTTTAGCCTTCACTGTAAGCAGATTTTCCCTGAAAAACTGGTCACCCATGTCAGGTGTATTAATGTCCATCCGGGTGTTAATCCTTACAACAGAGGATGGTTTCCCCAGGTTTTCTCAATAATGAACAAACTCCCTGCGGGAGTGACCATTCATCTGATGGACAACGAAGTCGATCACGGTGCGATTATTTATCAGTCGGTCATCCAGATTGCAGAAAGCGATACCTCATTCGAGGTGTATCGCAAGATTATCGCTGAAGAAAAAACCTTGCTTGACCAGAATATTATTAACCTTATTTCAGGTGATTACCCGACGACTTGTCCAGAATCTGAAGGTAATTACAATAGCATTGCTGATTTCAGGAAATGCTGCGAGCTTGATTTAGACAAAACAGGATCGCTCAGAGAACACATTGATTTATTAAGGTCACTGACTCACGGAACGTTGAAAAACGCATTCTTCAAAGACGCACAGGGCCGTAAGCACTATATCCGTGTTCAAATAGAATCTCAGGATAGTTCATTCGAAGAAGAAAATAATAATGACGAGAAAAAATATGTCTCAGCATGAATTAGTCAGTATTCTCATTCCGGCTTACAAGGCCGATTTCTTCGAACAAGCACTCCAGAGCGCCATAGATCAGGACTGGCCGAATACTGAAATTATTGTTTGCGATGATGGTGACAACGACGCTATCCGCGTGACGTGCGAGCACCTTGCCCGCTCCTCAGGTAAGCCAATTAGTTATCATAAAAACACTCAACGTCTGCTGGAAACCGGAAATGTTTTGCATTGCCTCAGCCATGCAAAAGGGAAATACATTAAATTTCTGTATGATGATGATCTCATCGCTAAAAACTGTATATCCCGATTAGTCAAAGCCCTAAACGATAATCCTGATATTGTCCTGGCATCTTCACGTAGAACACGCATTGATGAACTCGGGAATATATTACCTGATATTGTCGCCACCGCGTTTCCTTTCCAGCAGGACACGCTTCTCAGCGGAAATGATCTTATTTCCTTCCTGTGTGATTATCAGGTTAACTTTATTGGTGAGCCCAGCGTTTTCCTGTGCTATCGCGACGATCTCCTCGCACTCGGCGATCAAATATTCAATATTGATAACGAGGAAATGCCTTATTTTGCCGATGCCGCGCTAATGATTAAGTTATTCCGTAAAGGAGACCTCGCGTTCATCAGCGAACCGCTCTCTTCATTCCGGATATCTGACTCGCAAATCAGCCAAATGGCAAAATCGCAGCAGGAGCAGGTCACCAGAACCTACTCTTTGATGCCGCAATTGATCAAAAAATTGGGTTGGTATAAAGGTTCGAAAGAAGAAAACCAGCATGTAACGATTGCTGCGTTGCACTCACCGAATGAAGTGCATCAGGTCAATCTTGTGCATGCATTGCAGCACGCGATGCACCGTAGCGCTCAGGATTACCACAGCGAGCAAATAACAAAGTGGGTCGAATCACGAACTCTCCCCCCGCAACATCAAGAGCTGGCTGCCTCTTTCCAGGCATCGCGCGCTATCCAACAGTCACTTTGCGTATTTATCCGCGAAAATGGGCACGCAGATGCGCTTGAACGTACAGTGGATAGTATCACTGCGTGGCAGGGTTTTGGGCTGACGCTTCATCCCGTTATTGTGGGTAACAGTGTTTCACCCACTCGATATCCGACGTCTGTAATAGATGCGACGGTATTAAATGCTGTTTCCCGTATCAACGATTTTCTGACGGCAAGTTCGCACGATTGGGTCATGGTATTAGAGGCCGGCGAACAACTTCTGGTCAGCGGATTGTTATCTTTCGATCTGGCTCTGGAAGGCGCTTCGGGCTGCGATGCTATTTATGCTGACGAAGTGAATATCGTTGGCAACAAAATCACCGGGACCACGCTGCGCCCGGACTTTAACCTCGATTTGCTCCTGAGTAACCCGGCAGAAATGTCCCGTCACTGGATTTTCAAGCGCTCAACGCTGATGTCGCTTGGCGGGTTTAATCGAATGTACCGCCAGGCATGGCAATTTGAATATATCGTCCGCCTGATTGAGCAAAAAGGCATTCAGTTTGCGGGGCATATTCCAGAACCTTTAGTCGCCTCGCACGGCCAGTTCACGATTGCTCTCGATGAAGAAAAAACTATCCTGCGCAATCATCTTCGCCAGCGCGGTTATCCTGCAGGGGAAGTGGAATCAGAGCGTCCAGGGCTCTATGCCTTACGTTATCATCATCAGCAGCAACCGCTGGTTTCCATTATTATTCCGACAAAAGATCAGTTGCCGATCCTCGTTCACTGTGTCACTACCCTGCTGGAAAAAACACGTTATCCGAATTACGAAGTGCTGATCGTCGACAATAACAGTGAAACGCCAGAAGCGCTTGAGTGGCTAAACGGGATTTCAACTATCGATCCGCAGCGCATTCGCGTTTTGCGCTACCCTCACCCTTTTAACTATTCCGCGATCAATAACATGGCAGCCCGTGAGGCGCGTGGCGAATATTTGGTGTTGCTGAACAATGATACGGGTGTGATTGAAAACAACTGGCTCGACCATCTTCTGAATCATGGTTTACGCCCTGAAGTGGGGATAACGGGAGCCCGGTTACTATACCCAAGCGGTAATATTCAGCATGCAGGCGTGGTAATGGGATTAAGAGGCCCTGCGGATCACCCCTTCATTAACAGTGAAAAAGACAAACCGGGTTATATGAATCGTCTGCACTGCGATCAAAACTACAATGTGGTGACAGCCGCCTGTCTGCTGGTCCGTAAATCGGTTTACGAGGCAGTTGGTGGCCTCGACGAAGAACAGTTCCGCGTCTCCTACAATGATGTGGATTTCTGCCTCAAAGTACGTGAAGCCGGTTATCTGACAGTATGGACGCCGTATTCAGTAGTGATGCATGAGGGCAGCGTCAGCCAAAAATCTGTGGATAAAGCTACTCAGGAAAAAAAACGTCAGCGTTTTATGGGTGAGCAAGATGCGATGTATCAGAAATGGCTGCCACTGATTGCCAACGATCCGGCCTATAACCCCAATTTGTCATTGAATAATACCGGATTCCAGCTTCAGACTGATGCACCGGGAACCTGGAAACCACTGCACTGGAATCCGATCCCGACGCTCCTTGCGATAACTGCTGGCAGAACGCATCGCCACCAGCAGCATTTCATCAATCAATTAACGCTGTTCAATGATGAAGCTGTTGCCGAAACGCTGGTGCCTTTCGTACCGCCATCAATCGGTGAAATGGCGCGTATTTCTCCCGCAAGCCTGATTTTGCAGGAGACGATTTCACCGGCCGCTCAGGAATGGCTGGAACGAGTGCGTAAAGCAACATCACAGTTCACCGTCTTCACGCTGGATAATTATCTTCCAGCACTGTCGGCAAAATCGACTTTACGCGAGACACTAACCGGCGATTTGAGCGCAGCGTTGCAGGCCACCCTGCGTCACATAGACCGCCTGGTAGTCAGCTCGCCGATGGTGGCAGAAACATGCGCGACCTGGCATCATGACATTCGCATCGTTACACCGCGTTTATCCCCGACGCACTGGGACAATCTTATAAGCGCGCGTGGATATGGCCACAAACCCCGCATCGGCTGGATAGGTGATGGCGAAAATATCACGGACCTCGAAATCATTCACAAAGCCATCGTGCAGCTATCCAAAAGCGTAGAGTGGGTATTGATGGGATATTGCCCGCCGTCACTGCGCGCTCATGTTACTGAGTATCATCCTTCCGTAACCCCAGAGTGTTATCCGCAAAAACTAGCCTCTCTGAATCTTGACCTTGTCCTGGAGCCGTTCGCGGACACCGCTTATAACCGTCACCGCAGTGTGATCCGCCTGCTTGAGTTTGGTGCCTGCGGTTATCCGGTCATTTGCAGCGATAACATTAGTATGCGCAATGAGTATCGGGTGACTCGCGTGAAAAACACCAATAATAGCTGGATTGAAGCCATCTCCGCGTACGTACAAGATCCGCGCGCTCGCTTGAACGCAGGGGATGCACTTAAAGATCAGGTGAGACAAAACGGTATGCTATGGCGCGATGATTTATCCCTTCATGCCGCACATTGGCTTGCGTAACGCAGAAACAGAAAGGCACCTTTGCAGGTGCCTTTACTTTTTTACTTCCTGTCCATCAACCAGGCTTTGCGCCAGTCATCAAGACCGTTATTTCGCAAATACCAGTCGCGATGAATTGCTTCGCGTAGTTTATCCCCCTGAGAGGCAAGATACTGCGCATCGCTGATGTGCGCCCGAATCGCGCTCATCCAGTTTTTGAAGCGGTTTTCTACCAACGTTACCGGCAGATCGCAGCGATAAGGTTCAATATCCGTGGCAATAATCGGAACCCCACAGGTGCCTATTTCCAGAAGCCGTAAGTTACTTTTACACTCATTGAAGTGATTGATTTCAAGTGGTACCAGCGCCAGATCCAGGTTCAGGCTTGCCAGTTTTTCGGGGTACATTTCGAATGGCACGCCAGGGTGGAATTCGCAGCGCACATTTTTGGGTTTCATTCCCATAAAGACCCACTCGACCTCATGCTCCAGCTCTTTGATGAGAGGCAACAGGATCTCCAGATCTCCGGCATGAGAACTGCCCCCTGCCCAGCCGACGCGGACTTTTTTACCTGTCCCACTCAGACTGCGTAAATGCCCCCACTGGTCCGGTGCCAGGCGGTTTTGCGCGATACGGATATCAGAATGGAAGCGACTGTAGGCTTCTGCCAGAGGCGCGGTAGACACCACCACCCAGTCCGCACTGTCCATAATCTTGCGCAGACTCTTTGCCATATGCTGTGGGAATTTACTGTTATTGCCATTTTTCATCGGCAGATTCAGGAGATAGTCATCATATTCAACGACAATTTTTGCCCCTGAGATATTTCGCATTTGCTGCATCACATCCGGGAAGCGACTTCCTGTCGGCAGTTCAAGTAAAACCACATCAGGTTGTAGCTGTGCCACTTCCATCAGACCAGGAATTGCATTAACCAGCCCCCCTTCCAGCAGCGTATGACGCTCCATTGCTTTGAACGGCTGCAACACGCGATGGTGCCCATTCCCCTGCCAGTTGATGTGGTGCGCCAGAATCACGGGTAAAGGACGGCCCGGAAGCGGCTCATGGAATCGAGCCGTGTTTTCACTCAATGTAAAAGGTGTGCCCGCTTTTTGCATCAGTGGATGATATGAAGGATCGGCCAGTAACGCTTGTCGCCATTCCTGATACAGTGCGGAATAGTCCTCTACCAGCGGGCGTTCCTGAACGTGGAACTTCTGGCTGAGTAGCCGCGTGGCTCCCCCCATGTGTTTTACCCTTGCATAAGGCGTCCAGATATTCAGATAACCCTGGGCCTGCGCACGCAAACTGAGGTCTACATCGGCAAAATAAAGCGGGAATACCTCTTCAGTGAAACCATTCAGGGAGAAGAAAACGTCTTTCCTTACCATCATGCAGGACGCGCTAACGGCATTCAGGTTATGGGGTGTTTTGAGGAAGTGCTCGAACCCGCTGCTGTCACCCTCAACCCCTTCAAATGCAACGCCCACGCCCTGTTGAATACCGGTAAGGTAACCGCCATGCTGTACGCGACCATCTGCATATTCCAGACGAGCACCCACCAGAGCAATTTCAGGACGTAGCGCATGTTCGACCATTGCCTCCAGCCAGTTCCCATCAATAATTTCGCAGTCGTTATTCAGGAACAGCAGGATTTCGCCTCGCGCGTATTGCGCGGCCAGATTATTCATTTGTGCAAAGTTGAACGGTGCGTCATGACGCAGCACGCGAACCTGGTCTATCCCCAGCCGTTCAAGCTGCCCGAGAAAATCGCATGCATCCGCCTCCACTGACTGATTATCGACAATCAACAGCTCGTACTGCGAGTACTGCGTTTTTTCCATCAGGCTTTCGATGCATCGACGCAGTAACGCCACGTGGTCGCGGGTCGGGATGATGATCGAAACCAGCGGTTTAACATCCCAGTGATAGCGAATGCGCGGACGGGGTATATCAGCCCCTTCTTCCAGTGAAGCAGTAATCCCCAGACGCTCAAGATGCTCAATGACGACCAACCGGTGTTCAGCCAATACTTTCGCTGAGGTTTGCCACACCTTAGGCAAACTGTCCGCCGATACCAGAACTTCAGCAACCCGGTCAAACGCAGCGGATCCCCCTGCTTCCACAAAACGCCAGATGAGATCAATCAGCGCCATTTCCTGAAAACGACTGTCGACTCCTCCTACCTGAAGTGCGGCTTCACGGTTGATAAGCCAGGTTTGGCCAGGATAAGGCGTTGCGCGCAGGAGATCGATATTCGTCCCCGGACGCAGCGTCAGCAGCGGCTCTTCGTGAGCCGATTCCAGCATCTCATCACAGTAAACTGCCAACGCTTTCTGGTTTTTCACGCGAAAGGCGGCAAAATGCAGCAGAGCATCATCAGTTAGCGTGAAGCCCGCAGGAACCACCAACAGCGCATCGGCTTTACGCTGATTAAGCAGTGCATTCAGACTTTCAGCCCAGCCCTTGCCAACGCCGATTAACGGTCTGTCGCCAGAGGCAAAATTCTGTTCAGCTATTACATCTACGCTTTCAGCCGGGAGGGACTGCATTGACACTGAGGCCAGCGTCCGCTGGCAAGCTTCTGCATCCCCGTTGCGAGAAATGACTACCACGCCAATACTGTCAGCGCCCGGCGCGTCAACCGCTATCGAAAGCAGCGCATCCCGGCGTGCATCGCTAATTTTGCGGTCTTCCAGCCAGCGGCTCATCGAGTATTTCAGCGACTGGTGCGCCAGAAGCGCCTTTCTGTGCAAAGTCAGCGCATCGCACGATTTTTGATCCAAAACCGTTTTTTTAACCGGGAAAGACGACGTAAAGATCCGCGCAAGGACCTCTTTAATTCCCCAGGTTTTTGACCACTGCACGCGGTTATCACGCGTCCAGCGCGCCGCAGCCTGATAACCATTTTGCAGTAATGAGAGCCATTCTTTGCTATCAGGAGAGTTGCGCAACATCATCCCGCTGAAGTGATTGTGCTCATGGCTTGCAATGTTATCGGCATCGATATAATCGTCAACATAGCCATTAACGGCTAAAAATACAGGGATCCCCAGAGCCAGAGATTTGGCGACTAAAGACTCGTTTGCAATAATAACGTCGTATTGTGACAACCATTCCGGTTCAACAAGATTCAGCTGCTGTTTTTCATCCAGCCAGTGCAGCGTTACCCCAATGTCGGCTGCCTTTTGTTGTAATTCATATATTTCAGCAGACATTTCAGGCGCAACGTACAGGATCTGCTTTAGTTCTGTCGAACGGGCCTGTGCCTGGTAATCTATAAATCGCTGTGGAACAAGCCACGGCATCAGTGCCAGTTGGTCCTCGGCGATACCCGTTAGTTTTAACTGCTCGCACGTCAGTGTAGAAAGCCCCAGCGTCAGGGACGCAAGATCGTTTTCAAGCTGTACGCCGTATGGAATGTAAAGATCGTTGTAATCGCTGAAGTGGCGGAACACTATCGGGCCGCTCAGACGCTGCTCATGCAGCGCGGTCATCAGCTTCTGACTCACGAATCCGCGCCAGATAAAAATTAGATCATACGCTGGAGCGATGTCGCCTTGTTCTTCGCTAATGACCCGGAAACGCCCTGTCTTTTTAAGCTCATCCAGCTTTCCATTCATGGCCCTGCCGGCAGACTGCGTGCACAAGTCAATGTGAATGTCCTGCGCCAACCAGAAATCGACCAGGTCGAGAATCTCAACGGTATAGGGTGTATAAGCGTCGAATTTATCAACACTGAGTAAGTAACTTTGCATCCTGGTTCCTTTTTATGCCTGCACGTCACAACGTTCAGAAGACAGAAATGAAAAACAGGTTATTGTGCGCGACGAGGGGGAATATGAGGCGAAAAACAGCAAACAGAAAAGCGGCTATCTCTTTCGATTGCACATAAAAAAAGGCATCCGAAGATGCCTTTGATTTGCGCTAAGAAAATTAACGCAGCAGGGACAGCATAGTCTGCGGAACCTGGTTGGCCTGTGCCAGAACAGAAGAACCTGCCTGCTGCAGGATCTGCGCACGGGACATGTTCGACACTTCTGTCGCGTAATCAGAGTCCTGAATACGGCTGCGTGCAGCTGACAGGTTGTTTACGGTGTTGTTCAGGTTAGTGATGGTGGACTCGAAACGGTTCTGAGACGCACCCAGCAGGCTGCGCTGGTTATCAACAGATTTGATTGCCGCATCGATGTCTGCCAGTGGGCTGCCATCGGTAGTACCGCCAGAAGTGATAGTACCGCTCAGAACGTCGAAACCTTCTGCAGAAGTGGTACGCGCGTTACCGTTAACCATGCCGCCAGTTGCGCCAGTTGCGCCCGCGGTGCTGAACAGGTTGTAGCTATCGGAGCTGCTCAGGTTGATAGCGATAGTTTCGTTATCTTTAGAGCCAACCTGGAAGCTGTAGCTGCTTGAACCAGTACCGGTGTTCAGCACTTTGATGCCGTTGAAGTCGGTCTGCTGAGTTACGCGGTTAACTTCTTCCATACGCTGGTTAACTTCAGCCTGGATGGAGTCGATGTCAGATGCAGAGTTAGAGCTGTTCTGCGCCTGAACGGTCAGGTCACGGATACGCTGCAAGTTGTTGTTGATTTCACCCAGTGCGCCTTCAGCAGTCTGCGCCAGAGAGATACCGTCGTTAGCGTTACGTGCAGCAACGCCCAGACCGTTGATGTTAGAGGTGAAGCGGTTGGCGATCGCCTGACCAGCAGCATCATCTTTTGCGCTGTTGATACGCAGACCAGAAGACAGACGCTCAATCGCGGTGCCCAGGGAGGACTGAGATTTGCTCAGGTTGTTCTGAGTCATCAGCGACAGGGTGTTAGTATTAATCACTGCCATGGTATGTATCCTTCAATATGAGTCATGGGTTGGCATGCCGCCAGCGGCTTCATCGCCTTCATAAAGGTTATCGACAGGACTCATACAAACTTTAGCGTTTTAAATATTATTTAACGCTTTTTGATTGATTATAAAAGAAAAAAGCGCCGACAAGCGGCGCTTTGATAACGTTAATTAATAAATTAACGCAGCAGGGACAGCATGGTCTGCGGAACCTGGTTGGCCTGTGCCAGAACAGAAGAACCTGCCTGCTGCAGGATCTGCGCACGAGACATGTTCGACACTTCTGTCGCGTAATCAGAATCCTGAATACGGCTGCGTGCAGCTGACAGGTTGTTTACGGTGTTGTTCAGGTTAGTGATGGTGGACTCGAAACGGTTCTGAGACGCACCCAGCAGGCTGCGCTGGTTATCAACAGATTTGATTGCCGCATCGATGTC